>NZ_OY762267.1:4510000-4703551 GCF_963665245.1 uncultured Paludibaculum sp.
AGGTGATTACTGGAAGCGGGAGTTGGAGAAGGCCAAGGACAAATACTTTTCCCGGATGGGCTGGATGAACAGGCCGCATCCGGTGCAACTGGCGTCAGGCCGGATCGTAGTGGGGTTGTATTCCGACGGCTACAGCATCAGCCTTGCTGCTATCAGCGACGACAACGGATTGACTTGGCATGCTTCTGACCCCATCGTGGGCAACGGCAACATCCAGCCGACATTCGGAATTAAGAAGGACGGCGGGCTGGTGGCCTACATGCGGGACAATGGGCCGCCGCCAAAGCGTCTGATGGCGAGTGAGTCGAAGGATAGCGGTGAGACCTGGACGTTCGCGGAGGACACGGACATACCGAATTCCGGGACGGGCGTCGAGGTGTTGACGCTGAAGGACGGACGCTGGCTGATGATCAACAACGATACGGAGAAGGGCCGGTATTCGCTGTGCCTTTCACTGTCGAACGACGAAGGCAAAACGTGGAAGTGGAACCGCCATATTGAGTTGGACAAGCGGGCCGAGAAGCCGGGTTCGTTCCACTACCCGGCGATCGTACAGGCGCCGGACGGGACGATTCATGCGAGCTATAGCGTGTTTCTCAACCATCTGCCGGCGACGGAACCGCATAAGACGATCCGCCACGCGCACTTCAACCTGGAGTGGGTCATGGAAGGGGATCCGGTCGAGACAGCCCATTGACACCACCGGTACCGGCGCTATAGTGAAGGCGCAGTAGAGCCGCGGCCGGAAGGAAGCGGGCGATCTGGTTCCTCCGGTACGGCTGGGAGGTAACCATGAGCAGTACTGTTGTTGTGTGTTCCTACCTGGTCTCGATGGCCGTTGCCATTTTCCTGTTGTGGCGGTTCAGCCATATCCGCTGGTATTGGCATGTACTCGCCGTGGCAGTGGCGCTGGGGCTGGGCTTGATGCCGCCCTTGGCGCAGGAAGCCGGACGTAACTACGACATAGCGTTGGGCAGTGCGTTTCTGTTCCTGCTGGTGTGGGGTGCGGGCGAACCACTCTTCAAAGTGATGCACCTGCCCCGCCACTTCTGATCTCGCCGATCACGCGTAGCAGCGAATCTCAAATAGCCGCGCCAGTTCGCTGCCGTTCGTAGCCGTGATGTGAAGCCGAACGCGGTCTGTCGTAACCGCGGCGAACTGATGACGTCGCAATCGCTGGTGGTTGCCTTGCATGACGGCGACCTCTTTGTCGCCGGCAAGGATGCGGTAATCCCTGACTGTCTCCGGTTGCGGCGCGCGGATCGTGTTTTTGGTCACATCATCCGAACCGGAGAGCATGAGCTCCCGCTGGAAGCCGGTGTCGAAGGTTAGTTGGACCGAGGAAACCGTGACGGGTTGCGGCCACTTCAGCTTGATCCACGCACCGTCCTGGCTCAGCCGCCCGGCCCACTGGTGAATCTCACGGCCAGGGATGTCCCGGACCCATCCATCCACCACGTTCTCAGAGGGATAGTGCTCCTCGCTGCCGGAGGCCTGCACTTTGGCGCGGCGGGCGAGGTCCAGAGGATCTTCATTCTTCACGCCGCGCAGGGATTGATCCTGGAGGAGCAGGGTCTGTTGGAGATGGACGACGCGGTTGCGGTCCTGCGCCAACTGGCGGGGTAGGATCTTTGCCGAGATGCACTGCGCGGCTGCGGTGCCCACCGCCTGGCCGACGCAGGCGCAGGTGGCCATCACGCGGGTGGATGTGAACGCCGCGTGCGTGGCGCTGATATTGCGGCCGGCCATCATCAGGTTTGGTACGTTCTTGCTGTAGAGCGCGCGCAGAGGGATGTTGTAAACTTCGGGCGTCCTCAACACGGTGTTGGGCGGCAGATCCGAGCGATCAAAGCCCCCGGGTGGGTGATCGTCCATTGGCCAGCCGCCGATGGCGACCGCATCGTCGAAATCGCCCTTGAGCAGGTCGTGCTGGGTGATCAGGTGGTCACCGACCATACGCCGGCTACCCCGCTTGCCGGGCATCATGCCTAACCAGTCGAGTGCCCAATTGGCAGAGTCGGGATGATTGTCGCTGTTCTTGATGTAGTCCCAGACACCGAGCGCGATGGCCAACAGCTCGTAACGAATGCGCTCGTTGTCCCAGATGGTATTCAGATCGCCGCCCCACTCCACCCACCAATAGCCGTATTCCCAGGTCTTGGTGGGCCGGAAGCGGAGTTGCTCGCGCGTGACTTTGCGGGCCCACGTGGGCGGCGTGAACGGCATGGGCCGGCCATAGTTCCGCGAGGTGAAGAGGATGCTGGACCCGAGGGTTTCTTCGTCCGCCTTTTCCGGAGCCAACGATTCGTTGAACTCCGAGCGGGTTTCGCGGCCGGTGCGCATGAGAGCCCCGGCTTCCAAGCCGAGGCGGGAGTCTCCGGTGCAGTCGACGAAGAGGGGGGCGTGGACACGGTAAAGGTGTTCGCTCTTGTCGCAGCGCGCCATGACGCAGTCAATGGCCTCGCCCTTCTTAACCACGGAGTAGAGTGTGGTTTCCAGCAGCAGGGTGATGTTCTTCTCGCTGATGACCTTGTCGTAGAGCAGCATGTCCCACATTTCAAAGCTGCGCTGGGGATTGCCGGCGGCGTCGTCGAGACGGATCTCCTCAACCAGTCCGCCCTCGCGCCAACCGGGCCGGCTTCTGTGGGAATTGGCGCCGACGACATGCATCTTGACTTCGCTGGAGGAATTGCCCCCGAGGCGCGAGCGGTCCTGGACGAGGACGACGCGGGCTCCGTTCCGGGCGGCGGCAAGTGCAGCGCAGACGCCGGCGAGTCCACCTCCAGCGACGAATACGTCGGCCTGAAGCTCAACGAGCGTCATGTTAGGCTCGTGCGGAATCGATTTGGGGCGGTTGCGAGGCGGCGCGATGATATCGAAGTTGGGCTTGCCGGAGGGCCGCTCCTGAGCCAGCAGATCCTGAGCCATCACGGCGAGGGAGTAGCCCGTGAAGGGGAATGCGGTGAACAGGTCGCGACGCTTCATGATGCCAATATATAGTATTTCAGATGTCAGCCAGGAAGCCGCCGAACGCTGCCGGTCCAGAACGCAGCGCGTCAGGGAACCAGGATGCAGAGGTCTTTGAGGTTGCGATAGCGCTGGTTGAAGTCCAGGCCGTAGCCGATGACGAACTTGTCCTCGATGGTGAAGCCGATGTAGTCGCCCTCGACGGCGATGCGGCGGCGGGAAGGCTTGTCGAGGAAGGACGCAATTTTGAGAGAACGGGGCGCGCGCTGGGACATGACGTGCTGCAGGTAGTTGAGCGTCAGCCCGGTGTCGATGATGTCCTCCACCAGGAGCACATCCTCATCCTGAATCGGCTTGTCGAGATCTTTGGTGAGCTGGACTTGGCCGGAAGTGGTGGTTCCCTCGTAGCTCTTGGTTCCGATGAACTCAATACGCAGGGGCAGGTCGATGTGGCGCACCAGGTCGGCCAGGAACATGAAGGAGCCCTTCAGGACACCCACGAGGACAACAGAGCGTCCCTCGTAATCGGCGGTGATCTGCGCACCCAAGGCGGCAATGCGGGCCTGGATTTCGTCGTGGGGGATGAGGACTTCGATCTTCGGAGACGCCATGCGATCAGTCTGGCATATCGGCACAGCGGGTGACCTGCCCCGAGTGCGGACACTTGTGACAAGAACTAATGGCGCACGATCGGCGCCGGAAGCGGTGTGAAGCCCCACAGCTTCCACGCCTCTCCCGGGCCGAGCAGCAAGCCATCCCAGAGGCGCTGCAGAGCGTCGGGTTCGAGGTTCAGGATGGCATCTCGAGTGACGCCCACCGGAAGCGGGGCCAGGGCAATCAAGCGATCCAAGGTAACGGTTCGCTCTTCCAGCGTGCCTCGCGAGAGCAGATGCCAAAGAGTAAGGGCATCGCGGCGGCGGGCCAAGGGGAGCAGTGCTTTCCGGGCGGCCATGCGGGCTTGCGGATCGGCGGAGAAGTCGACGATCTCCAGGGCCAGGGCGAAGCCGGGCGCGGCGTCCAGGAAGTACGGAGTACCGGGGCCCAGGCCTTTGCGGGTGCGGCAGGCAGCGCCGACGGGGATGAACGACTGACGGCCGCGATCCTCGAAGCTCACCCAGCCCATGGTCACCTCCAGATGGCCACTGCCATCCGCGTCGACATGCAGGGTGTAGGCGCAGCCCAGGTCGACGGCCTTGGCGGACGGCGTCAATACCTGGAACTGGCGCGGAGGCGCCAGAATGCTGGCCCTGATCTCACCGCGCTCCAGCGCGACGAGCTGATGGTCTGGAGAAGCCTCGAGCAGGCGGATGAGTGAGTTCTTCTCAATGGTCAGGTCACCGATGTCGCCGACGCGGAGCAGGACGCGGCCGGAGCCGGTCTCCAAGTGTTCTCCCGTGCGCAGGATTCGGGTGAGCCGGGAACCGGTGCCGAGGTGGACCTCGCCGGTCGCGCTGGCGATAGCCCAGCCAGGCGAGCGCTGGTAGAGATACCAGGCAACGGAAGCCCCAACGGTGAGGAAGAGGGCCGCGGCCATGGCAAAACGAGTCCAAACAGGCCAGTGACGTACGGAACCGGACTCGACTCTTGGATCGAGGCGCGCCTCCAGCTCAGCGCGCCGCGGCTGATAGCGCAACGGGCGCAACGCACGTTCGATCCGCTCGAGTTCTTCGTCCCGCCAGTCGCTCATGACTGTCTCTCCGCACTGGGTCCGGCTTCCCACGAGCCCGGGGCCAGTTTCTCGCGCAGCATCTTCATGCCCCGCGACAGGTTAACTCTAACCGACTCGTGGGTGAGTCCGGTAAGGGCGGCTATTTCCGGGCCCGTTAGCCCTTCCACAAGCCGCATCAGCAAAGTTTCGCGATAGGCTTCCGGCAGACTCCGCACCATGGCCAGGATGTAGTGGCCGTCCTCGCCGGGGCGGCTGCCTCCTTCCAGTGTGAGTGGCAATTCCTCCTCCTGCCGAGCGCGGCGGTAGAAATCGAGCGCCTTATTGCGGGCGATGCGCGCCAGCCAGCCCGGGAAGGCTGCCGGCTCCCGCAAGGATGGGAGCGCCCGCCAGGCCTGCAGGAAGACCTCGTGGACCAGGTCGCCGGTCTCCTGGCGGTGCACGCGGGCCAGCAGGACAGCGTTGACCATTCGACTGTAGTGCTCATAGAGCGAGCCAAAGGCGGCGCGATCACCACGTTGGGCGGCCTCGACGAGCCCTTGTGTCTCCGCCTCCATGTTCTAGAGAGTAGACGCCCGGCGCGGGAAAGTGTGAACCGGGTCTGCTCCAGGTGTGTGGAGCTTTGGATATACTGCTGGGCGGCTGCCATGAATTCATCAGACTTGGCTCATTCGGAATACGACACCGTGGAGTTGCGGACCGGCCGTCTCCACAAGATCCGGCGCTCAGAGGCGCGGATGCTGGGCGACGACGATCGCATGGTGGAAGTGGCCAAATGCTACTGCCGTTCGCACGACGTGTTGACGGCAGCGGAGGCTGAATCACAGAGACGGCCCACTTTTGTATTCCCAGTGCAGTTCTTCTCGAATCTGGAAGGACTGATTGGAAAAGAGCTGGAAGGCCGCATCTATACCGATAGTGCCAGGCGGCGCGTGAAGTTCTATCTCGACCTCAAGGAGCACGCCGGTTTCCAACTGGAAGAAGGAGACCGCGATCTACGCAGCCCGTGGTACGACGACAACGTGCTGAAGGAATAGCTGGGAGTTCGCGCCGCCGAGCTAGCGCTTGCGCGCTCGATTGGCGGGGATCGAGGCGACTGCTTCCACTTCCAGCATGTAGCCCTCACGGAAAAGAGCCGCAACTCCAACCAGCGTGCTGGCCGGGGGATGCTCCTTGTTGATATAGCGGTCGCGGACTTCGCGGATTGTGCCGAGATACTCGGGCTTGAAGTCGCGTATATACCAATTCAGTTTGACGACGTCGTCGAAGGTTGCGCCGGCGGCTGCGAGGCCGGCTCTGATGTTCTGGAAGACCTGCTCGGTCTGTGCTTTCAGGTCATCCTTGCCCACCATTTGGCCCGTGGGGTTGTTGGCCACCTGTCCGGCCAGGAAGATGAGTTTGCCGGGACTGGTGACCACGACGTGACTGTAGCCGTTGCCCGGTGCGATGCCCTCTGGTTTTGGGAACTCGGATTGGGCTCGCAGCAGGCCCGCCGCGGTGGCGAATAGAACAGCAAGGGTTGCGTAGCGCATCTGCTATCCAGGATAGGGGCTGGGGGCGTGTGATGGGGTTGGCCGCGAGTTTGGGCCGAGGCTGATCAGTCAGCAGCGCGAAGCCGGTTGCTGGGCGGGCCGATGTGGATGTGTGCGGCGGTGGCCCGGCCCGGGATGGCCGTGCGAAAGGCGTAGTAGGGGATCTTCTTCGATTCGAGGTACTGGCGCAGCCAGACGCCCTCCGGTGTGTCGGGACTCAGTCCCACATCGATCCGGCCCCGGTGGTCGTAGCCCATGGCCTTGTGGACTGCCGTTTCACCATTCGCGCTGATGGGCAGCGGCTTGGCGAACTGCTTCTCATACGAGAGGACGACATCGCGCATCAGGCTGGGCGTGAACAACCCGTTGCCGTCGTAACGCTCCTGCAACGGCTTGGAGCCCATGTCTTCCTCATGGCTGAGTTCCATGGCCGCCTCGACCTTCGCCATTTCCGCCAGTTCGCGGAGAAACCGCGCACGGGATTCGGCGAGGGTCAGGGTGCGGCGACGGAAGTCGAGTTCTTCGAGGATGGGCGTGAGCTCGTTACGCGCGTAAACCCCTTGTTCGATGAGGGGTTTCACCTGTTCGACGAGGTCCTTGATACGGTCAAAACGGCGTTGCGACGCAGCCACCATCTCGTCGGCCTGCTCGATGCTGATCTCATCGGGCCGCAGCGTTCCATAGAGCGTGCGCTTGAGAATCACATCGTCGCCGATGTCGGCGGCGCTGCTGAGAGTGCGGTCAAGTAGTTGATGACGCGAGTAGATACTCTGCGCCTGCAAGCTCCCCATGACAAGGAACGCCAAACTAACAAAACACTTGCGCACTGTTCTTATTGTAGTACGATACGGCATAAGGAGTAGTTCCACTCAGAACGCTTGCGGAAACCTAAAGAAAACGGGGCAGTAGTCACTGCAGTCGTCACGGAAAGCCCCACGTGGCAGCTTGCTTTGCGGGCCGCCGAAGCCAAGAAGGCAGAAGGCGTCCGCATTCTGGACCTCCGCGAGGTCACCTCCTTCGCCGATTATTTCCTCATCTGTGCAGGCTCGAACCAGCGCCAGAACCAGGCGATCTGGGACGAGATCGCTCTGCGCATGAAGAAGGAAGCCGGTGAAGCACCCATCAGCGTGGAAGGCTACGAGAACGGTGAATGGATTCTCGGCGACTTCGGCGATCTGATTGTGCATGTCTTCTCGCAGGAGAAGCGGGAGTACTATCAACTCGAACGCCTGTGGCGGGATGCCAAGGACGTTCCAATTCCGCCGGAAGCCGCGGCCTAGCAGGACTGGTCAGCGGCAGACGGTGTCGACGGTGGTCGCCACGCCGCCCTGTGCGGCGAGGTCCCTGATCATTTGCGTCGCGGCTTCTTCATCCAGGCTCTTCACCGCATCGGTGACGAGTTCCACGCATCTGCCTGTCCTCAAAAGCCCAAAGACCGCGTGTTTCACGCAGATTTCTGTAACGACACCGTAAACGACACAGCGCTCTGCGCCGAGCTCGTCGAGCAGGGCCGGCAGGCCGGGTATCGTAAAACAATCCACCGATTGCTTGGTTAATACCCTCTGGCCCACCAGAGTGGGTTCGGGTTTCCGTTGGCCCAGCGTGCCCGCGACGCAGTGATGCGGCCATGTGGAGAACTCCGGATCGTCCTCTGTGTGCGCGTCGGCGGTTGAGAGCAGTGGGATGCCGTTGGCAGCCGCGTAACGATTGAGCCGCGCGACATTGGGGATGATGTGCTCCGCGCCGGGGACGTAGAGAGCCCCGGCGGGATTCACGAAGTCGAATTGCGTATCGATATCGAAGAAGACGGTCTTCATCGCTCGCTCCGGCGGAACTCCTCGGTGAGTTGGATGAGTTCAGCGCTGTGTTCGATGCGGTAGGGCGGGTCGCACTCGAAGAGACTGCGATACTTCTTCGGCAGGCGGTCCAGGCTTTCGCGGGCGTACTGCCGCGCTTCAGTAGCGGTGGGCCGCTCTCCGACGACCTCGCCGCCCAGCATGACAGGGCGCAGCATGGCTTCGCAGCCCTGCAGGAAGCATTCGGAGGCGCGTCCGACGATGTCGTGGCCGGGGTAGCGGAAGATCTGCTTGGCGCCGGGCACAGTGGATTTGTCCGGGCTGATCTTGGCGGTGAAGCGGCGTGCGCCGTTGGCATCGAGCTCCACCAGTTTGTAGACAGCGCCGTGGCTGGGGGCGTCGGACGACGTGGCCAACTCAGTGCCGACCCCGTAGACGTCGATGGGAGCACCTGTGGCGACGAGCTCGAGGATCTTGTATTCGTTGAGGTCGCCGGTGGCCATGATCTTGGCGTCGTTGTGGCCGGCTTCGTCGAGGATGGTGCGGACTGCGCGGGCAAGTTCGACGAGGTTGCCGCTGTCGAGGCGGACGCCCCACATGGGCTTGCCCAGCGAGACCGCGCGGCGCGCGCCTTCCAGCGTGTCGTAGGTATCGATGAGATAGGTGGTGGCGGCGCCCAGCAGGTCCTGCAGGCGCTGGTAGGCTTCGAGCTCGGTGGGGAAGCTCTGCACCCAGGAATGCGCGGCGGTACCGAAGACCGGGATGCCGTAGCGCATACCGGTGAGCGTGTTCGACGTGCCGGTGCAGCCTCCGATGAACGCGGCGCGGCCGGCGAAGACTCCTGCTTCGGGCGAGTGAGCGCGGCGCGTCCCGAATTCGACGACGGAGCGGCCTCCAGCAGCCTCGACGATGCGGGCGGCCTTGGTCGCGATGAGGGTCTGGAAGCCGATGGTGGCGAGCAGGAATGTTTCGGGAATCTGAGCTTCCAGCAGCGGAGCGCGCAGAGTGAGGATGGGCTCGCCAGGGAACAGCGGCGTACCTTCGCGGGCGGCGAAGACATCGCCGGTGAAGCGGAAGGCGCGGAGGGCGTCAAAAAAGCCCTCCGGCACGCGCTGGAACTGCGGCAGCGCCTTCAGGTAGCGGATCTCATCCTCTGTAAATCGGACATTGAGCAGATACTCGAGGGCCTGGTCGAGACCGGCGGCCAGGATGAAGTTCCGGTTCGGCGGCAGGCGCCGGACGAAGAGCTCGAAGGTGGCCACCTCACCGGTCTTGCCGGCGCACCAGTAGCCGGCGGCCATGGTGAGCTGGTAAAGGTCGGTGAGTAGCGCGCTCACTTTCCGGCGCCCTTCGCCGGTGGCTGCTCCTTCACGTCGCTGGCTGCTTTTTGTAGATCGGTCACGGATTTGGCCTCCAACTCATAGAGTGACGGTTCTCCCTCGCGGCGCGCAATGTAGTGATCGCCAGCCTTGGAGATGGACACCTTCTCGATGACCTTTCCGTCCTGTGAGGTAACGCCGATTTCGATCTCTGAGGTCGAAAAGCCGGAGTCGGGGAACTTGGTGGCCGAGAGGTCGCGCAGACGGTCGATGAGCGACTGCACACCGACGGAATCCATGGTCTTGTTGTTGGCTACCCAGCGGTCCCCGGCCTTGCTGACGTTAAGCTGCCTGGCTGCGTCCTTGTAGTCGATTCGGCTGGGATCGGTGAAGCCAAACGAGAACAGCTTCTTGTTGCGGAAGTCTTCGGGTGTCTTCTCAAGGGCCTTGCCGATTTCGTCACTGATGAGATGAAAACCCTCGACCACGCTCGACCTGGCGTAGAACTTGTTTTCCTTGTTCTTGCGAACTTCCAGCTTCTGCGCCGCGGCGGCATCGGTGATCGTCACGGTCGCCACCGGGGTCGAGGCGGCGAACTGTTTCGCCAGGTCAGCCTTCTGATCGGAGGTGGTCAGCGGATCGAGCTTGGCGTCCGTGAGCTTGCGTGCCAGTTCGTCCACCTCAAAGCCATCGGCGCGCATCGGTTTGGGGCTGACAATCGCCCACTCGTTCCTGCCGTTTTTGGAGAACTCAAGCGTCGTACCCTTCAGGGTTAACTGGAGACGGGCCAACGTGGTGACGTCCAACTTCAGCAGGCGCTTGTCGCGGAAGTCGACGGCCAGTTTGTCGATCGTGGCGCGAGTGGTGGACGAGATGGTGAAGACGCGAGCGTCGCCGTCCACCTGGGTGAACGTCGCGCCACCGACCGGAGCCTCGTCGCCGAGACTGACGGTGCGTGTCTTGCCGTTCTTCAGCGAGAGCACGATCTGAACGGCCGGTGTCTTCAGGCCGAAGCCTGCGAGGTCCGCCGGTTTCTCCTCAATGACCTTCTCCGAGCTAAGGGATGTGAGCGCGGTGAGGAGTTGGTTGATGGCGTCGCGGTCGGTATCGAAGGCTTGCGGCGCGGTGATGGACCAGTTGTTCGATCCGCCGCGTTTGAGGGCCGTCGTCTCGCCCTCGCGGCGCTTGATGTCCACTGCGGTGACGTCGCCTTCGTTGAGGGTCAGGATCTTCGGAGGGGCGTCCGCCGGCGGTTTGGCTGCTTCTTCCTTCTGCTGCTTGTTCGACCAGTAGACAGCTCCGCCCAGCGCCGCCAGCAGGACGACGGCTACAAGTAGACCTTTCGCTTTCATTGACCGGCTACCTCCTGCGCCACCAGACCATGATGCCGAAGACGATCACGAAGATCGGGATGAGGAACTGGCTAACCATGCGCACCATGAGCATCTGGGCGCCGGTGAGCTGGATGCGGCGATCCTCTGGATCCTTGGGCCGGATGGAGATCAGATCTTCGTCGTTGGTGAGCCAGTTGAGCATGTTCATGACGAGATCGCGATTTCCGCCGAAGCCGAGCGCGTAGTTCGAAACCCAATCGGAAGAGCCGACTACGATGAAACGGCCTTCCACATTGTTGTTGTCCTTCTGCTTGCCGGTCCGATAGGTTCCGGCGGCGGCGACAGTGTAGGACTGCGTATCGCCTTTGGGCATGGCGATGGCTCCGCTCGCGGCGTTCAGATTGGTGGCCGCGATGGAGTTGTTGGAGGTGGAAACAAGTTTCTCGGCCGATGTCTTGTCGGTGGGCTTGACGTCGATGGACCGGACCAACGGAAACGCCGTGGCTGTGCGCTTCATCTCTCGCACAATGGGGTGAGTCTCATAGTGAGTGGCCAGAGCCACCTCGGGCCCCATGCCATAGAGCCCGCCAAGACCCGAGGTGTCGAGCACCAGATTGCTCTCGAGCGTAACGCCCCACCCCTTCAGGGCTTCCAGTAGGGCCTTGTTCTCGGCGACTGTCTCCTTGCCGGTCTTGAGCGGCGGATCAGACAGGAAGAGGCCACGTCCGCCCTCTTCGACATACTTCTTAACGGCGTCGACGACGGGCTGCGGATAGTCGACCTTGGGGCCGCCGACGATGACCAGCGAGCAGGCCGCCGGCACCTCGGGCTTCTCGATGAGGTTGATGACCTGGGTCTTGTAGTTGTTCTTCTCGACCAGTTCTTTCAAGCCGCCGTACGAGTTGTTCGTTGTGTCGTCGACGGAATGCTCGCCCGCACCGGTGGTGAAGCACGCGGTGCGTTCGCCGGTCTTCAGCAGCCGGACCAGGGCAGAGGTAAGCTCCTCCTCACTCACGGAATGGGCCTCCTGGCGCTTCACGCCGGCCTGCAGAATCACCGTGCCTGTCTGTGTGATGCCGAACTGCTTGGCCAGTTGTGGCTTCTTGAAGGGATCGATATAGGCGACCGTGAGCTTGGTGGAGAGGTTGTCGTAGCGGTCCAGCAGGTCTTTCGCCTTGGGGAAATCCGTCGTCTGGTCGAAGTAGGAAATCGTGACGTCCTGCTTCAGGCCGGAGACCAGCTTGATGGTCTGCTCGGAGAGCGAGTAGCGCTTGTTGGAGGTGGCGTCGAACGACTTGTTGTAGCGGTTAGCCAGGAAGTTGACGGCGCCGAGCACGCCGATGATGACGGCAATATAGACGGTGGCGTAGGCGGTGTATTTGGTCTGACGGCTTTTCATCCAGGTGTTACTCATTGTGGTGTCTCCTCGCGCTTACGCTCTCCAGCGGAGCGATTCCAGGCTCCGCGCCGTGAGGAACAGTCCCAGGAAGATCATCGACGCGAAGTAGACCGCGTCGCGGGTGTCCATGACACCCTTTGAGAAGGGCTCGAAGTGGCGAACCACCGACATGTAGCCCATCACGGAGGCCCACGTGCTAGTTTCGTAGCCTGCCACCCACTCAAAGACCCATAGCAGCAGGCACACCGAGAAGGTGACCGACCCGGCGATGATCTGATTGCGCGTCAGGGTGGAGATGAAGGCGCCGATGGCCAGCAGCGCGCCGGCCTGCAGCATCAGGCCCAGGTAGCCGATCACCAACGGTTTCCAGTCGGGTTTGCCGTAAGCGAACAGGAAGAAGAAATTCAGGCCGCTGATCAGCAGAATGCAGCCGTACAACGCGACCGCGGCCAGCCACTTGCCGATGATGATCTCGGCGTCGTGAATGGGCGAGGTGAGCAGCAGTTCGATGGTGCCCGAGCGCTTCTCTTCCGAGAAGAGCCGCATGGAGATGAGCGGAATGAGAAACAACCCGATGACCGAGACGTTCATGAGCAGCGGCCGGATGATCATTTCGTTCACGTCCATGGGAATGCTGCGGCCCATGGCTTGAGCCTGGAAGCTGATGTTGACGAAGTACCCGACGGCATTCCAGAAGAAGAAGCCGAATACGATGGCGAACATCGCCATCAGCAGGTAAGCGATGGGTGAGGCGAAGTAGCTTTTGAGTTCCTTCTGGCAGATGGTGATGGCGTTATTCATTGCTTTGCTCCTTCGCCGGGCTTTTCGGTGGCGGTGAGTTCGAGGAAGACCTCTTCCAGGCTCAGCGCAACGGCGCGCAGCTCATTCAGATTCCAGCCCGACTCAATGACGGCGCGTGCCACGTCGGCGCGCACATTCTTTCCGGGCAGGGACTCGACTTCGAAGGAGTGCAGACCATTGTGCGTGTCGCGCGCGACAACGCGGCTGACCCCGGCCACCTGTTCGAGGCGCTGGCGGATGATGGGCTCATCTCCTCCCGAGATCTGGACGGCCACGGCTTCCTGGCCGCGCAGGCGCGAGGTGAGGTTCTGCACCGAGTCGGTGGCGACGATGCGGCCCCTGGTGATGATGACGACGTGATCGCAAGTCTGCTCCACCTCAGGCAGGATGTGGGTGGACAGGATGATCGTATGCTCGCCGGCGAGGGAGCGGATCAGGTCGCGGGTCTCATGGATCTGTTTCGGATCCAGCCCGGCGGTGGGCTCGTCGAGGATCAGCACCTCGGGATTGTGAATGATGGCCTGGGCCAGGCCAACGCGCTGGCGGTACCCTTTTGACAGTTTGGAGATGAGCTTCTTGCGAACATCGGCCACGGCGCAGCGCTCGGCGACCTCATCCACGCGTCTGGCGAGATCGTTACTGGGGATACCCTTCAGCCGGCCGACGAAAGAGAGGTACTCCTCGACTTCCATCTCGGGGTAAACGGGTGGATTTTCAGGTAGATATCCGATCCGCCGTTTCACCTGCATGGGCGCTTCGAGCACATCGAAACCCGCCACATGAGCCGTGCCTTGAGTGGGCGGCATGAAGCAGGTGAGGATGCGCATTGTGGTGGTTTTGCCGGCGCCGTTCGGCCCCAGAAAACCTACAATTTGACCCTTTTCCACTTCGAAGCTGATGCCCTGGACGGCGACATTGCGGCCGTAACGCTTGGTCAGTCCTTCGACCTTGATCATTGATTCATCCTTAACGGGGATGTGGGACGAGTACCGTCCCAGGAGAAATAGACGGTCTGCGTCCTCATCTCGTGAGCTAGACGACTACGAGGATAGAAAAGACATTAAGGTAGTGTCAATGCTGCGGCTTAGGGATTGACACGGCCCAAAATACGCGATTCTCATGCCAACCGGCCGCGCAGATTGTGGACCAACCCACGAGCCGCGTTGTTGAGCAGTACTGCGTCGGAGCCCGAGGCGATGAAATGGAACCCCAACGTACGGTAGTGTTCCAAATCGTCCGGTTTGGGCAACAGGATGCCCAGAGCCTTGCCGTGCCGGCGGGCCGCTTCGACGGTTCTGGCGATGGCCTCAATGAAGTCGGGATGGTCAAACTGGCCCAGCACGCCGTAGGAGTGCGACAGGTCGGACGGCCCGATGAAGAGGACATCCACACCCTCGACGGCCGCGATGGCGTCCACGTTCTCGACGGCGGTTCGCGTCTCGATCTGGACAATGGCGAGCAAGGCGGTGGCCGAGGCGTCGAGGTAGGGCCGGAAGTTCGCTCCGTACTCGCAGACCCGGTTGGAGAAGGCGACCCCGCGGACACCGAGGGGCGGATAGCGCATCGCGGCTGCTGCTGCGCGGGCATCTTCTTCCGTGTCGATGCGCGGAAACATGACGCCGTGGGCGCCGCAGTCCAGCACCCGGTGGGCGCGCTGGCGCGCGTTCGACTCCACACGTACGATGGCGGCGGAAGAGGTGGCGGCCAGCGCCTGCATCTGAGCCAGGGCTTCGGCTTCCCCGCCGGCGCCATGCTCCAGATCGATGAGTGACCAGTCATAGCCAGCCAGCCCCATCAGTTCGGCGGTCAACGGCGAACCGAGGCTCAGAAAGCAGCCCAACACGGTCTCACCGGCCTGCAGACGCGCCTTGAGTTCAGCGGCCTTGGTTTGCGTGTTCATTCGGAACTTGATTGTATCAAGCGGCCCTCCGGGCCTCCCGGCCGCTCAGCCGGCGTGGATCAGTTGCCCCTGCGCCAGCAAGGTCGACTGGAGTTCGCGCAAGTCCACGTCCTGGACAGCCACTTTCTGCCGGATCGCCTGTGCGGCGGCCACACCGCACGCATGGCCCAGCAGCATGTACTGCGGTTCCATGCGGATCGAGGAATAGGCCACATGGGAGGCGCTGAGGCAGACCGGCACCAGAAGATTGGCGCAGTCACCCGGTTTGGGGACGAGGCAGCGGTAGGGCAACTGGTAGACCGGCACTCCACGCTGATTCAGAAAGCCCTCGTTCAGCACCGCGCCCACCGGCGAGGCCACGCGCTGAAAGTGGTGGCTGTCGATGTTGTAGGAACCCAGACCGACGGCATCGGGTTTGCGCGTATCGGTGAGCAGGTCCGCCTGCCGCATGACATACTGCCCCAGCATCCGGCGGCATTCCCGCACGTAGAGCTGCGGCGGGAAGCCACCGGAATCCTGGAATTCGTCCTTCGCATAGCCCCAGGTGCGCATCTCGTCACGCAGGTGCGTAGGGACGCCGCTGGCCTCGGCGAGGTAGTGGAGTAGGCCTTGCGTGTAGTGCTTGTGATCGAGCCAGATCTCGTTGCGCCGCGCCCAGGAGCCCTCCGGATAGTCCCAGTTGGCGCCCAGGTAGTCGGTGGAGACGGGCCCGTTGTTGTTCACATCGACCTTGTGGTTGGGGATGGCCACCAGCATGAGTACGTTGTTCAGAGTGAGTGCCCGCCCCGGATTACGGAGATAGCGGCCCAGTAGCTCATAGCGCGCCGGATCGTAGCCGGGTGGCGCGACGAGCGGCCTCTGATTGGTCTTGTCATTGCTCAGACACAGGCGAAAGTTGTAGGCCTGCACCTTGCGGTCGGCCGCCCCTGGTTTGCCGGAGTCCCCATTGTGTATGAGCGGCAGCAGTCGGCCGTCCTTGGAGAAGGGATTGACGATCGTCCAGAACTGATCCCAAGTGGAGAATTCAAGACGGCCAGCCAGCGGCTCGTTGTACTGGTCCTGTCCCTCGCGGCCGACGGTGTAAGGCACTTTTGCCTTGGCCATCAGGTCGCCCTCATAGCTGGCGTCGATGAACATCCGGCCGGCAAAGGTGCGCCCATCCGTGGTGCGCAGAGCCTCTATCCGCCCACCACTGAGACGCACGTCCGCCAACTCGGCGGCAAAGCGAGGCTGTAAGCCCGCCTCGTGGAGCCAGTCGCCGAAGATGCGCAAGGCGACGTTCGGCTCGAACCACCAGGCGACCGGTTCGCCATAGACCTTGCCCGCACGGCGGAAGAACTCGAGAGCGAGCCCTCCGATGGCCTCGGGCTTCCCCTTGTCGGTGGCGCCAAGGCCTCCGGTGACCATGCCGCCCAGGTGGCGGCTTTGTTCCAGCAGAGTGACTGAGCGGCCCGCGGCGGCGGCGCCCAGGGCGGCCAGGATGCCCGCGGGCGTGGCTCCGTAGACGACGACATCGGCCGGCGAAGATGACGCCTGGCTGAGTGCCGGAAGGGCTAAGCCCATGTGAATCATGGTTCTACGACGAATCATGAGTAAGCTCCTCGTCAGTGGACGCGCGATCGCATCGTGTCGGTGGACTAGAAGATCAGCTTCAAACCGAGTTGCACCACGCGCGGGTCGCGGGCGCTGGAGATCACGCCGAATGTGCCGCTGCGGTTCCTGCCATCGGACCCTGGCGAGAAGCTGGTGTTTGGTTCCAGCAGATTGACGCGATTCGTCACGTTGAAGGCTTCGGCGCGGAACTGAATGTTGTAGCGCTCCCACAGCCTGGTGTTCTTGACCAGCGAGAAATCGAGATTCACCAGACCGGGGGCGCGGACATCGGGCAATGTGCGTCCCACGTTGCCGAACGTGTAGTCGGGCGGATTCACGAAGGCTGTCGTGTCGAACCACTTGGTGATGGTCGGGTTGTCGAGCCGCGCGCTGGTCCCGGTGGAGTTGGGACGATCGGCCAGGAAGTTGCTCGCACCGCGAATGACCAGGGGCAGACCGTCCTGCAGCGTGAGGACTCCATTGCCCTGCCAGCCGCTGGCCATCGCGCCCAGCATTCCATGCTTGGGACCAAGGCGCTTCCCCTGGCCAAACGGCAGTTCGTAGACTCCGCTGATGACGAATCGTTTGGCGGAGTCGGTTGGATCGACGGCCCGTTCCAAGCTGCGGTCGTAGCGTCCGTTCTGATACGAGATGCCGTAATTGACCTGCTCGCGGAAGCCATCGGCGAACGTGTTCGCTTTCATGCTGTCGCCGATCAGCTTTCCGAACGTGAACGAACCCAACAGGACAAGACCCTGCGACCAGCGCTTCTCGGCATTCAGGAGGAACGAATGGTAGGTGGACGAACCCATGCGAGGCGAGGCGATGTTGATGCTCGATTGCCAGGGGTAGGGCAGCAGCGATTGCTGGCGGGTGATGGAGGTCCCGCCCAGCGAACCCGCGACCTGCCCCTTGTAGGGATTCGGCACACTATCCTGTAGCGACTTACCCAGAGACAGGAACGCGGGATCGAGCTGGTTGTAGTTGTAGCCGGAAGCCATCAGCTTCGTGCCCTTGTTGCCCGAGTACCCGGCCTCCAGCAGCCAGCCGCCGCGCAGGCTGTGTTGTACCGTGAGCGTGGCCTGCTGGGAGTAAGGGGTCCGGCCATTCGATTGGGTGTAGCTGTTGGCCTGGCTCTGGAACGCGCTGGGGCCCAGCGCCGCCCCGATGGGCGCCACCAGCGGCGTGGGAAAGCCGTCCTGCAGGCGGAATGCGGCCTTATTGGTATCGTTTCCGGCGGGCTGATAGGTGGTCCGGTTGGCAGAGAAGCCGGAGGAGCTTTCAAAGTAGTCGAGCATGAAGGTGAGTGGATAGTAGACGCCGTATCCGCCGCGAATCACGGTCGAGGCATTCCCGAAGAGATCCCAGGCGAAGCCCACGCGCGGCGCAAAATCGTTGCGGTCGGGCTGCACGAATGAGCGGCCGTAGTCGACGCCGGCGTATTCCATGCGGCCGGCGAGTCCGTTCTGTGGATTGATGGCGAAGGGGTCAAAGTTGCTGAGGCCGTTGTGCCGTTCCACGGGTACTTGCTGGTAGTCGTAGCGCAGGCCGAGATTGATGGTGAGGCGCCGGGCGAGCTTCCAATCGTCCTGCACGAAATAGGACTGTGACAGCCCTTCCATGGAGGTGCCCACGTTGTAGTCGCCGCTGGCGGAGGCTACGGCGCCCAGCAGGAAACTGGCGAGGCCGGAGCCCGTGCCGGCGGGCGACTGCGGATTGCTGGTAAGCGTAGAACTGAAAGCGAACTGGCCCGAGCAGTAAGTACAGGAGAACGAGTTGTAGCGATTTCGCCGGATCTCAAGACCCATCTTCACCGTGTGTTTGCCGCGGATGGCCGTCAGACTGTCGGTCAACTGGACCGTATCGAGACCGATCAAACCCAACTGGTTGCCGTTGCCGGCCGGGAACGTCTGGTATCCGGCGATGGTCATGGTCGGGATGGTCAGATCGGGCACACTGGCCGGCAGTCCCAGAGTCCGCGTGATACCGGTGCCGGCGCTGGCGGCGGCATAGGGGAAGTACTGTCGGACCGCCGAAAGGCGGAACTCGTTCAGCAGCGTGGGCGTGAAGGTGTGGGTGTCGGTGAGGCTGATGTTGTGGTTGGTGTAGTCGTCGTAGCGGGCCCGGGCGATCAGGTCGGGAAAGATACCGCTGCCCGTGCCGGCGTTGTTGTCCTTGTGCTTCCAGAGGATATAGCGGAATGACAGACGGTTGATGTTGCTCAACTGGTGATCGAGCTTGGCTGTCATCTGGCGGGCGTCACGAGCCTGGCCCAGGTTGTTGCCGTAGTTCTGGGAGTTGGTGAAGGGGTCCGACGGCGTGCGGTTGGGCAGAGGATAGTACGGCAGAATGTTCTGCCCGACCTTATCCAGCCGCGTCTGTGGGATCACGTTGTTCGGGAACTGCTGGCGGACGAAGCCCGACCCGGATGGGGCTGTGGCAATCGATTCGGGGTCATAGACCGGTACGGCTTTTCCGGTCACATCGCGCAGTAGTGAGAAGTCACCGGAGCGCTCCGCCGCAGTGGGTACGGTGCTGATCACGTTGTAGTAGTTGCGGAAGTTCCACTGCTCGAAGTTGTAGAAGAAGAAAGTCCGGTCATGACGGATCGGGCCGCCGAGAGATCCGCCGTACTGGTTGTAGCGGAAAGGCGGCCGCACCGCGGAGAAGGCATTGCGGGCGTCCAGTTTGTCGTTCCGCAGGAAGTGATAGAGCGTACCGTGGAACTGGTTGGAACCCGACTTTGTCACCATGTTCACCACGCCGCCGGCGGTGAAACCATACTCGGCGCTCATGGACCCACTCTGCACCTTGAACTCCTCCACGGCATCGACGCTGGGATTCACGCTGGCGTCGCCGAGACGGGCGTTGATGTTCGACGCTCCGTCGATCGTGATGTTGTTGTTGCCGGGCGGGCCGCCGTTGACGCTGAACGAGGAGATGCCCACGCTGCGGTCGGCGAAGCCCTGCGGGGACATCGCGTGGGAACGCACGTTCGGAGTGAGGATGACTAGCGAAATGGCGTTGCGGCCATTCATGGGCAGGCTGGTTATTCTTTCGTTCTCAATGACTTTGCCGACAGTGGAACTGCCGGTGTCGACCAGCGGAGCTTCGCCCGTCACCGAGACTGTTTCCTGCAGTGCGCCCAATTCTAGGCGTACGTCAAGACGGAGTTGGTCGCCCACGCGGACCGTAATGCCTGAACGGACGACCGAGCGGAAGCCGTCGGCCTCGACACGCATCTCATAGCCGCCCACAGCCACGGCTGGAATGGTGAACAGGCCCGTGTCCGACGTTGAGGTGGAAACCACGGCATTGGTTTCCACGTGACGAAGGGTAACCCGGGCGGCGGCTATGTTCGCTCCGGATGGATCGGTGACGTTGCCGAAGATCGTGCCTCTCCCCTGCTGGGCGAAAAGTACAGTTGAGACAGCCAACACGGCTGCCATCGCGAATAACGGGCGCTCCCACTTGTGCACCGCGGCACCTCCACGCCAGACACTAGCAGCCGGACGGGAAGGTCAAGAAGTCTCAAGCGGTATGTAACCGATGTGTTACGCCGTGGAATCAGCGAGTTGAGGGTAGTGGGCGAAAGGCAAGGAGGCGTGCGCGCAGGGCCGTTTCCCCTTCGGTCTCGGCTTCGACCAGCGCCTCGAAGTGCTGTGGGCGGCCGGCTTGCTGCCAAGCGCGCTCCAATTCCGCGAGGCTGTCGGGTGCCGTAAGGAAACTCACGAGTACGTCGGTGTGGATGCCAGCCAGGGCCAATTGACGGGTCGCGGTGGAGGTGGTCCGCTGCAGGATGATGCCGTAGTGGACGGAGCGCTGCTGGGTGATGCGGCGTGTACGGTACTCCGACTTCTCGCCAGGGCGAGGAGCCCGGTTCTGAATGACGTCGGTGTTCTCCAGCGCAATCTGGAAGTTGGCGCCTGCGGTGAGCGCCTTGACGCCGCTACTGCTCCATGAGGTGCCCGGCAGGACGATGTTGCGGTCGAGGGATGTATCAATGGCCAGTGAGTTCGTCCCGGCGACCTGTACATGCACACCGCGCGTCTCCAGGTATTGGGCCAACTTGACGGCCGCGAACGTGTCGGGGCCCACGGTGTAGCTCTGCGAGAATTGCGGCGGCCCCAGGCGCTTGGCCAGGCTGGCGATCTCGCCGGACTCCAGAACCCGGGACGGATCATTGATGCGTACATCCCGCATTCTCACCGGGCTATCCGCCCAGGAGACAAAGACCGGCGTGGGGACGTAGACGGAAGTGGGCTTTCCGCCTTGCAGAAAGGCCGCCCAGAATGGTGGGAGCGATGGACGCGCCTGGCCGGGTCGAGGCAGCAGGAGGCCGATCGCCAGGCCGGCGACCGCCGCCGAGAGTCCCAAGGCGCACGGGATCCAAGGGAATCGGCGCGAGGTTGGAAGGGGCACCGCTTCGATCGCGGGCTCCTGCCCCACCTCCTTGAGTTCGACGGAGAGCTGATGCCCGCCCAGGGGGATGCCGAGCCGCAGTGGGCACTCGAGACCCTCGCCCTCGTAGAACTCCTTCAGTCTCTGGCGCAGTCGAGCGACCACAACACGCACGGTGGCGTCGACCCGCGGGTCGAAACCCGATGCCCGGCCCAGCGCTTCCGTGGCCAGCGCATACTCGCTGATGGGTTCGTTCCGGTGTTCCCAGAGAAAGGTGAGCAACAGGCGGAGGGATGGAGCCTTGGCAAACGCCGGACTCTGCAGGATTCCTGCAAATGCCTCATCGGCGCGCGCTTCATTCGTGGAAGCGGCCTTCTGCCCCGGAGCCGTCATTGTGGGGGATTGTATTACACACACTGATAGATCAGCAAGGCCACGGGCGGGCACCGGCTGTAGCGCTATAGTGCAAGGAGAGAATCAATCGCTATGCAAGATCGCCGCTCTTTCCTCTTGACGCTGCCGGCCGCCGCGGGCCTGAACTCGGTGCTGCGGGCCGCAACCACCGGGCCGGTGCCCTTCGGAGTTCTGCCGTCTTCCCGGCAATTGCTGTGGCACGAGATGGAAGTCTATAGCTTTCTACACTTCACAACGAATACCTTCACGGACAAGGAGTGGGGCTATGGGGACGAGAGCCCGTCGATCTTCAATCCCACCGCCTTTGATGCCGATGCCATCGTCGCGGCGCTGAAGGCGGGTGGAATGAAGGGCGTGATTCTCACCTGCAAGCACCACGATGGATTCTGCCTGTGGCCCACCAAAACCACCGATCATTCCGTGAAGGGCAGCCCTTGGCGTGGCGGAAACGGCGATGTCGTGAAGGAGATTTCCCAGGTCGCCGCGAAGCACGGGCTGAAGTTCGGCGTGTACCTCTCACCCTGGGACCGCAACACGCCAAAGTATGCGTCGCCGGAGTACATCGCGATGTACCGCGCGCAGCTCACAGAGCTTCTGACGCAGTATGGGCCCATCTACGAGGTATGGCACGACGGCGCCAATGGCGGAGACGGGTTCTATGGCGGAGCGCGTGAGAAGCGGCGCATCGACAAGAAGACCTATTACGACTGGCCGACCACATGGGCGCTGGTCCGCAAGCTCCAGCCGAATGCCGTGATCTTCAGCGATGTCGGCCCCGATATCCGCTGGGTGGGCAACGAGAAAGGCTACGCGGCCGAGACGAGTTGGGCGACTTTCGAACCCGTTGGCGAGGACGGCGGCGAGGCTTCCCCTGGCAACGTGAAGACCAAGGACTCGATGGGAGGCACACGCGGCGGATCGAAATGGCTGCCGGCCGAATGCGATGTTTCCATTCGACCGGGTTGGTTCTGGCATGAGAAAGAAAACGAGAAGGTCAAGTCGTCGCGCGACCTGTTGGACCTCTATTACAAGTCAGTGGGCCGCGGCGGGAGTTTCCTGCTGAATATCCCTCCAGACCGGCGCGGGCTGTTGTATGAGGCCGATGTCGCATCTCTGAAAGGGTTTGGGGACATGGTCCACTCAATCTTCGCCACAAACCTGGCGGCGAAGGCCAAGGTCACGGCGTCCAGCGTGCGCGCAAAGAGCAAAGAGTTCGGGCCGGAGCGTTTGCTCGACGGTAGCCGGTACACCTGTTGGAGTACCGATGATGCGGTGACCACGGCCGACGTCGTGTTTGACCTGGGTCATGACGTGGAGTTCAACGTGATCCGTTTGCGCGAGAACCTCAAGCTGGGACAGCGAGTGGAAGGGATTGCCATAGACCAGTGGAGAGACGGCGATTGGAGACTGGTGGGCGAAGCGGGTAGTGTCGGGTCGTGCCGGCTGATCAGGACCGCAGAGAAGATCACGGCGTCAAAGGTGCGGCTGCGGGTGACGAAATCCCCGGTTTGTCCGGCGCTCTCCGACTTCGGTTTGTTCCTGGACGCAGGCGCTTAAGGGAAGACGTCCGCTCGCAGCACATCGCTGTTGGATGGATCGAGGCGGACAGTCAACAGCGAGCGCCCATCCAGCGATAGCGAAAACGGCCCGATGCCGATCGGTAGTATGGGTTCGGGGTAGTCCGCGATCAGGCGCGTAGCGTGCGTCTTGAAATCCAGGTAGTAGATGGACTGCAGGCTCGAATTGGTGGTCCGCACGCCCAGGTAGTAGACGCCGTTCGTGCCGACGGCCCAGCAACTGGTGCAGTAGGGAACGAGACCCTCCAGGACGCGATCCACTTTGCCTGTCTGCACATCGCCCGTCCATAGCTGAGTGTCGGTGGGTTCCCGGACGAAATAGAGCGCTTTGCCGTCTGGCGCGATGTCGAGCGAGAGCCCCCGGGTCTGGAGTACGGTTTGGCCTCGCCCGCCCGTGGAAGGAAACTTGACCACGGAATCGTCCAGTCCGGCGTAGATCCATTGCCCGTCGGGCGAGTAGACGGGATGGACGCCGATCTCCCCAAACGGTTCCGCACGCCACACGCCGCCTTCCTGCCTGGCGACATACAGATCCTTGGTTTTGGAGTTATTGAACACCAGCGACTTACCGTCCGGAGACCAGCGCGCCACCGAAGGACGCAGTTTGCCCTGTGTCACTTGCTGCTCGCCACTTCCGTCGGCCAGGGAAACCCAGATCTGCTCGTCTCCAGTGCGATCAGTGCGGAAGGCGATGCGCGCGCCATCTGGTGAGTATTGCGGCGAGGCATCCTGACCGGTGGACGCGATCAGCCGGGTCCAGGTATGGGGTGGGCTCAAGCTCAGCCGCCAGATATTGGGGTCCGTTTGGACTACGGAGTAGATGAGCGATTGGGTCCTGGCCGAATAGGAGAACTGGATGGGGAACTCGGCATAGACGCCAGTAGGGGAGGGTGGTCGGCCCGGCTCCAGTCGCCAGATCCGGAACTCGCCACCACGGTTGGACGCGAAGAAGAGTGTTCTGTTGTCCGACGACCACGATTGGGAGGAGATCTCACGGATATCCGAGGTGAGTTTCCTGGCTTCGCCGCCTCTCACTGGCACCGTGAAGAGTTCCTGATAGGCCCGATGATACGCGCGGATGAAGGAAACCGTGGAGCCGTCGGGGGAGAATCGTGGGTCGAGATCGCCAATGATCAGATCCTCCGGTTTGGTCAGGCGTGACTTCTGGCCCGTGCCCAGGCCAACCAGGAAAATGGCCAGGGGCTGATTCTGGTTCACGGCGTCGTCGACAGCGATGGTGTCGCCGCGTGGTGACCAGGCCAAGTGTCGATTTGAGAGGCCGTAGCGGGTCCCCAGCACAGGCGTGACAACTCGCTCGGGTCCGCCCGCCACCGGCAGCACCACCAGTTGACCGGTTGACTCACGGAACCGCAGGCAGGCGATGGAACGGCCGTCCGGGGCCCAGGCCGGACTGGAGTAGGAGCCGGGTTCCGAGGTAAGCAGCCGAGGCGAGCCGCCAGCCGATTGGATCCAGATCTGCGCCGGTTGTCCGACACCTTGTTCCCAAAGAAATGCGACCGTGGAGCCGTCGGGCGAGATGGCGGGCTGGTACTCTTTGCCCGCCAGGCGTGTTACCGGGGTGATGCGGGGCGGCGGATGTGGAGCCCTGGGCCACGCCAAATAGACAGCCAAGGCGGCGACTCCGGCAAAAGTTCCGGCCAGCAGCCACCATGGCAGCCGGCGCCAGCCGGGCAAACCAGATTCCGGCTGGTGGGGTGCCTCATGTTCGGGTTCCTTGGAGTTGTGGCCGCTTCTCTCCGACTCCTTAACCGTATCTTCGGAGAGCGTAACGGGTCCCAGGATGCGGTAACCTCGCCCGGGAAAGGTCTCGATGTAGCCAGCCTCCCCCTTTTCCGCATTCAGTGCCCGGCGGACAACAGCTATGTTTTGAGCGAGATTCGCTTCGTCCACGACCCGATCGGGCCAGATAGAGGCAATTAACTCCTCCTTGGTAACGACCTGCGGCGACTGCTCTACCAGAATCAGTAGAGTTTCGGCGGCCTTTCGCGTCAAGTGAAGAGGTTCACCCTCCCGCAGGAGGACCTTCGCCGAGGCGTCGAGACCGAATGATCCGAACCTGTAAATCCGCCGTCTATCCAACATGTTACAGACCGAATTCAGAATCTTCTTAGAATCTTCTTAGCCTTGGGTCGTTGAACCAATACCGTCAATAGCCGAATCTGATCACGAACAGTAGTGTAGCGCAAGTGATTTCGGCGCGGAATCGACTGATATATCTGTAAGGCGCCGGGGCAACCTGAACCACCTTCAAACTGTTCCAAGGACTTCGAATGTGTAATCGCCGTCCAGGCCAAGCTGCCGTCATCCTCGTGCTGGCTGCCTCTGGGATCACCCTTTTATCCGCCGCACCGATCGATACAATTCGGGCTTCGTTCGCCGCGCCGCCGGCGGATAGCCGCATCATGATGCGTTGGTGGTGGTTTGGTCCCGCAGTGACTCATCACGAGCTGCAACGCGAGCTGGAGATGATGAAGGCCGGCGGCATCGGCGGAGTTGAGATCCAACCCGTGTACCCCCTGGCCCTGGATAACCCTGAGCAGAACATCCGTAATCTAACATTCCTGTCGCCCCCTTTCGTGGACTCGATCAAATTTGCAGCGGACAAGGGTCGCGAGCTCGGGCTTCGAGTTGATATGACCCTGGGCAGCGGTTGGCCATTTGGCGGCCCGCACATTCCACTGGAACTGGCGGCGGGCAAGCTCCGCATAAGCAGGTCGGCCTCCGAGCCTGTCCTCAAGGAAGGCGAATCGATCGTCGCGACGTTTCCTGAACAGAATCTGGTGTTTATCGCCAGCCACACTGGGATGAAGGTAAAACGAGCCTCGGCTGGAGCCGAGGGTTATGTGCTGGACCACTACAACCGGCAGGCACTGGACAAGCACTTGCAAGCCGTCGGCACGCCCCTGCTGCGGGCTTTCGGAGAGCATCCACCCTACTCCATATTTAATGACAGCCTCGAGGTCTTTGGGTCCGATTGGACGAGCGATCTACTGGCGGAATTCCAGAAACGCCGCGGATACGACCTAAAGCCGAAATTGCCCGCGCTGATCGGCGAACTGACGGAGGAGAAGGGCGCCATCAGAAACGACTGGGCCCTGACGCTCACTGAACTGGTGGAAGAGCGCTTTCTTGCTCCGGCTCAGGCGTGGGCTCACGCGCATGGAACTCTCTTCCGGTCTCAGACTTACGGAACGCCACCGGTCACGATGGCCAGCCAGCGGTTTGTCGACCTGGCCGATGGAGAACAACCACATTGGCGGCAGTTCACGGCCTCCCGCTGGGCGTCCTCGGCCAACCATGTTCTGGGCCGGCCGGTCACAGCGACCGAGACCTGGACTTGGCTCCATTCCCCCACGTTTGCCGCTACGCCTCTGGATGTCAAAGCGGAGGCTGACCGGCACTTCCTGCAGGGCGTCAATCAACTGATCGGTCATGGCTGGCCCTATTCCCCGGAAAGCGCCGGCAAGCCGGGTTGGGGGTTCTACGCTGCAGCGGCGTTCAACGACAACAATCCCTGGTGGATTGTCATGCCGGACCTCTCGGCCTATCTCCAGCGGCTGAGTTGGTTGATGCGAGAGGGCAAACCAGCCAATGACCTAGCCCTCTATATCCCCGTAAGCGATACGCGGGCGCACTTCAGCGCCGGCTCGGGCCGGGTGTCCATTGACCGCCAGGTGGGCGAAGTGATGGGTGCGCAAGTCATCCCGCAGATTCTGGACGCGGGCTTCGGTTTCGATGGCGTGGACGACGGCCTGCTGGAACAGGCGTTGAAGGATGGCGGGTACAAGTTCGTGGTTTTGCCGAATGTGGAGCGCATCCCCCTGACGAGTTATCGCCGGCTGGAACGGTTTGCGTCCAACGGCGGCCTCTTGGTGGCAGTAGGGCGCAAGCCCTCTTTGGGCCCGGGGTGGCTGGAAGCGGAGAGCGAAGCCAGGCAGGTTCGGGAGATCACGACCCGGCTTTTCGACGCACCCGGCGCTCCGGGCCATTTTGTGGCGGATGACAGAAAACTAGGCACGGTTCTGGTGTCGCTCACAAAGGCGGACGTGGTGTGGGCGCCTGCCAACGCTCAACTTGGGTTCGTTCATCGCAAGTCGGCGGACACCGACATCTACTTTCTGGCGAACACCAGCAACCAGCCCTACACGGGCCGAGTGCGGTTCCGAGTGGAGGGCCTGAAGCCTGAGTGGTTGGATCCGCTGTCGGGCAAGGCCCTCGCACTCGGAGAGGAGATCACGCTGCCTCCCTACTCCTCACTGGTCGCGCTGTTTTCGAAGGACTCGAAGCCGTCTGTCGCGGCCGCGACGGGTTCTGGCAAGGCCGTAGACGTCAGTCAGGGCTGGAAGGTGAGCTTTGACGGGATCGACCGATCCGTATCGATGGAGCACCTGCGTTCGTGGACGGAGGATGAAGCCACGCGGCACTTCTCCGGTACGGCGGTTTACGAAAGGGAAGTCACGGTAGCGAAAGACACCGCCCGTGGCCGGGTCGTGCTGGACTTCGGCGAAGCAACACCAATACCGGAGTCGCGCAGCGCGAATGGCATGCGGGCATGGATTCAGGCCCCGGTGCGGGACGCGGCCATTGTGTACGTGAACGGACATCGGGCGGGTTCGGTCTGGGCTCCACCCTATCGGGTTGACCTCACGGGCCTCCTGAAAGAAGGCCGGAACGAATTGCGAGTGGTCGTGGCCAATACGGCTATCAACCGCATGGCAAGCCAGGGAGAGCCGGACTACAAGGCCGTCGCGGCCAAGTACGGCGAACGGTTCCAAATGCAGGATATGCGCGATATGAAACCGGAACCTTCCGGACTTCTGGGGCATATCCGTCTGGTGGCGGAATGAGGCGTCTCTCCTCGAGTATGGCGTCCGCCGCCGTGAGGTTGGGTATTCAGGCATCGCGCGCCCGTAAGCGCGCGGTGGTTTGGGGTAGTTCCATTCGGTCCGGATCACACGGCTGGGAACCGTGCCGGTCGGGGCCGACGCAGCGAATTAGAAAGGAATGCATATGAAGAGTCGCATTTTCTCGCTTATTGCGATATTCATCCTGCTGGCAGGCTTACCGGCCTGGTCGCAGGATGCCAGAGGCACCATACTCGGCAAAATCACTGATCCGAGCGGTGCTGTCTTGCCGGGGGCCACAGTGGTGGTGACCAACCCGGCCATGGGTTACAAACTCAACCTGGTCACAAACTCAGACGGCCTCTACACGGCCCCGCTGCTTTCGCCGGGTGTCTACCAGGTGGATGTGACAGCGGCTGGCTTTAAGAAGGCCACCCGGAGTGGAATCGAGGTCCGCATCGCGGATCGTCTCGACATCAGCATGGCGCTCGAGATCGGCACTCAGGACCAATCGGTCACCATCACGTCCGATCTGCCGCTATTGAACGCCGAATCAGCGTCCACCGGCACGGTGATCGACTCAAAGCGCGTCGCGAATCTGCCGCTCTCTTATGGCAATCCGTTCCTGCTCATCGGCCTCACGGCCGGCGTGACCTTCAACGGCAGCGTTCGCCTGGATCGTCCCTTTGAGCCCACACACATCGTCAACTATTCGATGGGTGGCACGCGCGGCAACCTGAACGATTTGACCATCGACGGCGCACCTTCCACGGCAACCGCAAACGCCAACGAAGTGACAGCTTCCTATGTCCCGCCGACAGACATCGTGCAGGAGTTCAAGGTCCAGACGGCGACGTTCGACGCCCAGTTCGGCCAGACCCAAGGTGGCGTCACGAACATTAGCATCAAGTCCGGCACGAACGATTTCCACGGTAGCGCCGGCTATTCGTTCTACCGGCCCAACATGCTGGCCAACGACTTCTTCAACAACAAGTCGGGCCTGCCCACGCCAAACTTCGAATTCAATCGCTGGGGCGGCTCGATCAGCGGCCCTGTGGTGATCCCCAAAGTGTACGACGGGCACAATAAGACGTTCTTCCTGTGGGGCTATGAAGGCATTAAGGACTCGCGCCCGCGCCATGACGACACCACGAACACGGTGCCTACCGCAGCCATGCACGACGGCGACTTCTCCGCCTTGTTGGCCAGCGGCTCCACTTACGCTATCTACGATCCGGCCACCCGTGTGAAGCTCGCCAACGGCCGCTATCAGCAGACGCCGTTCGCCGGCAACATTGTTCCGAAAGCGCGCTTCGACGCCGTCGGCAAAGCGATCCTCGACTGGTATCCCACCACTCCGAAATCGGCCGGAGACGCCGTCGGCATCGGCAACTTCCGAGATGCCAGCCTGGCGGAGACCGCCGACTACTACAACAACACTGTGCGCGTCGACCAAAACATCGGAGACCGCCAGCGCATGTTCGTCCGCATCAGCCAGTACCGCCGCGATTCTCTCTACAACGACTACTTCGGCAACGCCTTCACAGGCACCCAGTTCCTGTTTGATTCCAAGGCGGGCATGATCGACCACGTCATCACGCTGTCGCCGACGATGGTGTTGAACACCCGCTACAGCTACAACCGGTTCATCCGCGGCTCCGACGGACCTGCTTCCGGCGAAGGCTTCGACGTGACGAAGCTCGGCTTCTCGCAGCAGTTTGCCCAGCAGGTGCCCGCCGACATCTCGCGCTTCCCGCGCGTCAACCTGACGGGCTATATCAGTAACGGGTTCACCGGCGAACTGCGCCCCGTGAACAACCACACGGCCTCCGCCACCTTGACCAAGGCCGCCGGCAAACACAACATCCGCACGGGCTTTGAATTCCGCGTCTACCAGGAAGCGGACAAGTTCTTCAGCAACGCCCAGAGCGGACAGTTCACCTTTGACTCAACGTATACGCGCGGTCCACTGGACAACTCGGCCACATCACCGGGCAGCATCGGCCAGTCAGTAGCTTCGCTATTGCTGGGGCTTCCGGGTTCAGGCAGCATAGCGCGGTCCGCCGACTACATCGAGGCTTCAAAGAGCTGGGGCTTCTTCGTTCAGGATGACTTCAAGATCAGCCGTAAGCTGACGCTGAACATCGGCCTGCGCTATGAGTTTGAAACACCGTTGAAGGAACGTTACAACCGCAGCACTCTCAGCTTCGACCCCTCCTATTCGCAGCCCATCTCGGCTGCGGCTCAATCGGCCTATGCCGGCATCTATCCGAGTATCAGCGGCGGCTTCGCGGAACTCCCGCCCAGCGCCTTCTCGCTCCGCGGCGGCATGACCTTCGCCGGTCTCGACGGCAACGATGGAAGCCTCTACAATACGCCCAAGAACGTCTTCCTGCCCCGTATCGGCCTGGCCTATCAGGTGGATCCGAAGACCGTCGTCCGCACCGGGTTCGGCATCTTCGCAGGGTTCCTGGGCGAGCGCCGCGGCGACGTCCTGCAGAACGGCTTCAGCCAGAACACCAACATGGTGCTGACCACCGATAGTGGCCTCACCTGGGCCACAGACTTGGCGCACCCCTTCCCGAACGGGATCTCCGAACCGGTAGGCAACGCCGCCGGTTACCAGACCTACCTGGGCCAGGGCTTCTCGTTCTTCAACCAGAACCCGAAGATTCCCACCACCATGCGCTGGGAACTGAGCGTGCAGCGCGAAATGAAGGGCTTCTCCCTGGAAGCCAGCTACATCGGCAGCAAGACGAATCATGTGGAACTGTCCACGGTCACCAGTGGGTCGTCGACGACGCTGGGCCGCAACATCAATACACTGCCGTATCAGTACCTGAGTACCTCGCCGCTACGCGACGACGTGAACAACAACTACCTCAGTGCAAACATCTCCAACCCGCTGAAGGGCCTGGTGGCTGGCAACACGCAGGGCACCTATACCAGTTCCACCATCTCGCGTCAGACGTTGCTGTCGCCTTATCCGGCGTTCGGGTCAAATGCGATCTACGGCAGTGACAACGGAGGCTACTCCTGGTATCACAGCATGCAGCTCACGGCTCAGAAGCGCTTCTCGAAGGGCTACACGATCATGGGCAGCTACACGTTGTCCAAGTGGATGCAGGCCACGAACCTGCTCAACCCCGCGGACGCGCTTCCGGTCCGCGAAATCTCCGACGCCGACGCTCCGCACCGCATCAATATCAGCGGCATCTGGGAACTCCCGTTCGGCAAGGGCAAACCCATGCTGTCGAACTCCAACGGCTTCGTCTCCCGCCTTGTCGGCGGCTGGCAGGCTTCCGGCATCTGGTCGCTGCAGAGCGGCTTCCCGCTTGCCTGGGGCAACTACATTTACTACGGCGATCCGGCCAACATCCTGCGGCCGTCCGACCAGCGGACACCCAACAACTGGTTCAACATCGATGGGTTTGAAACCGTCAGCTCGAAGCAGTTGCTCAGCAACCAGGTCCGCACTTGGCCACTGCGCTTCGCCACGCTGCGCCGTCAACGGCAGAACAACGTCGATCTGGCGCTCATCAAAGACACACGCATTCGTGAAGGCATGAACTTCCAGTTCCGTGCCGAGGCACTGAACGCCTTCAACCATCCCTACTTCCCCTCGCCGAACATGACGGTGACTACGGCCCAGAGCGCCGGCGCCACCGGTTTCGGCCAGATCAACGCCTCCACCCAGGACAACTACGCACGGCGTCTGCAGCTCACTGCGCGCTTTACGTTCTAGTTCCGGGTATCAATCAAAAGGGCGGCCGCGCTTTCCGGCGGGGCCGCCCTTCCTTTTTCCTTTGGATCTGGTAGCCGTCGTGCTTGGGCTAAATCCCCATGATCTGATAGCCGGAATCAACGTACATGATATTGCCGGTCACGCCGCGGCCCAGGTCGGAGGCGAGAAATACGGCCGCATCGGCGACTTCCGCGGGGTCGGTCGTACGGCGCAACGGCGCATTCTCGGTCACGTGGTCGAGGATCTTGGAGAAGTCCTTGATGCCGCGGGCCGATGCCGTCTTGATGGGTCCCGCCGAGATGGCGTTCACGCGGATGTTACGCGGCCCCAGTTCACTGGCCAGGTAGCGGACACTGGCTTCCAGGGCAGCTTTCGCCACACCCATGACGTTGTAGTTCGTCATGACACGTTGGCTGCCCAGGTAGGACAGCGTCATAATGGAGCCACCCGCCGCCATCACCGGCGCCACGGCTCGGGAGACGGCCACCAGGGAATAGCAGGAGACTTCCTGGGCCAGAAGGAACCCATCCCGGGACGTCTCATAAAACGGCCGCGCCAGGTCTTCCTTGTTGGCGAAGGCGATGGAGTGCACCACCGCGTCGAGCGTGGTCCCATCGGACTGCAGAGTCTCGGTTAAGTGCCGGATATCGTCTTCGCGCGTCACGTCGCAGCACATCAACCGTTGAACATCCAGATCGCGAGCGAGCTCTTCCACCACGTCCTTCTGCCGCTCGCCCTGGTAGGTCAAAATGAGCCCGGCGCCTTCCCTGCGATAGGCGCGCGCGATTGCATAGGCGATGGACCAGCGATTGGCCAGACCCAGAATCAGTGTGGTCTTGTCTTTGAGCAACTGAGACATGAATTTTCTATTGTACCGTGCAGTCTTCAGGCCCAGAAGAAGACGTCGAGTCAGCAAGACGTGAAATGCAACTGATGCTCAGGTGCGAAACGTATTCGCCTGTGGTTGTAGTCTAGAGGACGAGGGATATTGTTATGCGGCCTCGGTCTCGGTTTTTGTCCTTGATTCTATTTGTGTGTCTGGTCGGTTTGCCCGTTCGCGCGGCTACGCAGTGCGCGCTGACGGCGACGCCATTGTTGGTGGCGGCAGAGGGATTAACGGAACCGATCGGAGATATCGTGCTGAGTTGCTATGGCGGCACACCACTCGGCCTGGTCACGGGATCGCTCCAAATCTCGGTCAGCCAGCGGATCTCCAATGCGGTTGGTGACGATGGCCTGTTGCAGGGCATCACTTTCGGGATACAAACGCCCGCCGGCTATGTGAATGTGCCGATTACGGTTCGGCCGCTGGAGACTTCGATCCTCATCGAGAACTTCCAGTTCAACATGACAGCGCAGGGTACATTTGTCGCGAGGGTCAGCGGAATTCGGGCCGAGGCTGGTGGCGTCACGCAGGCCTTTGTACAGTTTATGGCCAGTGAGCAGTTGCCCGTCCCCTCACCCATTACCACTGTCGCGGCTTCACAGCCATCCCTCTATGCCACAACGCTGGCGGCTTCGGCCGCGGGCATGGGGCCGCCCATCCCGGAGCATCTGGATTTCGACAACATGATCGCCAGCCGCGCCACGATGTCCTCGACGCGGATAACCGAAGGATTTGGCGCGGCTTTCTCCCCCCGGACTGCCGCCGATGCCACCAACGGAATGCGCATCATGGTGGTTCTTTCCGGTGTGCCGGCCAGCGCCCGGATTTTCGCGCCCGATGCGATCGCGGGCAGCTCGGCGGCGATTCCGACCTCAAGTGGGCAATTTGGGTCCACTCGTACCGGCGGCCTTTACAATCCTCTCAACGGGCATTCCTTGCTTCTGGTGCGAGTCCGCGATGCGAAAGAGGATGGCAGTGGCGGTTTCGCGGTGTGGTCTCCCAGCACTGGTCCACAAACGCTCTTCGGTGTTGGCGCGTTGGACTACAAGGGTCCTACTCCATACCTGGTTTACGAAGTGCTGGATTCGAATCCGACTGAAGTCGAATCCGCTCAGATTCCCTTCTGGCTCTTCCTGCCCACCGACCAGTTCGTCTCTGAGGGCGTGATCACCCAGACGACCAGCCTGGCACCGCTGTCGACGCTCAAGGGCTCGGTTGCCGGTGCCCCGATCCCGAGGTACAAAGCCACTGCCGTGGAAGGCGATTGCAGGATCCTTCAGGACTGCGGTGCCAACTACTTCCCGAGGATGGAGACCACGCTGACTCGCACGCCTGCTGAGTTTGTTGCGCCGTCCGGTTCAGTTGCCCAGTCGAATTACGTGCTGGTCCACAATATCGGCGGAGGCATCCTGGAATGGCGAGTGTCGGCACGCTACGCCAACGGCGCCGATTGGCTAAGCATTTCGCCGGCAAGCGGCATGAACAACGCCACAGTGCGCTTCGACGTGCTCCCGAAGAGCCTGCCTGAAGGCGTTTACGAGGCTGACCTTATCTTTCAGAACGTCAACCCCGTCTCGGGTGGCGTGGAGGAACAACTGGTCCACGTCAAACTGACGGTCACTGCGCCAGTGCCGGAACCGCCGCCGCCGGCCCCCGCCCCTACGATCTCGAACGTGGTTTCGCCCAGCAAGCGATGGGGCATGCCCTTCGCACCGGGCTCGCTCGTGATTCTGCAGGGGACCAATCTCACCAGCACCACGACCGTCACCGTGCAGGATCAGCCAGCAGCGATCGTATTGGTCTCCGAGGGCGAATTGACGGTGCAGGTGCCCCTCACTGTCACCCCCGGCCGAGTACAGGTGCTGGCGGCCAACGAGGCCAGCCTCAGCGCTCCCTACGGCATAGACATCATCCATGTCGCTCCCGATTTGCTGTTCGTGCTGAATACCGATGGTGCAGCGAACGGCGTGGATCTACCCGTGGATGCCGGCAAGACGGTGCAGATCTTCCTCACCGGCATCGCCAATGCGATTATGCCCATTCAGGTCATGATCCACGACCGGTGGAGGGAGGCGGCACCGGAAGCTACCACCCAGACCGGCGTAAGCGTCCTGAAGGTCACGGTGCCAGACGACCTGCCCACCATGCAGACCGAGACGATGGTCTGCGTGCAGTACTCCGCGAGTGTGGATGGCACGTGCAGTTTCCCCAAGGCGATCTGGCTGAAAGCCATGGCCCAATAGCCTCGGCTACACCGACGAACTGATCGTCCGAGGCAGGTCTGCCCGCGTGTCAGGCGGCCCTGCCCAGTTTCCTCATCGGTGGCTCCACTGGAGAGCCGCCACCGCTGCCGCACCGCGGACTCCGGCGTACTGGCCGGCGCTGGAGACTTCGATCCGGATTCTCCGCCGGTCCCACGCCAGGATTCTCTTGCTCAACGCCCGGCGGAGGGCCGCAATCAGGGGTGGACCCGCGCTCGCCAAGCCGCCCGTCAACACCAGAACCTCCGGATCCAGCAGGTGAGTCGCGGGCAGCAGCGAATCCGCGAGCGTGGCGGCGTACTCCTCCAACAATCGGCAGGCCTGAAGGTTCTGGTGCAGCACGGCCTCGGTCCACGCCTCCAGGGAGCCGAAATCGGACACCAGTCGCGTGGCGCCCACCTTGCCCAGTTCCGTCTCCGCGCAGCCTTTTAGTCCGCACGTGCACGGCATCACGGCGCCGGGCAGGGGCAAGTGGCCCAGCATGCAGGCCAACCCATGCTCACCCCTCAGCAGTCGTCCTTCCACAATCGCGCCGCCGCCGACGCCGGTGCCGAGTGTGACGCAGAGCCCCGAACGCACGCCCCGTGCTGCTCCGTACAGCCACTCGCCCGCGGTAGCGGCAACGCCATCGTTCTCGAAGAAGGCCGGCAGGCTCGTCTCTCGCGCCACGGCCGCGCGCAGATCCGCGCCAGTCCAGCCGGGCAGGTTCCCGGTGGCATAGCGAACCGACCCAGTCTGCCGATCCAGCCAGCCCGCGGCCGCAACCGAGACACACTCCGCCTCCGGCCCACCCGCTTGCGCCAAGCAGACGCGCACTGCGACACGCATCTGATCCAGAACCTGCTCGGCGCTGGCCGCGGGCGTCGACACCAGGCCCGTACCGTGCATTGCTCCATCTCGCGCCACCAGCCCGTACTTGATGTTCGTGCCGCCGACATCAATGGCCGCGGTCCACTGCGGCCCCCGGCCATCTTGCAGCGCATCGGCGAACTCTCTCGTGATCAAGTGCGGCCGTGTAATCGCGCTACCCACCACTACGGCCCAGGCGCCGGCCCGGACCGCGCTGGCCGCTTCCTCTGGCAACCCAATTCCGCCTTCAGCAATCACCGGAACCGGGCAGCGCCGCACGAGCTCCGCGATGAACTCCGGCTCAAAACGGCCTTTCAGATGCCTTGTCTCCGCCGTGTAGCCCCGCATCGTACTCAGCACGAAACTTGCCCCGTGACGCACCGCCGCCTCGGCTTCTTCCAGGGTTGCGATGTCCGCCATGGCCGGCAGGCCCAGTTCGCGCCGGATCCGCTGCAGCCTGTCGTGGGCGCCGCGCGCGATACCGCGCTGGCTGCAATCCACGCCGATGGCATCCGCCCCGGCCCGTGCCAGTTCCGCCGCGCGTTCAAACGTCGGCGTGATCAGGATCTGGCCGTCCTCCATGACTTCCTTGTGAATGCCCAGGATCGGGACCGGCACGGCCATTCGAATCGATTCGATATCGGCCGCTCCGTGCGCGCGAATGCCGCCCGCGCCCCCGTCGACGGCCGCCCGCGCGAACCGCGCCATCAACCCGGCACCATCAAAAGCGTCGGGTGCCGCCGCCTGGCAGGAGACGATCAGCCGCCCTCGCGCCTCCGCCCAAGCGCCATGCTCACCCGCGCTCATATGCACACCGGCCGGAGACTCGCCGTCGCCCCCTCGTTCAGTTCGGCCTGCAACTGCTCCACTTCCGCCGGAGCCAGCCTGCGCCGAGGCGCCGCGCACACTCCACAATCGAGGCCCTGCCAGCGGAGGATCTCCTTCACCGCCGCGTGCGGTTGATAGCGCAATCCAATCGTCACCAGGCCGTTGATCTTCGACTGGAGAATCCGCGCCCGCTCCCAATCGCCGCTGCGTGCCGCCTGGTACAGCTCCACGAACCACCGCGCGGCAACATTGTAGAAGCTCCCGATGCCTCCATCTGCGCCCATCAGCAGCCCCGCCGCGAGAATCTCGTCGAATCCGCTGAAGACGGTCACCGCATTGTCCTTCAGCCTTCTCAACAGATAAAGGTCCGTGCTCGTGAACTTTAGTCCGGCCACGTTCGGAATCTCGCACAGCCGCATCAGCTCGTCATAACTCCGCGGATGCGCCGCATGCCCGGGGTAGTAGTACACCAGAAATGGCAAATCCGTCGCCCCAGCCAGCGCCTCGTAGTAGCCCTGCACTTCGTCCATCGAATAACTGCCGGCCGGTGGCAGGCTGCTCAACGCATGCGCGCCCACCCGCGCAGCGTGCCGCGCCAGGTCCATCGCCGCCGCCGTGCTCGACGCGCCCACGTGCACAATCACCTGGCGGCCCGTTGGAGTCGCGTCCACCGCCCTCTCCGCCACGGCCTTCCTCTGCTCGGGGCTCATGCTCAGGCCTTCCCCCGTCTGCCCGCAGACATACAACCCGTCCACCCCATCCTGGTAGAGCCTGCCGCACAGAGCCTCGAACGCCTCCGGCATGAATACGCCGTCCGTCGTCATCGGCGTAATCACCGCCGGATAAATCCCTTGTAGTTCCACCGCCATCGGTATAATTCCCCTTTATCGTCTGCCCGCTGCTCGCGACGCTACGCGGCCCAATCATGGATTTCTCATCCCCGGCTACCCGGTTCTCCGCGCCTGCCTTGACAACATGGCCCGGATCAGACAGACTCATTATTGTAATAATCGATAATCGATTGCAAGAAGATCGTCACTATATCGTGATCCTACTCAGCCGCCCATTCCAATCTTCCATCTCTCTTCCGCCCCCTCTGCGCAGACGCCCATGCTAACCAGAAACGCCTGGTGGATCGTCGCCCTACTCTGGGGCGTTGCCCTCCTCAACTACCTCGACCGCCAGGTCATCTTCTCCCTCTTCCCCCTCCTGCGCGCCGACCTCGGCCTCACCGACATGGAACTGGGCATGCTCGGTACCGCTTTCCTCTGGATCTATGCCGCCGCCAGCCCGCTGGCCGGTTATCTGGGCGATCGCTTCGGACACCGGCCCGTCATCCTGCTGAGCCTGCTCATATGGTCCGCCGTGACGGTCTGCGTTGCCCTCGCCGGCGGCTTCCGGTCGCTCATCGCCACCCGCGCCCTCATGGGGATCGGCGAAGCCTGCTACATCCCCTCCGCTCTGGCCCTCATCTCGGCTTGGCACGGACCCCAGACCCGCTCCCGCGCCATTGGCCTCCATCAGAGCGGTATCTATGCCGGCATCCTCCTCGGCGGTTTCGGCGGCGCGTGGATTGGAGAAAACTACGGCTGGCGCACCGTCTTCTGGGTGCTGGGCGCGGTGGGCATCGCCTACGCCGCCCTGCTGCCCCGGTTGCTGCCGCGGACCCCGGCGTTGGCCCCTGATCGCACGAGTTCCGCCGCCTTCCTGCCCACAATCCGCTCCATCCTGCGGAATGCCGCGTTCTGGCCCGTCCTGGCCGTCTTCGCCGTGATGTCCATGGCCAGTTGGCTCGTCTACGCCTGGATGCCTCTGTTCCTCTTCGAAAAGTTCAGCCTCAGCCTGTCCAGCGCCGGCTTCGCCGCCACCTTCTTCGTTCAGGTGGCCAGCGTGGCGGGCATCCTGCTGGGCGGTTGGCTCGGCGACACCTCCGGACGGCGCTCCGCCCGGGGGCTCCTCTTCACCCAGGTGGCCGGACTCGCGCTCGCCGCCCCGTTCCTCTCGCTCAGCGGACTCGCCTCCGATGCCTGGGTGCTGTACGCCGCGCTTGCCCTCTATGGCGTCGGCCGGGGCATCTACGACTGCAACGTCATGCCTGTCCTGTGCGAAATCGTCAATGAAGAGGAACGCTCCAGCGCCTTCGGCCTGCTCAACTTCGCTGGCACGTTCTCCGGCGGTCTCATCGCCCTGCTCGCCGGAGCGCTCAAATCCACCCTCGGCCTGGGCGTGATCCTCGGCGCCGTCGGTGTTGCCGTTCTCGGCTGCTCCACCCTGCTACTGCTAATCCCCCGGCTCAAAACAAAGGCGTCCGCCGCATGAGCCGCTTTGTTCGCCGTTGCGAGACCCCAGCCGTCGGTAACCCGTCTTCGCCTCCTGTTTTTCAACGCCTCCCACGGCGGCATTCGAAAGTTACAATGACTGTTGTCGGAGTGGAGCCGTGGTCCGGGTTACCCCGTTCTGCACGGGCCGTGAACTTGCTCGCATAGGTACTCACCACATGTTCGATCCAGACTTCTCCCAGGCCCACCAGCAGCAACCCGCCGCGCCCATCGTGCCGCGCCAGCCCATTCGTGCCGACTCCCTCGCCACCCAGGTTTTCAACCTCCTCAAGAAGGAGATCTTCTCGGGCCAGCTCCAGCCCGGGGAACTGCTGCGCGAACTCCACCTGGCCAAAACCCTCAACGTCAGCCAGGCCACCGTCCGTGAGGCGCTGGTCCAGTTGGAACAGGAAGGCCTCGTCGTCCGTTCGCAAAACCGCAAGACCAGCGTCACCGATTTCAGCTCGGACGACGTCCGCGACCGCCTCGCCATCCGCATGTCCCTGGAGGAACTCGCCGCCGTCCGTGCCGCCCGGAACATGACCGACGCCGACCTCGACGAACTCCAGCGCCTCGCCTCCGCCATCGACGACGCCATTGAGATCGGCGACTGCTACGCCATGACCTTGGCCGATCTGTCATTCCACCGCTTCCTGTGGAGCTGCGCCCGCAGCCCCGTCATGCTCAAGACCCTGGAACAGATCTCCACGCCCCTGTTCGCTTTCCTCGGCGTCAAACACATCCGCAAGCCGCTCCAGCAGAATCGCGGCATGGCCCACGCGGGCATCGTTGAAGCCATGCGGCAGCGCACCCCCGCGGCCATCCAAAGTGCCATCCGGGCCCACATCGAGGGGTCCTACAGCGCACTCCTTGTCTCGTCCGGCGGCTCCGGCGACGATCCTTCCGCCGGCTAGACGGCCGCCTCTCCTCACAGCCATCCTCTCCGGCGCCCTTTCCGTCCGCCCGCCGCGGCGCCCCCTTCCACTCCGGCTGCGCACCCTCTCTTGACACATCCTCCAATCAGTGATACCTTTCTTTTGATTATCGATGATCGATAATCGCAAATAGGAGACCACATGACTATGCGTCTGCTTCTTGTCTTCATGTTGGGAGCCCTGTCGCTCCTCGGGCAGGTTCTTCGAACAGGACTGCTGGAAGGAGAGATCCGCGATCGGGCCGGGGCCGTGGTCCCCAATGCCCCCGTTGTCGCCACCCACACCGAAACCGGCGTGCATTACCCCGGCGCGACCAACGAAACCGGACTCTATCAGATCAGCTACCTGCCCGCCGGAACCTACGCTCTCACCGTTGACGTGCCGGGCTTCAAAGGCATCAGCCGGACCGTGACCATCGCCCTGGGACGCACCACCACCGTCAACCTGGAGCTCGAAATCGGCAACGTGAACCAGCGTGTCGAGGTCTCCGCCGACGCCACGCTGCTCGAAACCAACACCTCCTCCTCCTCGGTGTCCATGAACAACCGCTACGTCGCGAAGCTGCCCGTCGTCGGTGGCAACGTCTTCCAGCAGGCGACCCTCTCCGCCGGACTCACTCAGGGCGACTACCCCACCGCACAGATCATCGCCCACAACAAATCCGTCTCGCGCCTCTCCGCCAACGGCGCGCGCAATCAGCAGAACGCCTTCCTCATGGACGGCATCCCGAACAATCGCGCCGAACTCGTCGCTTACGTCCCGCCGGTCGAGCAGGTGCAGGAGTTCAACGTCCAGACCAACTCCTTCGACGCCGAGTTCGGCAACGGCGGCGGCGCCATCATCAGTGTCATCACCAAGTCGGGCACCAATCAGTTGCACGGCGCGCTCTACGAATACAACCGCAACGAAGTCTTCAACGCCAACACCTTCTTCAACAACCGCTCCGGCGCGCCCCGCCCCCGCGTGCGCTTCAACCGCTTTGGTGCGGCGGTCGGCGGCCCGGTGCTGCGGAACAGGACCTTCTGGTTCTTCAACTACGAGGGCATGCGGCAATCCAGTCCCACCAGTTCCACCTTCACCATCCCCACTCTCGCCCAGCAGGCAGGCGACTTCTCCCGCACGTTCGACAGCCGCGGCCGCCTCATCGAGATCTACGATCCCTCCACCACCCGCACTGATCCTGCCAATCCCAACAAATTCGTCCGCACCCTGTTCCCCGGCAACGTGATCCCCAGCGCCCGCATCAACAAGGTGTCCGGCAATCTCTTGAGCCGCTTCCTGCCGTCCGCCAATCTGCCGGGCAACGCGCTCACCGGCACCAATAACGTACTCTTCAATGGCGCGGAAGGCCGCAAACTGGCCAACTTCACCACCCGCTTCGACCACAACATCGGCAGCCGCCATCGCCTGTTCGGCCGCTGGGGCCGCACTGAGAGCAGCGAAACCGCCCCCTACGTGATGCCCGCGTTCGGCCTGAAGACGGAACGCATCATCCAGATCTCCACCGGCGGCGGTGACACCTATATGCTGCGTCCCGACACCATCGTCACCCTGAATGCCGGCCTCACCCGCTACATCATCCGGCAGGAACGCCCCGGCTTCGACATGCCCGCCCTGGGCTTCTCCAACAACTTCGCCGGCACGGTGCAGGCCCAGACCGTCCCGCTGTTCTCCAACTCCGACATGGCCCAGATGGGTGTCGGCGACGGCAACTCCTACGACGTGGTCAATACCTATACCTACTCCGGCACCGTCTCCCATCTCCGCGGCCGGCACAGCCTCCGGCTTGGGTTCAATAGCCTCATCCGCCAATGGAACTCCGCCAGCGGCAGCGCGCAGGCCGGCAGCTTCTCCTTCGATCGTGGCTTCACCCAGGGCTCCGACCCCACCGCACCCGCCTCCAACGTTGGCCACGGCGTCGCCTCCCTGCTGCTGGGTTCGCCCTCGTCCGGTTCCGTCGCCTTCCGCAACTCCCAAGCCTCGCAGGCGCCCTACTACAGCCTCTTCTTCCAGGACGACTTCCGCATGACCACGCGCCTTACGCTCAATCTCGGTCTGCGCTACGAAGTCAGCATCGCACCCACTGAGCGCTACAACCGCGCCACCCGCGGCTACGCCTTCGACACCGCGAATCCCATCGAGGCCGCCGCCCGGGCCAACTACGCCGCGAATCCCATCGATCAGTTGCCCGCCTCCGCCTTCAACGTCCGCGGCGGCCTTCAGTTCGCCAGCTCCAGCGACCGCCGCACCCGCTCCACGCCGCTCGGCGACGTCAGCCCTCGTCTCGGTCTGGCCTACACCCTCAACAACAAGACCGTCCTCCGTGCCGGCTACGGTCACTTCTACAGCTATTGGGCCGGCGCCGGCTCCGTCTATCAGGACGGCTTCGCCTCCACCACGCCCATGCTCGCCACCGTGGACGGCCTCACCCCCGCCGGCTCCATCGAGAACCCTTATCCCCAGGGACTCTCGCTCCCCATCGGCTCCTCCCAGGGCCTGCAAACGCTGCTCGGCAACAGTCTCAGCGTCCTGTCCGTCAACAGCCCCAGCACCTACAACGCCCGCTGGCAGGCCAGTGTCCAACGCGAACTCCAATCCGACTGGCGCCTCGAAGCCGCCTATGTCGGCAGCCGCGCCATCAATCAGTTTGTAGGCAACAGCGGCAGCGGCGGCGCGGGCGAGCAGCAGCGCCGGCTCAACTTCATTCCCGAGAAATACCTGTCGCTCGGCTCGGTGCTGAACCAGCAGGTCGCCAACCCCTTCTTCGGGCTCATCCCCTCCAACCTCACACTCGGTCAGGCCAAGATCTCCCGGCAGAACCTCCTCATGGCCTACCCGCACCTCAGCCAGTTGACCCTCGTCCAGGACGGCTCCGGCTCCTCCGTCTACCACTCCGGCCAGTTCACCCTCACCAAGCGCTTCGCCCACGGCCTGCAGGCCCTCACCACCTACACCTTCCAGCGCCAGATCGACAATTCCCAGTACTTGAACGACAGCGATCCCGCCCCCTCCAAGGCCGTGGCGGAGTACTGGCGACGCCACCGCGTCAGCTTCGCGGGTGTCGGCGACCTGCCGTTCGGCAAAGGCCGCCGCTTCGCCAACATCAATGGCTTCGCCGGAGCCCTGGTGAACGGCTGGCAGCTCTCCGTCATGTACATCTTCCAGAGTGGCGCGCCCATCTACCTGCCCAGTGGCTCCCTGGCCACCGGCCAGGATCCCCGGTTGAGCGCCGGCGATCGCACTCTCAACCGCTGGTTCAATACCGGCGCTTTCACCGTCCAGCCTTCATTCACCCTGCGCAGCCTGTCCGTCCGCTCAGCCTCTCTCATCGGCGACGCCCTCAGCAAGATGGATCTGTCGCTGTCCAAATCCACCACCATCGCTGAGCGCTTCAGCGTCGAGTTCCGCGCCGAGGCCTTCAACGCCACCAACCGCGTCCAGTTCGGCAACCCCGACGTCAACCCGGCCAGCGCCGCCTACGGCACCGTCAACAGCCAGGTCAGCGTCCCCCGGGAAATCCAGCTCGGCCTCCGCATCGGCTTCTGACCCGTCGACTGTGGTCCCATGTTCTCGATGGACGTCAGCATGCTTACACGACGACAACTGCTTCTTTCGGCCGCGTCTGCTCCGCTGCTCGCGCAGCAGACGCTCCACAACGGCATCGTCCTGCCCGCGGATTGGCCGCCCTCGCGCCAGTCCCTCGAATACAAGCCGATGCCCGTGCCCTATCTCGAGCAGCCGCCCAGCCTCATCCCCATCGACCTGGGCCGGCAGCTCTTTGTCGACGACTTCCTCATCGAACAATCCACCCTGCGGCGGGTGTTTCACCAACCCAGCTACCATCCGGCCAGCCCCGTGCTCAAACCGGACCGCCCCTGGGAGACAACCGCCCAGGGATCCGCCTCCATGGTCTTCAGCGACGGCGTCTGGTTCGACCCCCAGGACCAGTTGTTCAAGCTCTGGTACATGGCCGGCTACTGGGGCCCGCTGGCCTACGCCTGTTCCCGCGACGGTATCCACTGGGATAAGCCCAAGCTCGACGTCAAACCCGGCACCAACATCGTCCTCGACATCCCGCGCGGCTCCACCACCGTCTGGCTCGATCACAACGAACCCAATCCCGCGCGCCGCTTCAAGCTCTTCCGCCAGATGGGCGGCGAACGTCCGCCGCGTTTCGCCCTCCACTACTCGCCCGACGGCATTCATTGGAGCGGCGTGGCCGCCCTCAGCGGCACCGCCAAGGATCGCAGCACCCTGTTCTACAACCCCTTCCGCCGCAAGTGGGTCTTCAGCCTGAAGGACGACAATGCAGACCAGCGCATGCGCCTCTACTGGGAGAGCGACAACCTGGAAGACGGCTTCTTCTGGACGAAGCGGACCACCCCTGTCTGGGTCGGCGCCGATCCGCTCGACCCCCAGCGCCCCGATCTCAAACGGCGGGCCGAACTCTACAATCTCGACGCCGTCGCCTACGAAGGCCTGCTCCTCGGCCTCTTCAGCATCTGGAAAGGCCAGCCCACTGATCGCCCCAAACCAAACCAGGTGATGGCCGGCTTCAGCCGCGATGGCTTTCACTGGCATCGCCCCTGCCGCGATGCCCTCCTGCCGGTCTCCGAAAGACAGGGCGACTGGAATTGGGGCAACGTCCAGTCGGCGGGCGGCTGCGTGCTGGTCGTGCGCGACAAGCTCTATTTCTACGCCTCCGGCCGCGCCGGCGTCCCCGGCACCAAACAGGATGGCGTCTGCACCACCGGCCTCGCCATCCTGCGCCGCGACGGTTTCGCGTCGCTTCGCGCCGGTGCCTCGGGCGGCGTGCTCACCACCCGTCTGCTCCGCTTCTCCGGCTCCCAGCTCTTTGTCAATCTGGAAGCCCCCAACGGCGAGTTGCGCGTCGAGATTCTCGATGCCGAAGGCAATATCGCCGCCGGCTGTTCCCGCGCCCACTGCATCCCCCTGCGCGGAGACAGCACCCTCCTGCAGGTTCGCTGGCAAGGCGTGAACGACCTCTCCCGCCTGCACGGCCTACCCTTGCGCTTCCGCTTCCATCTTGTGAATGGCGGCCTCTATTCCTTCTGGGTCAGCCCCGACTCCTCCGGCGCCAGCCGCGGTTATGTCGGCGCCGGCGGGCCCGGCTTCCAGGGACCCATGGACTTTGCCGGCAAGGCCGCGCTCGGCCTGAGCGTCGACCGCTCCTCTAGCTCCGATCAGGCCAATTGAAAGGCTCTCTCCTCATGAATCGACGACTCTTCCTCCAGTGGCCGGCCCTTGCCCTGGCCGCCCCCCGCCGCCCCTTGCCCGCCTTCCCCGGGGCCGAAGGCTTCGGGGCCTATACCCGGGGCGGCCGCTACGGCGCGGTCCGCTTCGTCACCAATCTCAACGACTCCGGCCCCGGCAGCCTCCGCGCAGCCGTCGAAGCTTACAACCCGCGCACCATCCTCTTCCGCGTCGCTGGCGTCATCTCGCTCCAGTCGCCCCTCGTCGTGAAGAACCCGTTCGTCACCATCGCCGGCCAGACTGCCCCCGGCGACGGCGTCTGCCTGCGCCGCTTCGGCCTCGTCGTCGACACTCACGACGTCGTCATCCGCTTCCTCCGCAGCCGCCCCGGAGACGAAGCCGGCCAGGAGGTCGATGGCATCTCCATCGTCGGCAACAGCCGCAACGTGATCGTCGACCACTGCTCGGCCAGTTGGAGCATCGATGAGTGCCTGTCCGTCAGCGGCACCGTGGCCGATATCACTGTCCAGTGGTGCCTCATCGCGGAAGGCCTCCACCGCAGCATCCACGGCGACGGGCCCCACAGCATGGGCTCCCTCATCCGCGCCGTCGGCGGCGTCAGCCTGCACCACAACCTCTGGCTCCACCACGACTCCCGCAACCCTCGCCTCGGCCATCAGCAGCCCGACATTCCCGTCGTCTACGACGTCCGTAACAACGTGATGTACAACTACGGCACCACCTGCTCCGGCCTTGCCGACGGCTCCATTCGCGTCAACTACGCCGGCAACTACATCAAACCCGGCCCCTTCTCCCGCCCCGGCCGCACTCCGATCATCATGCACAAATTCCCCGGCGCGCAGTTCTATCTCGAAGGCAACCGCTTCCTGGGCGACGAGAAGCTCTCCGCCGACAACCGCCTCATGATCGACCGGCCCATCGTGGACGGCCTGCGCGTCGCCACCATCGTGCCCAAACCCTTTGACGCTCCGCCTGTGACAACCACCTCCGCCGCCGAGGCCTATCAGGCCGTGTTGAAAGGCGTGGGCGCGCTCCGGCCCACCCGCGACAAAGTTGACCAGCGCCTCCTGGCCGACGTGGCCGCCGGCACCGGCGCCATCATCGACTCCCAATGGGAAGTCGGCGGTTGGCCCGAGTATCGCGCCGCCCTCCCTCCGCGGGACGCCGACCGCAACGGTCTGCCCGACGATCTCCCGCCTTCGGCCCAACCCTCCGACGGCGTCGCGCCAGACGAGGAATATTCTCCGCTCGAGCGCTACCTCAACCACCTCGCTGAAGTCCGCTAACGGGGAGGGCGGCGCGACTCCAGGCCTCTAGCGCCGGCCGCGCCGGTGTCCCCGCCCCTTTTGTTTACTTGACCGGTGGCCCGACCCGTGGTTCACTATGCCTAGTACGATACCCCTATCGTGATAGGTATGCCGCCACAGAACTCAGCTCAAATCGCCCTGGATCTCCTGATCCTCACCTTGCTCGACCGCCGCGGTCCGCTCCACGGCTACGCGCTCGCCAACTTCATCGAAGATCTTTCCGATGAGGCACTTCGCGTCGAGGAGGGCTCCCTATACCCGGCCCTCCACCGCATGGAGGAGAAAGGCTGGGTGGCCGCCGAGTGGACCATCACCGAAAGCAAACGCCGAGCTCGCCAGTACAGCATCACTACGCAGGGACAAAGCCAGCTATTCGCCGAGGCCCAACGTTGGGCTGGCTTCTCGATGGGCGTCGCCCGCGTCCTGCAACAGGCTTAAGGAGGTCCCATGAGCTGGCTATCCCGACTGAAGAATGCGATCCGTCCAGCCCCGCTGGAAGCCGAGCTAGAGGACGAGTTCCGCGAGCACGTGGAGCAGCGTGCCAAACGCCTGGCAGCAACGGGTCTCACGGCCGAGGAAGCACGCCGTCAGGCCGCGCTCCGCTTCGGTAACTCGACCCTCATCCGGGAACGGAGCCGCGACATCCGGCTGTGGATGGGCTTGGAAACCGCCCTCCAGGACCTCCGCTACGGCTGGCGCGCCCTGCGCCGCAACCCGGTCTTCGCCGTCACGGCGGTTCTTTCCCTCAGTCTGGCGATCGGCGCGAACACCGCCATCTATTCAGTGGTCGACGCAGCCATCCTGCGCAAACTGCCCGTTCCGGAGCCGGATCGTCTGATCTACTTGGCCACTTCCCCGGTTCAGCAGCCCGGCGCGGAGCCCGAAGACGAGCGCACCTCGTTCAACTACCCCCTGTTCACTCGTTTCCGGGAGGCGGCCGGCGATTCTGCCCGTCTCGTTGTCGCTGGTTACCCAGACTTGGTGGAGGTCCGCGATTCCTCGCCAGGAGCACCGATCGAAAAGGTCACCCGGACGTACGTCTCTGGTGAATTCTTTCAGGCATTTGCCGTCACGCCGGCGCTGGGCCGCCTATTCACTGCTGACGACGACAAGGTCCCCGGAGGACACCCTGTCGTGGTGGTGAGCTACGACTACTGGCAACGCCACTATCACGGCGACCCAGGTGTTACCGGTCGGACCCTGCTCCACAGCAAGACCCTCTACACGATCATCGGTGTGGCCCGTGAGGGCTTTTTCGGCAACGAGCCCAGCCGCTTCGTCGACATCTGGATGCCGGCCATGATGTACCAGAAGGAAGCGTTCACCAATGAAGGCTGGCACTGGATGCGCGTCGCCGGCCGGCTTGGCCCCGGCGCCACTCGCGAGCAGGTGGCCGCCCGGCTCCAACCCGTCCTGACCCGTTTCAACGAAAGCCGGGCGAAGCGCTTCACCACGATGCCCGCGGTCATCCGGAAGCAGTTTCTAGAGATGAGAATCTTCGTGCAGCCCTCTGCCCGAGGCATTTCCGGGTTCCGCAAGACCTTCGAGCGGCCTCTCTGGATCGTGCTCGGAGTTGCAGCCGCCATCCTCCTCATCGCCTGCGCCAATGTGGCCAGCCTACTGCTCGCCCGCGCCGCCGCCCGCGCCGCCGAGATGGCCATGCGGATCTCCCTGGGCGCGGCCCGTCTGCGGCTGGTTCGCCAGTTGTTGACTGAAAGCCTCATGCTCGCCTGCCTGGCTGGAGCGCTGGGCTGGCTCATCGCCCGGTTGGCGGCGCCGGCCGTGGTTGCGATGCTGGCCACTCGTGGGGATCCTTACCGGTTCGCGCTAGAAATGGACTCGCGCGTCCTGCTCTTCTGCGCGCTCATCTCCGCCGTCGCTACCTTACTCTTCGGCATGCTGCCCGCGTGGCAAGCGTCGGGGACGCAGCCCATGCAGGTGCTGCGCGGTGTGGCCACCCATGGCAGCCGCTTGCGCCTGGGCCGCCTCTTCGTCGGCATCCAGGTCGCCTTTGCCTTCTGCCTCGTCATGGCCGGAGCCTGTTTTCTGTTCAGCTTGAAGAATCTGCGGGCCGTCGATGCCGGCTTCGACCCGCACCATCTGGCCCTCTTCTCCGTCAGCAACGAATTGGGCGACAAAGAGCACTCCAGGCAGCTCGACCTGATGACGCAACTCCGTGACCGTGTGGCGGCCCTCCCCGGCATTCAGGGCGCAGCCGTAGCCCCCTGGGCCGTTCTGGAAGGCAGCACGTGGACCGACCAAGTCTTCATCCCAGGCAAGTCGCCCAGTGACCGGGAGGAGATCTTCTACCCTGTCTCACCTGGCTACTTCAACACCATGCGGATGCGCCTGTTGGCCGGCCGCGATTTCGCACCGCGCGAGAAACAAGACGACGCTCTCATCGCCACCGTGGTCAATATGGCCTTTGTCCGCAAGTATTTCGACGCCCAGGATCCCGCCGTCGCCCTGGACCGGCAGTTCCAACACTCCAAGCAACCCGTGATGGCCGATCATCGAATCGTGGGCGTGGTGAACGACGCGCTGTACACCAACCTGCGGAAAGCGCCAGTCCCGATGGTCTACCTGCCGGTGAACGGCAGCGGCTATTTCAGCCTGCACGTCCGGTCAGGTCTCGACTTGGCCTCGTTGGCTCGCCTGGTCGACAGGGAGTCCTCCGCCCTCGGCTCCGGCTCCCGGCTTCGCGAAGTCACCACGCTCGACACCCTCATCGGCAACACCCTGCTGCGCGAGCGGTTGCTGGCCGTCATCGGCGGCACCTTCGCCCTGCTGGGGTTGATCCTGGCGGCCATCGGCCTCTTCGGTCTGCTGAACTACTCCGTTGCCCGCCGGACCCGCGAAATCGGCATCCGTTCCGCCCTCGGCGCACAGCGCGGAGAGATTGTCATGTTGGTGGGCAAGGACTTAGCCGGCATGGTCGGAGGCGGGCTGCTCGCCGGACTGGTGGCCTCGCTGGGTCTCATCACCCTGGTGCGCTCGCTGCTTTTCGGCATCCGCAGCGTCGACCCGCTGGTTATCGGATCCGCCACGGCCGTCTTTGCCCTGGTCGCCCTGATGGCCGGAGCGTGGCCAGCCGGTCGCGCCGCCGCTGTCGACCCGGTGGTTGCGCTACGCAGCGAGTAAGCCCTAAAACTTGTAGTTCAGCTCGATGTAGGCGAACTGCGCATCCTGGTTCTTGGGGTAGATCGTTCGCATCGCTGCCTTGCCGTCCACGTAGGCGTAGTAGCCGGTGACGGCCCAGTGCGGGTTGATGGTCCAGTCGATACTGGTATCCCATTGATTCGCAAGACTCTTTGCCTTGCCCGTGTTGCGGCCGATGAAACCGAACGTCCAGGGCTGGAAGGCGCCGCCGCCCACATACCAAAGGTCGTTGCGGTTGGCCAGGGCCAGCGAGTGGAACTCGGAACGGATCGTCACCGCCTTGTGTGGCCGCAGCGCCAGGATTCCGTAGATGTCCCGGTTGTTCATCATGTTATAGAACGGGATGCGGGCATACGGGCGCGGTGTCGGCAGCATCTGGAAGTAGGATCCATGCCTGTTGTCCAGCGGGTCATCGTCGCCGCCCGTCCGCGTAATGCCGCCCATCAGCCAGGGCTTCAGCTTCGGCAACGCCTTCGGCTGCCATCCGGCCTCCAGATCGAACGCGTTCGACCGGTGGTCCTGTCGGCCCCACTTGCCGCTCTGGAGCATGCCCCACAGCATGAAGTCGAAGATGCCCGCCGAGGTCTCCGTCCTGTGGATGTAGTGGCCGCCGTAGGTGCCGATGCGGATGTTGTTCATATCGAGCTGCCGTACCGCCGCCGCCCGGTTGTCGGTCTTGAGCACGTGGCGCCAGTCCTGGTAGTACACCGCCAGCGCCCGCCACTCACCTACGTTCTTGCCCTTGCCCACCTGGCCGGTGGCGGATCCATACGAGAACCCGGTCTTGAGATTGCCCCAGCCGTCCACCTGGAACGCGCCGCGCGTCGTCAGGGCGCTGACTAGGGAATAGGTGATGTTTCTCTTGGACGCCTTGTACTCGAAGCCGTCAAAACTGCGGCCGACATGCGACCAGCCGAAGGGGCCGATGATCCGCTGCGTCACGCGGTCGCGCTTGAGGGCCGCCAGCGTCGGGTCCTTTGGCGTCACCTCGCCTCCATCCATCCATTCGAAACGGCCGACCCGCAGACTCTGGTCCTTATCCCCAAACAACCCTTTGAAGCGCAGGTACCCCTGCTTGGGGAAGACCATCCCGGCATGGCGGCGTGCGTCGTTCGCGCCGAAGTAATTGCCGCCCAATCCGAGTTGGAGCTGCGGCGCCGCGGCAATCGCATCGTTGGGAAGGCCCAGCAGGAACGGCGCAGCCAATTCGAACTGCCAGTCCAGCTTCCTGGTTGTCTGGGCAAAGCTCAGCTTGAAGATGTTGCCGCTGAAGGCGTAATCGCTGTTGGCGTCGCCCTGGAAGTAGTCCCACATCTCAGTGCGGGACCGCAGGCTGCCGCTGATGGTCACGCCGCCCACCTTGATAGGCTCCTGGCCTAGGACGGCGGTGCAGACAAAGAGCGTGGCGAATAAGTATTGGCGCATCAGTTTAAGGCTATCGAGTCTTATATTCCAGAAATGTGACCAGAGTCACAGAGAAGGTTTAATCCATGATATAGAGTTGAGTCGATGAAAGAAAAGGGCGCGATTACCCCGTTGCTGCTAGGTATTCCCCTGGGCTTGCTGATGGGCGTGGGCGTCTACACGTTTGGCTATGCTCGCGGCGCTTCTTACCTGACCGACGATCCCAAGGCCTGCGCGAACTGCCATGTGATGCGCGATCAATACGAAGGCTGGATGAAGTCGAGCCACCGCAAGGCTGCCGTCTGCAACGACTGCCACACGCCGCACGGTTTTCTCCCGAAGTATTTCACCAAGGCCCTGAACGGCTTCCATCACTCTCTGGCCTTCACCTCCGGACGCTTCCCCGACGACATCCAGATCACCGCGCGCAACCACAAGGTGGCCGAAGAGGCATGCATGAAATGCCACGAGGACATCACCGACGGCATCCGCTCAACACGCCACAGAAAAGACGATATCGCCTGCACGACCTGCCACCGCAACGTCGGTCATCAGCATTGAACGGGACTAATTTTCGCCATGTCTGCCAACAATTCCAAAAAAGCGCTCATCCTCGCCATTCTCTTTACCGCCAGTGTCACGGTCGCAATTACCGCCCTGCTGGTGAACATCTTCGAGCACAAACAGGAGTCGAGGAATGCCTTCTTCCGCGTCGTCGAGCTGACCGATGAGACGGACGACCCGGCAGTCTGGGGCAAGAACTTCCCGCTGCAGTACGACGACTACAAGCGCACGGTGGATCAGACCCGGACCCGATACGGCGGCAGCGAGGCCCTGCCGCATGCGCCCAGTCAAGCCGACCCGCGCTCCGTCGTCTCGCAGAGCAAGATCGACGAGGATAAACGTCTGAAGACCATGTGGGCCGGCTACGCCTTCTCAGTGGACTTCCGTGAGGAGCGTGGCCACTCCTACATGCTGGACGATCAGCGCTATACCAAGCGCGTGACCGAGTTCAAGCAGCCCGGCACATGCCTGAACTGCCACGCCTCCACCTATAACATCTACAAGAAGTTGGGCGACGGCGACATCTTCAAGGGCTTCGACAAGCTGAACCACACACCTTACCTGGAAGCGACGAAGCTGGCCAAGCACCCCGTGAGCTGCATCGACTGCCACGAGCCCAAAACCATGCAACTGCGCATCACCCGGCCTGCTTTCATCGAGGGGATCCGCGCCTACAAAGCCTCGCAGGGCGTTCAGAACTATGACGTGAACACCATGGCCTCGGCCCAGGAGATGCGGAGCTTTGTCTGCGGGCAATGCCACGTCGAATACCACTTCAAGGGCGACGAGAAGCGCCTCACCTTCCCCTGGAAGAACGGGCTGAAGGCGGAGAACATGTACGCCTACTACGAAGAGATCAAGTTTAAGGACTGGACCCACAAGGAGACCGGCGCCCCCGTGCTGAAAGCGCAGCATCCGGAATTCGAATTCTGGAATCAGGGGATTCACGCCCGATCGGGCGTAGCCTGCGCCGACTGCCACATGCCGTATAAGCGCGAGGGCGGCACCAAGGTATCCGACCACTGGGTGCGCAGCCCGCTGCTGAACATCAATCGGGCCTGCCAGGGCTGCCACCATTTCCCCGAGGAGGAGATGAAGGCCCGCGTGGAGCAGATCCAGGCGCGCTTTCACGAGTCGCGCGACGTCGCGATGGACGCGTTGATGGCCCTGATCGAGGACACGAAGAAGCTCCGCGAGGCCGGCGCGACGGACGACCAACTCAAGGACGCCTGGGCCGCCCAGCGCAAGGCTCAGTTCTTTATCGACCTGGTGGAGGCCGAGAACTCCGGTGGGTTCCATGCGCCGGGCGAATCCCTGCGTGTGCTAACGCAGGCACTGGACACGATCAGAAAGGGCCAGTTGTCGCTGCGAGGCATCACCGTCGTCAAGAAAGCGGAAGCGGCCGTCCGACGCAAGGCCGGTCAAGGCGACTAGTCGCGGCGACCCTCGGTCAATGCTTCAGCCAATCGTCAGGATTCAAAAATTCGATCGATTCCGGGCAGAATCTGTCCATTCGATAGCGCGATGGGACGCTACACTTAGGGTGACTCATGAACCGTAACGGGCTCCTGCTGTGCCTGATCAGCTCCCTTGCACTCGCCGCTTGCCATGCCTCGGAGGGACCGGCGGGTTCCTCTTCCAGTCGTTCCACTGCCGCGAAAGACGCGCACGGACGTGCCACCTCACCCGACCATGAGGCCGATGATGCGGCCCATTTCCTGGCCGGCATCCCCGGCCGCGAGGGGAGCCCGTATAAGGCGCTCGAGACGCAACAGGCGTGGATCGACCATGCCAAGCAAATGGACGAGGCATGGGCCCGGTTCGAGAAGCGGCGCAAGGTGGGAATGGCCGCCTTCCAGAAGAGTGAGCTGACGGGCGCCCCGGTCGATGGCAGCCCCATCTGGTATCCGTTTTCCGGTGGCGACGCGCTCACGATGTTGACTTTCTTCCCCGGCCACACCACCTACGTGATGGCCGCCCTCGAACCGCCCGGCCGGGTGCCGAAAGCGGCGCAGTTGGAACAGCTCGACCTGGCCAAAGAGCTTCCACTGATCGCGAATACGCTTTCGTCATTGCTGGGCAAGAGTTTCTTCGTCACTCGCGAGATGGACCGCCAGTTACGCGGCCAGGTGACCGACGGCGTGGCAGAGCCCATGCTGATCATCCTGGCTCGCATGGGCTACCAGATCAATAACCACAAATACGTGCAGTTGGATGAATCGGGCAAGCTCATCCCTCGTACTCTGGAGGAGAAGCGGGCCGCCTTCGGCAAGAACCGTGGATTGGTCCTCGAGATCCAGCGCGACGGGGAGGACCCGGCCACGCTGACGTACATCTCGCTGAATCTGGATGACGCCCATATGAAGGACAACCAGCCCTTCAAGACCTACGTGGCTGGTCTCGGCAAGAGTTGCACCTTGCTAAAGTCCACGTCCTACATGATGCATAGCGACGGATTCAAAGCCATCCGACAGATGGTTCTGGACGACAGTGCTCTGATTGTGCAGGACGATTCCGGCGTTCCGTGGAAGTACTTCACGCAGGATGAGTGGCAGGTCCAACTGTACGGCGACTACGTTTCTCCCTTTGGCCGGGACTTCCAGTTCCGCACGCAGAAGGACCTGCGCGCGGCCTATGAGGAGAACCGGAAGTCTGTGAAGCCACTGAACTTCCGGATGGGCTACGGCGCCGGCAAGGTCGAATCGAATCTGCAGGTCGCCAGACGGAAGTAGTCCTTTCCCCGCAGTCCGGCAAGCACAAAAATACCCGGCGCGCCTGGTCGAAGGCGCGCCGGGCGACAAGTCCCGCAGGTGCCGAGACAACTACTTCTTCAGAAGCCTGATGTTGCCGTTGGAGCTCGTCAGGTCCAACAGCGCACCGCCACCGTTCAACTGGCCGGATACCCGGGTCTTGCTGAACTGATTAGTGGTGATGGAGATATCGGAGGTAATGCTGCCATTCGACGTCGCCGCCCGCAGGTCGGCGTGGATGTTCTCGGGTACCCGCAGGTTGATCGAGGAGTTCGACGTCGTGGCGCGGACCGCGTTGTTGTTCCAGGAGTCAAGCGTCGCATTGATGCTGCCGTTGGAGCTTTCGAGTTCCATGGATCGGCCTGCCTCCAGCGACATCACCTGCGCGTCAATCGAAGCGTTCGAGGTATGAGCGCTGAAGGCCCCTTCCACTCCGTCCGCCTTGATCCGGCCATTGGAGGTGACGATAGTGGCCGCTCCCTTGAACTTGTCCAGCTCTACGCTGGCGTTGGACGTGGTGGCCTCCAGCGATCCTTCCATATTCCAGATCCGGATGGACCCGTTGGAGGTTTTCAGCCGGGCATTCCCCTGGATGGACTCCACGCGCATGCTGCCATTCGAGGTCTGGACGCTGTCGAGGATGACATTCTTCGGGACCTTGAGGACAAAGCGGGCACCGCAGTTGCAGTTCCGCTCTACGGGCCGCAGGGCACGAATCCGGATCGACCCGGGGTCCGAGATCACGTCGATCTTGAGGTCCTTCATGATCTCCTCGCGGGACGCATATTTCGCGCCGCTGATGTCGACGCTGTTGCCGTCCCAGCCAAGCACTTCGACGGAGCCATTGAAGGTCTCCAGCACCACGCGGCCGCCTGAGTTCAGCTTGTGCTGATAGGAGAACTCTTCTTTATATCGGTCCGAGCTGCCCCAATCGGACGGATCGATATCGCAGCCGGAAAGGGTGAGAGTGCCAAGGACTAGTGAGAGAGCGAGCCAGTTTTTACGCATAGAGACCTCGTCGTCTTTACTACGGACCAGTGGAGGCGAATGTTCCGAAACTTCATGGATTGTCCGCAAAAATCCTGGTGGCTGGACAACGAACGCGGATCAGGTCCTGAGTGGGGCTGGGGCTTGGGTGCCATGTTAGCCTGAACTTAATGAAGAAGTTACTGGCGCTGAACAGAGGGGAAATCGCCATACGGATCTTCCGTGCCGCCAATGAGTTAGGCCTGGGCACGGTGGCCATCTACAGTCAGGAAGACCGCTTGAGCCTGCACCGCTTCAAAGCGGATGAGGCCTACCTGATTGGCGAAGGCATGGGTCCGGTGCAGGCGTATCTGGATGTCGAGGGTATTGTTTCCCTGGCGAAGGAGAAGGGTGTCGATTTCATCCACCCGGGGTATGGATTCCTCAGTGAGAACCCGGCCCTTCCCAAGGCCTGCGCGGCCGCCGGCATCACGTTTGTCGGGCCCAGCGAGCGGATTCTCGAAATGCTGGGGGACAAGACTGCGGCCCGGCGACTGGCGCACGAGGCTGGCGTCCCCACCCTGCCGGGTACCGAGAAGCCGGCGGCGAGCTTTGAGCAGGCCAGGAAGCTGGCCCCGAAAATCGGCTTCCCATTGATTCTAAAGGCTGCATTTGGCGGCGGCGGCCGCGGGATGCGCGTGGTGACTAAGCCCGAGGAGCTGGAAGCACGGTTCCACGAAGCCACGGCCGAGGCCCAGGCCGCCTTCGGGAACGGCGCCGTCTTCATGGAGCGCTACATCCGGCACGCCAAGCACGTGGAAGTGCAGATTCTCGGCGACCGGAGTGGCGCCATGGTCCACCTGTGGGAGCGTGACTGCAGCGTGCAGCGGCGTCACCAGAAGGTGGTCGAGGTGGCGCCGGCGTTCGGGCTGGACCTCAGGATCCGCCAGGAGTTGTGCGCGGCGGCGGTGAAACTGTGCTCACACGCCAAGTACTACAGCGCCGGAACGGTGGAGTTTCTGGTGGATGTCGATTCCGGCGAGTGGTTCTTCATCGAAGTGAACCCACGCGTCCAGGTGGAGCATACCGTCACGGAGGAGGTGACCGGTATCGACATCGTCCGGGCGCAGATTCAGGTGGCCCAGGGGTTGCCGCTGCATGGGGACGAGATGGGCATTCCGGCCCAGGATGAGATCCATGTCACCGGTGCGGCCCTGCAGTGCCGCGTCACAACAGAGGATCCGGCCAAGAACTTTCTGCCAGATTACGGCAAGATTCAGACCTACCGGTCGCCGGCCGGCTTCGGCGTCCGTCTGGACGGAGCCTCGGCCTACGGCGGCGCGGTCATTACCCCTTATTACGACTCCCTACTGGTGAAGGTGACGACCCGCGGCAACAACTTCGTGCAGGCCTGTCAGCGCATGGACCGCGTTCTGCGCGAGTTCCGTATTCGCGGAGTCAAGACCAACATCCCGTTCCTGGAGAACGTGATCCACAACGCGAAGTTCCGGGCGGGCGAGGCAACCACCACCTTCCTGGAGCAGACCCCGGATCTGTTCCGGTTCAAGGCCCGGCAGGATCGCGCAACCCGGCTGCTTACCTACCTGGGCGACGTGATGGTGAACGGCAATCCGGAGATGGCGAACCGCGTGGCTCCCGCCGCAACCCGGCCGGCCCCGGTGCCCGAACACAATGCCGCCGAGCCGCCGAAAGGCACCCGGCAGTTGCTGGACGAACTGGGCGCAACCGGATTCGCCGAATGGACCAGCAAACAGAAGCGACTGCTGATTACTGATACGACGATGCGCGACGCGCATCAGAGCCTGATGGCGACCCGCATGCGCACCTACGACATGTTGCAGATCGCCAACTTCTACGCGCACCAACTTAGTGGGCTGTACAGCGTGGAGATGTGGGGCGGTGCGACGTTCGACGTGACGATGCGATTCCTGCACGAGGATCCGTGGATGCGGCTGCGGCGCCTGCGCGAGCTCATTCCCAATATCTGTTTCCAGATGCTGTTGCGGGCTTCGAACGCCGTGGGCTACACCGCTTATCCCGACAACGCCGTACGCCGGTTCGTCGAGGTAGCGGCAGCCGAAGGCATGGATATCTTCCGTATCTTCGATTCGCTCAACTGGCTGCCCAACATGAAGGTGGCGATGGACGCGGTGCGGCGGACGCCCAAGGTGTGTGAAGCGGCGATCTGCTACACCGGCGATATCCTGGACCCCAAACGCGACAAGTACCCTCTGGCCTACTACGTCAAGATGGCCAAGGAGTTGGAGAAGATGGGCGCCCATGTCCTGGCGATCAAGGACATGGCCGGGCTATTGAAACCCTACGCCGCCCACAAGCTAGTGAAGGCCCTGAAGGGCGAGGTCGGCCTCCCTCTCCACTTCCATACGCACGATACCAGTGGCCTGAACGCCGCCTCCATTCTCAAGGCTGGTGAAGCAGGCGTGGATGCGGTGGATGCGGCACTCTCGTCGATGAGCGGATCGACTTCGCAGCCCAATCTGAACTCCATTGTGGCGGCACTGCAGCACGACAAAGTGCGTGGCACGGGGCTCGACTTCGAAGCACTAAACCGCGCGTCGGACTATTGGGAGGTGGTGCGAGCGAACTACGCCCCGTTCGACACGGCTCCGCGGTCCGGCACCGCCGATGTCTATATCCACGAGATGCCGGGCGGGCAGTACACCAACCTGCGCGAGCAGGCCGAGAACCTGGGGTTGGGTCCGCGGTGGCCGGAGATCGCGCGGATGTATGCGGACGTCAATCACGCCTTTGGGGACATTGTGAAAGTGACGCCCTCCAGCAAAGTGGTGGGTGACATGGCTTTGTTCCTCATCCAGCACGGAATGACGGTGAAGGAGTTCGAGAACCTGGGCGCGGGCCACAGCCTGAACATCCCGAACTCCGTGGTAGAGATGTTCGAAGGTACCTTGGGCGAGCCCGAAGGCGGGTGGCCGAAGAAGATTTCCAACGTCATTCTCAAGGGCAGGAAAGCGGGCAAGGGGCGGCCCGGCGCGAAGTTGGCTGCGATCAGTTTCGATGACACGCGCGCCGTGGTGGAGAAGAAGACGGGTCACAAGCCGTCCGAAACCGACCTGATGAGCTATGTGATGTATCCGGACGTCTTCACCAAGTTCGACAAGGCGAGGGCGGCCTATGGTGACTTGACCGTGCTGCCGTCGCCAACATTCTTCTACGGCATGAAGACCGGCGAGGAGATCACGGTGGAGATCGAGGCCGGCAAGGCGCTGGTAATCAAGTTCGTGGCCGTCGGCGATCCTCATCCGGACGGGACGCGGACGGTATTCTTCGAACTGAACGGACAGCCGCGCGAGGTGACGATCCGCGACCGCAAGCTGAAGGCGGAGACCAAGGTGCATCCGGTGGCGGATGTGGCGGTACCTGGCCAGGTGGGCGCGCCTATTCCTGGAGCTGTGACCAGCATCGCGGTGGAACTCAATCAGGAAGTGAAGAAAGGCGACAAGCTGCTGGTGATGGAAGCGATGAAGATGCAGACCACGGTGTATGCGCCGGTGGCTGGGAAGATCAGTGCGCGGCATGTCTCCGTCGGCCAGACTGTCCAGCCCAAAGACTTGCTGATAGTGATCAGCTAATTGCCGGAGACGGCCATTTGAACACACTTCAGGCTCCGCTCGCTTTTGTCCTGTTTTAGCGTAGATCGTGCGGAGCCTGAATTATCTATCTACAGTTCCTGTCAGAACCTAACATTAAGCAGGAAGTCCACCTGATTTTGATTGGACTTGAAGAACCCCGTCGGATTGGACGCGAAGTTCTCCCAGCCCCAGCGCGTATAACGGAACTGCGGCTCGATCTTCAGCGATTTGGCGCCCAGGCTGACGCCGCCGCCAATGGAGAATCCCGGCGCGAAACTGTTCTTCAGTTCACGCGCAACGGAATTGGGTCCGGTGTTCGGATCGCCGCTCAGGACGCTGGAGGTGCGCTCGCCTTCAGAGACATAGCGGAAGTTTGGTCCGGCGACCAGAAACGGACTCAGGGGGCCGCCAAAGACACGGTACTTCAGCAACAGCGGGAATTCCCAGGTGTTGGAGCTGGTTCTGGTGGTGACGATGCTATCGAACGGCGCTGCGTCGGATGTGTAGGAGTAGCGGCGGTAGAGGGCATCCACTTCCAGCCCCAGATGCCAGGGCAGATTGACCTGCACCATCGGTCCTACGATGTAGCGATGGTTACTGAAGGAGTAGCGGATATTCGATGGAGTCAGAATATCCACGCTCCTGGAATCAAACGGGTCATTCAAACCGACGCCACCGATGACGCCCACGGAAACAGGGCGCTCTTCTGTTTGTGCATTTAAAGCGCCGGCAGCGGACAGCGTACATACGGCAACAGCGAAGATGCGGTGAATAGTGAAGATATTTCTCATAGGCATTCCTCTTCTATAAGAGACGCCCGTGCGAGGTACGACGTTGCGAGAATCAACCTACCATGAAGATAAGGTTACATCGACGCCTATTCGAGAATCTGGATTTACGAAGATCGGATAGAGAATTAGACTAAGCGGAGTTCCGCACCGATAACGCGCGCCGGGATGCGTGAGTCGCAGGAGTTGCCGGCGGCGGCGAGGATGCGCTCCAACGGTTCGTTGGACGATTCCTGGCTCAGATGAAAGGTCCGGTGGTGGACCGGCAGGACGACATCGGCGCGGGCGTCGTTGGCCATTTGCCAGGCCTGTTCGGGATTGCAGTGCACACGGATCCAGGGATTGTAGGCGCCCACCGGCATGATGGCCAAGTGCGCTCCGCCCACCTGACGAAAGGTGTGTGTGAGGGCCGTGTCGCCCCCAAAGACGACGCGGTAGCGTCCCGTCTGGATAATGTATGCGTTGTAGCCGCGGTAGGTGTCGCGGCGCATTCGGGCTCCCCAGTGGCGCACTTCAAAGGCCCGAATGGTGGCGGGGCCGACCCGGACCGTCTGGCCCCAGCCCACCTCCTGCACGCGCCGGTAGTTTGGCACGCGCAACAGGTCGGATGTGGCGTGAGCAGTCACGACCTCTGGCTTGCGCGCTTCCAGGGCTCGCAGGCTGGGCAGGTCGAAATGATCCATGTGCGCGTGCGAGAGCAGGATGAGGTCGACCTTGGGCAGTTGCTCCAGTTCCAACGCCGGTTCGACCAGGCGTTTCATGCCCAAGGTGAGAGGGCCGAGGCCCAGGCCGATCCAGGAGCTGAAGACCGGGTCGGTGATGATGGTGAATCCATCAATCTTCATGAGGACCGTCGAGTGGCCCAACCAGGCGGCATGGATGCCCTGGTCCGGCCAATGCGCCGGATTCGGGTGTTTCGGAGCCGGAGCGATGGTGTTGCCCAGGTCCTTGGCGAATTGCTTCCAGAAGAAAGGCGCCGCGTTGTAGATTACGCCGGCACCAACTCCGGCCGCTCCGACGCCTATGCCGCTCAACCAGGCCCGGCGGCCCACGCGCCGTTTGGCCGGCGCTGCCACGTCAGTAGCCAAATCGCTCCTCCCGCCAGGGGTCTCCATTCATATGGTAACCGTTGCGCTCCCAGAATCCGGCTTTGTCCTGCTCAATGAACTCGATGCCGCCGACCCACTTCGCGCTCTTCCAGGCATACAACCGCGGCACGATGAGGCGCGCCGGAGCGCCATGCTCAAGGGAAAGAGGTTCACCGTCATGGTGCGTGGCAATCAACGAATCTTCCGACAGGAACTGGTCGAGGGGGAGGTTCGTGGTCCAGCCGAAATCGTACCCATGCACTAATACATACCGCGCGCGGGGCGAAGTGGTTCCAACGGTCTGCATGAGGTCTCGGGTGGACACACCCTCCCAGATGTTGCCGAGGCGGCTCCAGCGGGTGACACAGTGGAAATCGCTAAAGACTTTGGTTCGAGGGAGTTGCTGGAACTGAGCCCAGTTGAAACTGGCCTCCTTGTCGACCAGTCCGTGAATCTCGAGACGCCATTTCTCCATGTCGATGCGCGGCGGCCCGCCGGCATCCAGAACCGGCCATTTCCGTGTACGGCTCTGGCCAGGAGGAATGCGGTTGGAGCGGTGGGTGTCGGGGCTGACAATGACGTCGGCCGGAAGGCCCTCGGCTGTCCGGGGCTCCTCGGTCTGGAGTTTCTTCAACTCGAGATCGGACATTTTCAGCACCTCTGTTGAGAAGATCCGCTACACCGGGCCACCAATTCCATAAGCAGCCGTATGAGACTTCGAATCCGCCTCTACCTTGTACTGATGCTCCTGAGCGCTGCCGGATTCGCCGTCGCGTTCTCAAGCGACCAGGGCGCGCCAGCAGAGTACCTGGGCGGCACGCTGGCTTCGCTGGAAGTGGGCCAGGCGGGCAGTCTCAGCGCAACGGACTCTATCTCTTTTATTTTCATATCGAAGAGGTCTGTGGTGCGGGTGCCGTACGAGCGCATCAATCTGTTGGAGTACGGACAGAAAGTGGACCGGCGGCTATGGGAGGCGATTGTCATCTCGCCACTAATGATTCTCAGCAAGAAACGGTCGCACTATCTGGCGATCGGCTTCGAAGCCGAAGACGGCAAGCAGCAGGCCATGCTGTTCCGTGTGGAAAAGAATTCCGTGCGGGCGATGTTGGTGAGTCTGGAGGCGCGCACCGGCCGCAAGGTCACCTTCATGGACGAAGAGGCGCGCAAGGCAGGTAAGGGATGATCGGCCGTCCGGGGTTCGTCCTCGCCCTGATCGCCTGCGCGAACCTGCGGGCGCAGGCCCCGGAAGACGTGTCTCTGCAACTCACCGGGCTGAAGAGGGTATACATCGACAAGTTCGGGGGCGGTGAGAACGCGGACCAGATCCGCGACATGGTGATCGCTAGCCTGCAGGGTGCTAAATTCTTTGTTATCACTGAGAACCCTGAGCGTGCCGATGCGGTGTTACGTGGCTCCGCCGAGGATCTGGTGTTCACCGACACTTTTCAGTCGTCCGACGGCATTAATGCCAGAACGAGTCTCGGAGTCGGGAAAGGCTCGTCGTCGAAAAGCCGCGACTATCTGAATCTGGGGGGCGGCGTGGGTGACAACGAACAAACCCGGATTCAGGAGCGCAAGCATGAGGCGACGGCGTCGGTCCGGCTGGTGAACAAAGATGGCGATGTGATCTGGTCGACCACGCAGGAGAGCCAGGGTGCGAAGTTCCGGTCCGCCAGCGCGGATGTTGCTGAGAAGATTACTCGCCAATTGGCGATCGAGCTGGCCCGCGCGAAGGAGAAGGCCCGGAAGGGGCTTTCGGGGCCGCCGAAATCCGCTCCGACAGCGCCAGAATCCGTGCCCGCTGGACCACCGGCTGGGCAATAACGATACGGGCTCCGGCCGGCACGGCCAACGGTGCGGCCAGGAGATAGACCCGGGGGGCGGCGGGGTTGAAGTGGTGGATCCAGAGAAGCGGCAACCGGGCTCCATCGGGCTGTTGCAGGTAAAGCCGGGCGTCAGCGCCGGTGGGCATCGCTGTGATTCGCAATCCAAGTAAGCGCACCGGATGGGTGAACGGTCCGGCTGCTGATTCCACAGCTCCAATTGGGGCTTGTTCCGGGTGATAGAGGTGGGGGAGCACCGAGGCTGCCAGCTTCGGGTCGCCCTCCGGTGCGCCGCCATTTACCCAATCGGTGATCGTCAGGATCTCCTCCCGGGTCAGCGCCATCTCGCCCCGGAACGAACCGAAGCCCTTCACGGCGTTCCAGGGTGGCATTGTGCGGTTGGAAACCTCCTCGCGGATCGCCACGGCCCAGGGCCTTGCTTCGTCGTAGGTCATTAAGGAAAAAGGAGCTTTCCCTCCGGGCTGATGGCAGCCCAGGCAGCGGTGCTGCAGGAGGCGCGAGATCTCCTTCGACCAGGTGAGCGGAGTGGTGATCGGATCATGTGCCAGCGCAAAGGGGCCGGCCAGAAGCGACAGACTGAGCAGGCGTGTCAGGTGCATTGGGCCGGGCTAATCTCCGGAGCCGGTCCGCTTTTTGCCAGTCTTCTTGCGGGGGTACAGTTCCCGGCGGTCCATCTTTGGATCGATGGCGACGTCGAAGAAACCAATCATCATCTCCTGCCAACTCTGGTCGCCCCATCGGACCTCGCTCTTTGGATCCGGATTGAAGGGGTTGTTGGGCGAGTTGTCGTAGGTGGCAACGCATTCCATTTGCGTGCCGGCAGGCAGGGTAAGGTTGCCGGAGGGCTCATAGACGAGTTGCCAGTTGAAATCGTAGCGCGGCACATTCAGCAGATCCTGGGTGCGGCCGTCCGGGTAGATGAGGCGGTAAGAGAACGCCTTGCCGCGTAAGTGCATGTGGGGCTGGAGGTTGACGAGCTTTGCCGGGGCGGCCAAGGTGGTCACGGCCTTCACCTGGTAATTGGCGTCGCCGGGCGGAATGGCGAACTTGTTGGTGGAGGCGGCGGCCATGGTAACGCGCTCAGTCACCGGGACCGTGGCGAAGCGCAGGCCCAGGCGGGAGCGGTCGGATTGGGCCTTTCCATTAGCGGTGTAGTGCACCTGGAATACGAAGTCACTGCCGGCTGGTACGAGCCGCGCCTGACCCGGATTGAGCTGCATGGGCGGTGTACCCGGCGCGTACCCGGCCAGCCACTCATCGGCCATCCCGTCGCGGCCTTCGCCTCCCGAACCGCGCTCATCCTTTGGCACAAAGGGAACACCCGGCTTGGCCTCGGCCAGCCACTGAGAGCCCGGGGCGCGGACAAAGGCGATCATGTGATGGACCACAGCGCGGTTTCCGGGCCGGGCTTCGGAGGCTTCGATCCATTGATCCTTGGTGAATCCGGTCGGGATAACGAAGTAGGTGTATTCCAGCGTCCCGGAGGCGGGCACGGAGTAATCGACGGGCATCTCATAGACACGATCGGGTTTACCCATCTGCCAGCCGTCTGCGAACCGGACAGGCTCAGGTGCGGTTTTGGGGTCCCCAGCTTGGGCGCCCGAGTCTGCCCAGCGGACGAGCAGGTCGATGTCCGGCTGGGAGAGCGAGCGGTCATTGGCGAATTTTCCCGTGTGGGGATCGGCGAACCATGGCGGCATCTTGCGGGTCTGGACCGCCTGCTTGATGGCTTTCGCCCAGGGCCGGGTGGCTTCGTACGTCAGAAAGGAGACCGGCGCCGCTTCGCCAGGCCGATGACAGGACTGGCAGTTCTTCTGGAGCACGGGCAGCACCTCCTTGTAGTAGGTGACGGCAGGTGTGGATGCGGCCCAAATCGGGGCACACAACAGGCCCAGGATCCAATTGCGGGTGAACAAGTAGAAATCGCCTCTCTTCTGACTCAAGTATACGGTAGGGCCTGGAGATTGGATTTCGCGGCGGTTTTCCGCGAGAGGACGGTGGTATGCTGGGGGTTGCTCCGGGGTACTCAGTGCCAAAAAGTCACAGACGGCCAGAGACACCAAAACGCATAACGCCGCCGCCTGCGGCGCCAGTTGTGAAGGCGCTTCACTTGCGAGAGCACCGGCTGAAGCACAAGGTGTGTCTCGAGGAGATCGCCGAAGCCACCAAGATCAGCCGCCGATTTCTCGAAGCGATTGAGATGGGCGAATACGCCCTCTTGCCCGGTGGTGTATTTACTACGAGTTATATCCGGCAATACGCCGCGGCCATCGGCTTTGACGCGGAAGAGATCCTGGCGGACTGCCGCGCCAGTCTCGAAGAGAGGCAGCCGGAACGGCGTGAGCCGGGCAGCGCAGAGGGTCCGGGTGCAACGCGCTGGTATCGATTCCTGTCCCTGGGGTAATTACGGGAGATTGCGAGAGTTTCTCGAATCTTTCCGGGCAGTGTCGATAAGCTGAGTGGATCCCAATCCAAATAAAATATCTTTAAAGTTTAAAGGCCGCGCATCCGGGTCCGATGAGTTGCATGGAGGATCTAGTAGAGCCCACAGTAGTGGGCCGACTGGAGAAACCGGATGCGCATAGACACAAACAATATGGCCGGCATTGAAGCCTCAGGGCTAGATCGTACCCAAAGTACGGAAGCGGTGGAGCAACAGGCGGGGCCAGGCGTCGCAAAGCGCGGGACGCGCGGCGGCGCTGACCAGGTGAGCCTGTCCACATTGGCTGAGCGTCTGCAATCCTTGGAGTCCCAATCGCCGGAACGGCAGGCGCGGCTGGAGCATTTGACGGCGGCTTATCAGTCGGGCAACTACGATCCCGACCCCGACGCGATCAGTGAGGCAATCATCGAAGACGCGACTTCGGCCGGGGCGGACCCAGGCGCGGTGAGCACCGGGTAGACCGGCTTGAACGTCCGAGTATGGTGTCCCGTTGCGACGCCTTCGACAGTCCGGCGGAACAGTGTGGTGCTGGTGCGAACCACATCGTGAACGTGGCGAGTCAAACCGAGGTGACTGAGGTGACGACGAGCAGTGCGCAATCGGCCTGCGATCGAATGGCCGAGATGGTGTGCGCCCATCTCGATGCCGTGGAGCAGCGCTTGTTGGAGCGCCCATCGCTGGACGACGTTCAGGAGATCCAGAACGAGTTGGAGTTGGCGATCTCGCTGTTGCGAGGTAGTCGCGTGTCCGATGGGGCGCTGGGAGCGGACGAGAATGCGCTCCGGCCCATCCGATTGCGGCTGCGTCGGCTTTCCGCCTTACTGGAGCAGGCGCTGGCCTTCTGTGAGGGCTGGCAGTCGCTGCTGAACATGGAATCGGGCTACAACCCGGCTGGAGCATGGAACGATGCTCTGCCGGCTCGGGGACTGCTAGATCACCGGGGCTGACACGATCCAGCCGGTGAGAAGCCGGCCCAGGAGCATACGATGGGCAGTCTGATGGTTTCGCTCCGCAACGCCGCCGGGGCGATGAGTGCGTTTGAAAAGGCGATGGGCATCGTGCAATCGAACGTTGCCAACGCCTCCACCGCGGGCTATGCGCGGCAGCGGGTGGAGTTCCAATCGCAGCGATTTCAACCGGAGATGGGTTTATCCGGTGGCGTTTCGTGGAGCGGGACTCTGGACTCACGGGACACGTTCGCCGAGGCGAACGTGAGGAGGCGGGTCACTGAACAGGGCGCCGCCGATGAGATGGCGACCCAACTCGAACGGATCGAACCGCTCTTCGACATCAGTAGCGATTCCGGACTGGCCGGAGCGTTGACGAAAATGACCGAGGCGTTCTCCGCATTGACCGTGAGTCCGAATGACAATGCGGCGCGGCAGACCGCCATCGACCGCGCCTCGCAGGTAGCAGAGAGCTTCAACTCCATTGCCGGCGGATTGACGGATGCATCCCATACCGTGGACCGGTCGCTGAAAGCGCAGGTCGACTCGATTAACTCGACGGTCACTCAGATTGTCGAGATCAACAGGGAGTTCCGCGCCGACGCGCGCGCCGTGGACGATCCAGGACTCCAGGCGAAGATGGCGTCGCTGCAGGAGCAACTATCCGATAGCGGAGACTTCACGATTCTCACCGCGGAAGATGGCAGCGCGACGATCTTCCTGGGCGGACAGGCTTTGCTGGCGGCGGGCGGTACGCAGTACAAGCTGCAGGTCGACACCAGCGGCGGTCAGGCCCGTTTGTTGGATTCCACAGGGCAGGACGTAACCCGCGCGATATCGGGCGGGCGCGTGAGCAGCCTGCTGGAACTCCGCAACACCATCATTCCCGAGCATCAGGCCGAGATGGACCGCCTGGCGCAGTCGGTGGCCGATACCGTGAATACCATCCTGGGCGGTGGTGTCGACAGCACTGGTCAGCCGCCAACGCAGGAACTTTTCTCCTACGACACGACTGCAGGGGCGGCGCACACCCTGCGGACCAATCCGCTGCAGCCGGGCGACTTGGCACTGGCGGACAGTGCGGCTCCTGGTGGCAATGCGGTGGCGCTGCAACTAGCGGGATTGTCTCAGGCAAAGAGCATTGATGGGTTGACGTTCACTGAGTTCTACGGCAATCGCGCCGCGGTCCTGGGGCGGCAGTTGCAGGGCGCCCAAGACGGCGTCGAGACCAAGAGTCAATTGGTGGCCCAGGCACGGCAGTTGCGCGACTCGATCCAGAAGGTGGATCTCAACGAAGAGGCGGTCCTCATTCTCCAATACCAGCGCGGCTATCAGGCTGCGGCCCAGTTGGTGCAGACTCTGAACGAAATGACGGAGATCGCCATCGGATTGCTGCGCTGAGCGCGGGCCGGGAAGAAGAACGGGCACTCATATGATTTCATCGATTGACGGAAGTACGGATCTCTATCTGGCCAGGCTGCGGCAGATCAGTTCACGGCTGGAAAGAGCCGAAAGCGAAGTGAGTGGCGGAAAGCGCGTGGTGTCGCCGTCGGACGACCCCAATGTGGTCTCCAACCTCTTGCAGGTACGCGCGGATATGGCGCGGCTCAAGCAGGTGAGCACCAACCTGGACCGAGTCCGGTCAGAGGTCGACAGCGCGGAAGGCGCGATGCAGAACGCGATCAAGACGTTCGACGAAGTGCGCACTTTGGGACTGGCTGCGACGGGCACCGAGCAGACGACCGAATCGAGAGCGGAGTTGGCCGAGCAGATCGGCACCCTGCTGGAACGCATGGCGGGACTCGCGAATTCCCAGGTGGCAGGCCGCTACATCTTCTCCGGAGACAGCGATCAAGGACCGGCCTACGGCATCGATCTGCAGCAGAATCCGCCGTGGACCAGCTATCAGGGGACGGGGTCCTCGCGGCGTGTGACGCATCCGGGCGGCGGAACCATGGCCGTTGCGGTCGATGCGCAAACGATCTTTGAGAATCCCGATCCGGAGAAGAATGTGTTCCAGGCGATGGAGAACCTGCGGCAGGCGTTGATCGCCGATGACAACGCTACGATCCAGGCCGCCCTGGCGCCGTTGGCCGGTGTTTCCGACCACCTGAACTCCATGCTGAGCTTCTATGGCCATGCACAGAACTGCCTGGAGGATGCTGCCAATACTTCGTCGAAGGAGCAGGTACGCCTCAAGCTGGACCAATCCAGCCTGGAGGATGCCGACGGAACCCAGGCGATTCTCGAAATGACCCAGTTGAAGTACAACCAGCAGGCGGCCTTGGAAGTACACGCCAAGATGGCTAAAACCAGTCTGTTCGACTACATGGGCTGAAGCAGCCGTCTCGCAGAACGGGCAACGCCTCAGGAGTACTCAAGTTGACCACTGCCGCAAACCGACTGAGGCGAGGCCGCTCTCACCTTCTGTGTCGCGAGCTGCATGAGGTCCGCTGTCGAGTTGTCCGTGCGTAGGAGTGCCAGCACCCCGGAGGCATAGGCCGCCGCGATGGATGTCCCGCAGTAGTCTTCCTTGCCGTCTGAGATCGGAAACTCCGTGACGGAGGAGTATACCTTTTCTCCACCGGGCGCCATCACGTAATTCGGGTGCAGGTAAGTCCCATAGGTGCTGAAACCGGACCGTTGGCCGCTCTTGTTCACGGCACCCACAGCCAGGGTCGTGTCGTAGCGTGCCGGCAGAAAGAAGCCATTGCCGGACCCGTCGTTGCCCGTTGCTGCCACATAAGTGGGCGGCTGGCCGTTGGGCAGCCACACGGCTGCGAGCCGTCGCAGCGCCTTCATCAGGTACTCCAATGCAAAGCCCCGGGCTGTTGAAGAGGCCCCACATCGCGTGCAGGTGCCGGTGATGTTCGCCAGACCAAGACTGAGGTTGAGAATTTCGGCCTGCGCGTCGAGGACCGCGATGGCGATCGCGGCGAGAAGGTGCCAGAGAGGGATGGCCGTCGTGTCCGTGGTGCGAACCACGGTCAGCGTACAGTCGGGCGCCACAGCCCGAATGATGGTGGCCATAGCCGTGCCGTGGCCTACATTGTCGATGGCATTTGCCTGGCCGGGGTGGCAGGTGTTCGAGTTCAGCAGATCGTAGTAGTCGTCGATGAAGACCCCGTCCGAACCGGTGTCGATGACGGCGATGTGGCCGCCTTTGCCGTGGTTGGCCTTTGCGTGCGCTCGGCCCACCTGGAGCTGCGACAGATAGGTCGAATGGTCCGGTTGCAATTTGGGGGCGCCGCCAGGGAGCGCGCAAAGCGAGAAGCCCCAGTTGGGTTCGGCCGAGAGGATGAATCCGCGTTCGCCCGAAGTGGCCTCGGGTGCGCTGTGATACCCCAGCAAATCGCGAATCAGCGCTTCGCCCACCTCATCGCGGACGTATATCCGGTGGAAGCTGGCCGGCAGCCGAGTAAGAAGCTCAGCGGAGCGTGAGCCACGGAGGCGGCCCGACAGATCACCCAGGTAGGCATAGTCGCTTCGCTGCTCCCCGCGATTCCTGATGGTGTCCAGAGCAATTGCGCCGGCGCGGTCGTTGGGAATAGTCAGGACGATTTCACCCATGGTGTTCTTTCTTCCCGAGAAATGTGGGTGAGTAAAGCGTCTGGCCGTCGGCGAGCGTGTCGCCCAGCAGCGCCCCTTTCTTCACCAGCGATGCGAGCGTTCCGTCGATATCGGAGGGCGCCTCGTAGTCCTTCCTCTCGAACCACGCTCTGACGCCAAAGGCTGTCGCGTGCGCGCCAGGATTCGTGAGCCCGCGCTGGAGTTCGCTCTCTTTGTGCAGATCGGCGACCGCGCCGAAGACGTCCACCTCGTCGTCGGTGAGCACTCGGTAGACCTCACGGACTTTCTCCGCGTAGTCGATCGCTTCCAGAACCGGGATGAGGGCGGAATCCAGGCCCGGCGCAACGAACAGAGTTGCCTGAACGAAGATGGAGACGACGACCGGCACGACCAGCGGCCGTAGGTTGAACACGTGCTTCTTGTAGACGAACTGTACCGGAACGCCCTGCTCAGCCTGTACGTTGGGGAGCTCGGCGATCTGCTTGACGGCGGCGACGATGCGGGCGCGGGTTTCTGGCTGATCGGCAATGGTCTGCCACCGCGGATCCTCGCCGAGGCCGGACCACTCCATGAGCTGGTCGAACAGTTCGCGGTCTTCGGAGGGAAGTGGGTTGGCGGCTGGAGGATTCATTTGCGAAATTCTACCGCACTCTCCAGATTGGGTCGCCCGTCGCTTGGGTATTTGAAGCTTGAGCCGGCAGTGACGCTGCCGATGGAATAGGGGGCCGGCTTGGAACCTATCGTGGCGAGAGCCGGCGGATGGCGGTTTTGATGCGGTACCAGAGGGCGCCTGCCAGGAAGAAGGAGGCCTTGACCACCGTGAGAACGAAGGCATCCTCCATGCCGGGCCACGGCTTTCCGATTCTGCGCATTTGCAGGTCCGACAGGAAGACGCTCAGCAAGTACCATGCCGCGAAGAGTGCCATGGTCGCCAGCGCCGCGGCCACCTCACGACGCCATGCGCGGCGGGCCAGAGCCCAACCGGACCGTAGCGGCGCAAGGGCAAAGAAGCAGACCAACCCCAGTGGCACCTCCCATGGAGGAATGGCATTCAGCAGCTTTCTGTCGATCAGGGCCACCGTCCAGACCAGAAAGATGCCGAGAATCAGGCTGGCCCCAAAACCCCAGAACGCATAGCCGATCATCCGAACAGGCGCGGCGCGGAAGTCCTGGGTCAGGTGAGACACCGCAATTCGTAGCACGCTGTACCAGAACCCGAGTCGGCCACGGTGCATCTCCAAGAGGTCGCCCACCGTCGCCTCCGCCACCTTCGGCTCCACCAGCAATGAGAGCAGCCACTGTGACAGCTTGGCACTACGCATGGAACACCTCTCCCAGCTTCAGACCCTTCATCAGCCGTCGATAAGCGCGCTGGGCTTGCCTCACGGCCTCCACGCCACTGGCGCTAACGGTGAAGTATCGTTTGGACCGCCCACCCCGTTGGGGTGTCGGCTCGCCAAACCGCGATGTCACCAGGCCCTTCTCCTCCAGGCGGTCCAGGGTAGTGTAGAGAGCGCCCGGCGCCGGATCGCGATCAGTGCAGGCCGCAATCTCGGCACGGATCGTCACCCCATAGGCGTTCTCATCGAGACGCAGGATAGCCAGCAGAACGATGTGCTCGAATTCACCGAGAGGGGCCGAGGAGGACATTTAAACTGCATAATAGGTCTAATGTGCGGCAGACTCAATGAGATTCTGTCGACCGACACCTACCGCACCCGCCAGCTGATCAACTTCGGCTCCGTCATCTCCTCGATCGCATACTTTGGGCCCTCTCGGCCCGTGCCGCTGAGTTTCACTCCGCCATACGGCATCTGGTCCAGACGGAACTGCGGCACATCGTTGATCAGGAATCCGCCCACCTCGACGCGGTGCGCTGCGTGGAACGCCTTGTCCAGATCTCGGGTGAAAATGCCGGCCTGCAGGCCATAATCCGAGGCGTTCACGCGCTCGATCGCGTCATCCAGGGAATCGTACGCGTTGATCGCCGCCACCGGACCGAACGCCTCGTGGCGGAACACCTTCGACTGCTCCGGCACTTGCGTGAGCACGACAGGCTCAAGCGTGGCAGCGGACCGGGCCCCGCCGCCGTGGCGGACAGCTCCGGCGGCGACCGCTTCGTCGACCCACTGCTCCACACGTTGCGCTTCGGTCTCCGTGATCAGCGAACTCACCTGCGTGTCTGGATCGAGCGGCGGACCCACGCGCAATGCACGGGCGGCCGCGGTAAATCGCTCAACGAACTCGTCATGAACTCGGCGGTGGACGAAGATGCGCTGCACGGAGATGCACACCTGGCCTGAGTGTGCGTAGGCTCCAGGGACGGCCCGCTCCACGCAATCGGCCAGGTCGGCGTCCGCTTCCACCAGCAGCGCGGAGTTGTTGCCGAGTTCGAGCGTCACGCGCTTCAATCCGGCCCGCGCGCGGATCCGCAGGCCCACTTCCGCGCTGCCTGTGAAGGTGATCATGCGGATGGAAGGATGCTCGACCAGGAAGTCGCCCACCGCGCCGCCGGGCCCAGTGACGACGTTGAGGGCGCCAGGAGGTAGGCCGCAGTCCTGCAACAACCGGGCGAGCTTCAGGGCGGAAACCGGCGTTGCCGAGGCCGGTTTATGGATGACCGCATTGCCGCCAGCCAGCGCGGGGCCGATCTTGTGCACGCTGAGATTCAGCGGGAAATTGAAGGGCGTGATGGCGGCGATGACGCCCACCGGCTCGCGCACGGTCATCGCCATACGGCCCCTGCCGCCGGTGAGCGCCTCCATCGGCACCACTTCACCGGCCAGGCGGTGCGCCTCTTCCGACGAGAAGAGCAACGTCCCGGCCGCGCGTTCGACCTCAACGCGCCCTTCGCGCAAAGGCTTGCCGCTCTCTGAGCTGATGGTGCGGGCGAACTCCTCTTTCTGCTCCAGCAGCCGGTAGTGAGCCGCGCGGAGTATCGCGCTACGCTCGTCGAGAGTAAGCGCGCGCATCACCGGCGCGGCGGCCACGGCCGCGTCGACGGCCTGCTGCAGTTCGCCCGGGCCCGCGGCATATACCGTCGCGAAGGGCGAATGGTCGTAAGGGATCCGGACGGTGAGCGGAGTGGCGGTGCGGACCGCCCTTCCGGCGATCCACATGGGGTACTCCGGAGTCTGCGTTGGGGAAGTCGTCACAGGCAGCCCGCTCCTAGGGCTTCTTACCTTTCACCATACTCCCAAAGCCGAAACCTTCCTGCACCACGCGGCCGCGCGCGTCAATCGTCCACTCGGCCGAGAACGCGCCTTCGCCCGGCGGGCCAAAGCGCAAATCGTGGATGGCCACGTTCACCGCACCTTCCGGCGAGGGTGCCGGCGTGATACGCCATAGCGGGGCCTGACTGAAATCGAGGAAGACACGGGCGGTCTCGGTGGCGAGGACCGCGGTTCGCACGGCCGTCACGTCCGTCTTCGGGAAGATGCGGCCGGCGTCCGGGTCGAGCTCACGGTGCAGGTCGAGCGGGACGAGGTGCCAGGCGTCCGCTGTTTCGACAACGCCGGTCCACTGCCACGGATTGAAGGCCCCAGGCACGGCCAGCACGCGGCGGGGCATTTCCTTCTGATACATGCGGGCTTCCAGCGACCGGACGGCTTGGTCGTGCAGAACCGCGCGGCCGCCGATGTAGGCGGTCACCAGCAACAGACCGGCGATGGCCATGCCTCGTCCGCCGCCCCGGCGCGCGCCCATCTCGCTTTCCACCAGACGGCCCAGCATGGGGCCCAAGGCGCAGAGCAGCAGTACAGCTAAAACCCATGCGTCCACGATATTCAGCAGATCGAGATGGAGCCATTCGCCAGAGAACGGCAGCTTCAGCCGGATGCCGTAGATGTTCATCCAATCCAGCACCAGGTGGCTCAGCAGCGCGATGACGGAGACGCCATAGGCCTTCAGCCAGTCGATGGGCCGCACGCCCTGCCGCCGCGCAAGGAGCCACCAGATGGGCAGCGGGGCCAGCGCCACCAGTGGCAGCCAGAACAGGGCGTGAGAAAATCCGCGATGATTCGCCAGATAGCAGAGCGAGCCGCGCAACCCGGTGACGATGTCGAGGTCGGGCAGATTCGCCGCCACGATAACCAGAGCCGTGGCACGCGGGACCAGGCGATTCAGGCCAGCACGGGCAAGCAGCAATCCTGTGAGCGAGTGTGTGAGGTTATCCATTCAGCTCCGCCGCGTAAACCTGCGGATGACCCGTACGGTCGCTGGTGAAGATCACCAGATGTTCGTCGGGCGAGAAGGACGGGTGCGGGTGCGTCCATTGCGGACCGTAGACCGTGTCCGTAGAGACTTCCATCCAGCTCAAGGCACCCGACTTCGCGGCACTTCGCGCGGCGGCAAAGTCCTCGGCCAACGCGTACCGCGAGGTCAGCCATTGCGATCCGCCGCTGGAGGCCCGGGACTCGCATACCGCCTGACGGGCTCCGGTCTCGGCATTGATGAGGAAGAGTCCCAGGTCCGGATGATTGGTGTCGCACAGGACAAGGGTCCCGGCGCGGTTGGGCGTAATGTGCCAGGCATTGAACTCGCAGATGCGGTGCCGCTCGCGGGTGGACCAGTCCATGCGCCAAAGTCCGAAGGGCCACACAGTGTAGACGAGGTCACCCGTACGGCCGAGGAATGTTTCGTGAACGACAAACTCGTCATTGGCGTGCTGATACAGACATTCGAGCCCCGTGCCGTCGCGCCTGACACGATGCATGCGCGGAGCCGGATCTCCGGCGAACTCGATCCACTCCGGCTCCAGCGGGTGGAACTGTGGGTGAATCACTGTGTGAGGGAAGGGAATCAGATGCCAGCCCGTGCCGTCCACGCGACCCACAACGATGCCGCTTTGGCCACCTTGTTTGGCGGCTGCGGTCAGCCACTCCCCATCGGCGGATAACGATACCTCGCCGAGCTGCGCGCCGTCGAAGCGGACGATCAGCCTCTCGTCCAGACTCTGACGCTCGATCACCCAAACCGAGCCCGATCGGACAAAGTAGACCCGTTCGCCGATGGCGTCGATGGCGGGCGAGAAGGGGTGGATGGCGTCGCCATCGGTCCACTGGCGGATGGGGCCATTGGGGAACTCCTCAATCGAGAAGAGCTGCGCCGTCCCAGTGCGGTAGCTGGTGAAGATCAGCGTCCGGCCGTCGGGCGTGAGGGAACTCTGCAGAAAGTAGGTGGCGTGGTTGATGCACGCGGCGGAAGTCAGTTTGTGAACGGGCGCGCCGGTGGACTGGTCTCGCTCCAGTGCGTACTCGGAAGGGTAGGATGTTGATTTCACTTGCGAAAGATAAGGATATGCTGCCAGGGCAGATCGGGCAACACCCGGTCAAACCGGAAGCCCTCCGGTTCCACCTCGGCGCGGACGCCGGCCACGCTCATCTTGTGTTCTTCGCGGATGGGCACCGATGGATCTTCCTTTCGATATTCCAGCAGAACCAATCGTCCGCCCGGCTTCAACGCGGTACGCATGGCTCGCAACATCTCCTGCGGCTTTGAGAACTCGTGATAGACATCCACCATCAGGATCAGATCCAGTGCCCCCACGGGCAGTTTGGGATCGTCCACCGCTGATTGGACGACTTCCACATTCCGCAGGCCTCGCTTGCGCATGCGCTGCCTGATCAATTCGAGCATGCCCGGCTGCAAGTCGCTGGCGTAGACCCTTCCGGTCGGGCCAACCTGATTTGCCAATAATTCCGAATAGTAGCCGGATCCCGCGCCGACGTCACCAACTACGGCCCCGGTGGGAATTGCCAGCAGTTTTATTGCAAGGCGCGGATTTTCCTCCTGTTCCCGATCGGACCGGTCGAGCCATGGCGCGCCGCCCATCCCCATCACTCCGGCATACACCCGGCCCGTCACCGGATGACGATCGGCCTGCTGTGCTGGCAGCGTGGCTGCGACCGCCAAAAGCAGGGCGAAACTTCCCCTTACGGATGATTGCAAGAAAGCTATCATTTCGATAAGGTTCTACAGAGGAGAGTTTTGGAGTGTCCTCGGAATGATGGTGAAATTCATGAAGCTACCAACCTTGTGCTCGATGCTCGCCTGCCTGGGGCTGGCGATTATCCTGCCCGGTTGTTCAGGTTCCAAGAGTGGCGGCGATAGTTCCAAGGTGTACCAGATGGGGGCGCCCGTTAAGGTTGGGGCTCTTTCCTACACTGTACTAGATACAGAGTGGAAGGAATCACTGGATGGTTCGTTGGGCGCGCGCCTGCCGGAGAATCGCTTCCTCATTGTCAATCTATCGATCACAAATGACGGCGGGGGAGATATCAACCTGCCCCTTCTGTCCCTCGTTGACGTCAATGGCAAGGAGTACCGGGAGATCGACAAAGGCGAAGGCATTCCTCAGTGGCTCGGGCTGCTCCGGCCCATCTCTCCGGCCCAGACACTAAGCGGACACATCGCATTCGACGCCCCCCTGGCTGGATATAAAGTACGCATTTCCAGTGGTGGGGATGCGGACTCGGAAGTGTCCGCCCTCGTCGAGTTGCCCCTGCGCGTCGAACCGCCGCCCGTGAAAGGCGTCGACTCCATGGCCGCTCCTGCCGTCTCGAAGTAAGGCGCACAATAGAAGCGTGAAGCTACTGTTCTTCGCGCCATTCTTCTTTACAGTGGCGGTTGGCTTCGCCCAGCCGCCAGCTCCCCCGAAACAAGGTCTGTCCGTCGTACGGCCCACCCTCCACTACCGGCAGGAAGAGGGCGCCCCTATTGCTCCGACCTATCAATACACCGCCGGCGAACTCCTCTATCTCAGCTTTCGAATCTCCGGGTTCACCGCGGTTAAGGATAAGGTGGACCTGCGCTGGCAGTTGGTTGCTGTCGATCCCGAGGGGGTCCTCCTGATGGCGCCGCTCAATGGCAGTGTCACGGAGGAGCTCACCGACAACGACAAGAACTGGCTGCCCAAGGTGACGCAAACACTTCCGTTGCCTGCCCAGTTGCCGCCAGGTACCTATCAGCTCAAGTTGCACATTGCCGACGAGTTGGCCAAAACCAGCACGGATCACGAGATCGGCTTTCGAGTTTCCGGACGGCCTCTGCCCGCAGTCAAGGGTCTTACGATCCTGAATCTGCACTTCCTGCGCACGCCCACTGATCGCCAGCCGATGGAACCTGCCATCTACCACCCCGGCGAGACGCTCATCGCCCGTTTTGAACTGGCCGGTTTTCAGCTCGGTGAAAAGAACAAGTTCGAGGTTGACTACGGCCTCTCCGTCCTGAATGCGGCAGGCAAAGTCCTGTTTACCCAGCCGAATGCCGCTTCAGAGACCAACGCGCCGTTCTACCCGCAGCGGCTGCTCAACGGAGAGCTTACCTTGAATCTGAACGCCGGCGTCCTGGCGGCTGAGTACCAGTTGCTGGTGAAGGTACGGGACCATGTCGCCAACACCGAGACAGAGGCGGGTGCCAAATTCACTGTCCAGCCACCGCCCAACTAACGCTTTTCCCTGAGAGTATCCCCCGCGGCCGGCCACTCTCTTATGTCAAGTCATTGACCGCCCATGCCGCTCTTTCACACGCGCAGCGCCGCCATCTTCGGGATTGAGGCGCGTCCCATCGATATCGAAGTGGACCTGTCACAAGGCGGTTCCCAGCGGGACTTCGTGGTTGTGGGCATGCCGGACACCGCGGTGCGCGAGAGCCGCGAGCGTATCCGCTCAGCCATCCACAACTCGGGCTTCGGCTATCCCAACCGCGCCGTCACCATCAACCTCGCGCCGGCCAACGTGCGGAAAGAGGGCGCGGGCTTCGATCTACCCATGGCGGCGGCTATCCTTGGTGCCACCGGGACTGTGCGCAAGTGCGGACACATGATGATGGTGGGTGAATTGTCGCTCGACGGCGGTCTTCGGCCCGTGCGGGGCGCCATCTCCATCGCCGCCTGTGCCCGAGACGAAGGAGCGCTGAGTATTGTTGTCCCCCGCGAGAATGCGGCCGAGGCCGCGGTGGTCGAAGGACTGAAGGTCTACGGAGTCTCCCACCTCAGTGAAGTGGTGGGCCTGCTGTCGAACCCCGAGCGCTTCACTCCGCAGCGGCCCAATCCCGCGGCCGTGGTCGACCCGGCCATCGAGGCGATCGACTTCCGTGACGTGCGTGGGCAGGCCACCGGCAAACGGGCCATGGAAGTGGCTGCGGCCGGAGCGCACAATCTTCTGTTGGTGGGACCGCCTGGCTCCGGCAAGACTATGCTGGCCCGGCGTTTGCCAGGTATCCTCCCTCCCATGACTCTGGCCGAGGCGCTGGTGGCCACCCAGATCCATAGTGTGGCCGACGCCTTGCCACGCGGCACCGGCTTGCTGGGCGCCCGGCCATTCCGTGCCCCGCACCACACTATCTCCGATGCCGCACTGGTCGGCGGCGGGGTCGGCATGCCGCGTCCTGGGGAGGTCAGCCTGGCGCACAACGGTGTCCTGTTTCTGGATGAGCTGCCGGAGTTCCCGCGCAACGTTCTCGAGATGTTGCGCCAGCCGCTGGAAGAGGGCTCGGTCTCCATCGCCCGGTCGCAGATTACGCTGAACTTCCCTTCGACGTTTATGTTGGTGGCGGCGATGAACCCGTGCCGCTGCGGCTATCACGGGGACCCTACCCGGGAATGCCGCTGCACCGGTGCCCAGATTCAGATGTACATGGGGAAGATCAGCGGCCCCTTGCTGGACCGCATCGACCTGCACATCGAGATTCCGGCGGTGCCTTATCAGGAACTCCGTAGCCGCGACTCCGGCATCTCCTCGGCCGAAATGCGTCAGCGAGTCCTGGCGGCGCGGGCCATCCAGCAGCAGCGCGGCTATGTCAACGCCACCATTCCACCCGGCCGCCTCCGCGAAATCTGCCCTCTCGACGAACCCAGCGAAAGGACCATGGAGATGGCGGTCCGCCGTATGGGCCTCTCCGCGCGAGCCCACGATCGCATTCTCAAGGTGGCCCGAACCATCGCGGACCTATCCGCCTCTGAGCAGATCCAGGCCAAACATGTGGCCGAGGCCGTGCAGTACCGCTCGCTCGACCGGAGCTACTGGAGCTGACATTCTGCGCCTCAACAAAGGGATGGACCGGTCTCCAAACCTAGGCGTGACTGATGCCGTTCCCTCTCCACATACAGGAGCGGGATAGCCCTTTGTGGCTGGTAGCAGGAGCTTTTCAGAGTCTGGAGCTCCTCCCGGAAGTCCATGAATACAGGCTACATCTTGTAACCTCTCCTCGCTTGAAGTCGTCGATTCAGTAGATGCTGCCAGTTACAAAAGATCCGTGGGAGGCCTCTGCCGACCGGGACTCGGTTATCAAGTTCGGCCCATTTGCGGTGGATGTTCGGACCGGTGAGCTGACAAAAGGCGGCATCCGCATCAGGCTCGGCGACCAGCCATTTCGCATCCTGGTGACTCTGCTGCGAAGCCCTGGTGAGCTGGTGACCCGGGATGAGCTTCGGCAAGTCATCTGGGGTGACGATGTCGCCGGCGACTTCGAGCAAGGTCTAAACCGTTCAGTCAACAAGGTGCGGGAGGCTCTTCGGGACACGGCCGTCAACCCTCGCTACGTGGAGACTCTGCCCGGCCGGGGCTATCGCTTCATCGGAACAATTGAGCAGGAGCCCGCAGCCATAGACCAGCCGCGCGCCCATCGCCCCAGTCGATTGATGCTGGCACTGGCCGCCGTGGGGCTGGCCGTCGCCGGGTGCGGCTACCTGGTTTGGCGCTTCACGCAGTCCTCCATTCCGGAGGTTCGCTGGCGAAAGCTCACGACCGACAACTATGACAAGTTCCCTCCCGTCCTGAGCGATGGCAGCCGTCTCTACTATCTGGCCGGCTACCGAGGGGAAAAGTTCATCGCGCAGCTCACCGCGAGTGGTGGGCCGCCTTTGAAGCTACCCATTACCCTGCCCGGGCCCGACTGCGCTCTCCATGACCTTTCGCCTGACGGAGAGGAGGTACTTCTGACCGCCACCTCCGGCCCCGGCCGTTCCAAACTCCGGCCGCTGTGGAGCTTGCGCATCGCGGACGGAACGGCACGGCGGGTCGGCAGCATTCTCGCCACCTCGGCCGCGTTCGCACCCGAGGGCAGACAGATCGTGTTTTCAACGGAAAGCGAGCTATACCTCACCACGCGAAACGGCGCGTCCCCACAGCGCATCCTCGAGTTGAAGGACAGCCTTGTCGACTCGGTGGAGTGGTCGCCCCATGGTGATCGCATCCGGTTCTCGCGCCGGAACCCGCTGTCCGCCCAGTCGGCCGCCTGGGAAGTCCGGACGGATGGGTCAGGTCTGCGCCGGTTGGCTCCGGGTTGGGATGTCCCGTCCTTTGTTCCGGCCGGCTGGACGTCCAGCGGCAAGTACGGAATTTTTGCTGCAGGCGGCAACTTCTGGGCCATGCAGGAGGCGGGCATCCTTCCGACACGGGCGGGGCACCTGACGAAGCTGACCACCGACGAGCCCGAGTTTGCGTCTTTTGTCCGGCCTCGGAGCGATCTGCGGTTTCATGCCATCGGCATCGATCGACTGGGTGAACTCCAGAAATACGACGCGGCTTCGAAGTCCTGGGTAGCGGTTCTGGATGGAATCTCCGCTGAGCAGGCCGAGTACGCTCGTGACGGCCAGCGTATTGCGTACGTCAGCTATCCTCAACGTACGCTTTGGGTTCGGCAGGCGGACGGGACGCGTCCCATTCAATTCACCAGCCCTCCGATGGTCCCAATGCTGCCGCGTTGGTCTCCCGATGGCCGCAGGGTCGCCTTCGCGGCGCAGGAAGCACCGGACAAGCCCATGCGCGCTTACCTCCTGGATACCGACACCGGTGCAACGCGCCCTGCTGTCCCTTCCGATCCGGGCTCCCAGTGCGACCCGACCTGGTCACCTGACGGCAAGAAGCTGCTCTATGGTCTGAGCACCGCCAGCGCTCGTGAACGCGTCTACCTGAAGCTCGCGGATCTGGCCACCGGTAAAGTATCGAAGTTCGATGGGTCGGACGGACTGTTCAGTCCCCGCTGGTCGCCTGATGGCTCGATGGTGGTCGCGCTTCGATGGGGTGGATCACGCAGCCTGATGCTTTACCGCTTCCGAGATCGCCGGTGGGTGCAGCTGTCCGACGACTACTGCCGCTGGCCGGTGTGGTCGCCGGACGGAAAGTCCATCGTGTATGTGGCCGGAAATTCACTGATGAGGTATCGCATCGACGGCAACCGGAAGGAAACAATCGCTGAACTGCCACCCGGTGAACTTGGGGGCTTCTCTCGCGGCATCGGCATTTCAAGCGACGGCGCCCCGATGAAGACACTCGATCACAACAGCCCGCAGGTGTATCAGTTGGAGTTTGCCCAGCAGTAGGGGCGGTAGCGAGATTCCCAAGGAACTGCTGGAGTTTAGGAATTTCGACTGCAGGAGCCGGTCTCACGGAACCGGGCCGGCGCAGACGGGCTTAGGGGTGCGCGGCGGGTCCCATGGGACTGGCTCCTGATCGGCCGCAGACTATTGGCCGAACTCCAGGGTGGTCTTGGATCCGCCGAGTTCGATGGAGGTCAGCTTGCTTGAGGACGCGCCGCGGACCGTACCCACCGAGGTGGTCCGGAATTTCTTATCCCCTTGCTTGATCTTCACGGGTACCTCGACGGATTTGTTGTTCTTCTCCAGGGTTATGATGGCTTTGTCACCTTCAACCTTTAGTGAGTAGCGGCCCGGCTCCAACTGCACCGTTCCCGCCGTCGTGGGGACAGCGAGTGAGAAGTCGTAGGACTTGGCGTAGGCGGGTGTGAGACCGATAATCGCGAGGGTTGCGGCCAAAAAGAGCGATGTCAACTTGTTCATATAGTTCTCCCTGACTCCAGTTGAGCGGAATCGGGCCCGGAGCGCTATTTCCGGGGGATGGCTCCTACATACGTTCCATCTCCTCGCACAAAAGTCTGATTTAGAAGGACATCCCAGGGGCTCGGCGTCTACAACAGCTGAATGGAGGGCGAGTTCTTGTGCTGAATTGACCCAGGAGGAGGAGCATACGTGCACGGACAGCCCTACGGCTCGGACTTGTGAGATCACTGTGACGGTTGAGCGGACGGCTGCCCGCCAACGGGCGATTGGCCCCTGTGCTACTGCTGCGGCTGCTGTGGTGGCCTGGGCTGGCGTCCGCCGCCATTACCATTCTGGCGTTGGTTGTTCAGATTCCGCTTCTGGAGTTCCCGCATCAGGTTGCCCGGTTGGATGCCCGGCCGGCGCCGTATGAGCTCGTGGTACTGGTCGGGGGTCAAGATGCCACGGAGCCGCAGGCTCATTTGTGACAGACTGCGGGTCATGTCGCCACGCGCCGCGATGAGGCGTTCAATGGCTTCGTTCCCGCGGCGCTGGTCGAAATTGTCTTCCCCGAAGATGTCCTGCAGTTCGACTTCGGCCTTCTCCACGCTGGCCCGCTGGTCAATCAGCTTGGTGCGGTACTCCCGCACAATCTCGCGGATCTGGCGGTTCTGGTCGTCTGTCAGGTTGAGATCCTTGGCCACCGGGGAATCCCACCACGGGTAGAACCCGCGCGGCATCTGGGCCAGCAGCGGCAGCCCCAGGCAGATCAACAACATCAACCGTTTCATATGCTTACTGCGCCTCGACCGCGGTGCCCGCGGCGGAGCCTTCGAACAAGCCCTGGAGCGGGTCGGCCGCGCGTGGCGTCTCCTGGTTTACCACGCTGGCCATCTCATTGAAAAATTGGGCGTCGCTGGCCTGTGCGGAAAGTTGTGATGGCGCTACCGGTTGCTTCGTCTGGTGCAAGGCGAGGCCCACGAAGATCATGAAGGCCGTGGCGGTGACCGGAATCATCTTCCACAACAAGCGGGCGCGCGGTTGCTCAATCCGGGCCCACACGGCCTGGCGCTGCAGGCGCAGCCGTTCTTCCAGCGCTTCGCTCGGCGCCGGAGATTCCGCCAACACCGACCGCCGGTTGGCCTGCAACGCGGTCCAGCGGTTGCCGCATTCAGGACACTCAGCCAGGTGCCTCTCAGACCGGCCCTCCTCCGGTTCGACACCGTAAAGCCGGCCGATCAGATCACTTTCCGTCCAGTGGGGCGAGTTGTGCTTTTCCGAGTTCATAGTCCTCACTCCCGTTCCCTAACGCCTGCGGCTCGCATACAAGTCCTGCAATTCCAGCCGGAGTTTCGCGAGTGCGCGAGCCATGTGCGCTTTCACCGTGCCCACATCCAGGCCGAGGATCTCGGCAATCTCATCCAGTGCTCTATCTTCATAGTGCCGTAAAGTAAATACGGCCCGCTGCCGGTCAGAGAGGCTTCCGAGCGCCGTCTGCAACCGCAATCCAATCTCCCCGGCGTACATCTGGTCTTCCGCGTCCGGGGTCGACGAGGCAGCCATATTGAGAATCAGCTCCTCGTCTTCCTGGTTGGGCCGTTTCCGCCAGAACTGCCAGCGGCGCGACCGCAACTTATCCAGGCACGTGTTCACTGCAATCCGGGTGAGCCACTTAGCCGGATCATCGACCGGAACCTCCTGCTTCTGCATGGCCTTATACGCCTTGAAGAAGACATCCTGCGTCGCCGAATCGGCTTCGTCGGCTTCTCCCAACATCCGCTGGCACAGCAGAAACACCCGGCGTTGCTCCGAGAGCATCCAGGCGGCAAAGTCGGAGACCGCGTCAGCGGCCCCCGCCGTGGCGACGAGTTGGTCGGCCATCGTGCCCATCCTACCCCGAAAGACGAGAGTTCCAGCCCGAAGGTTTACACTCCCAACACTTCCCGTCAGTTTTCCGCATTTAGGGGCGAAGGGAGCGTGGTCTTCGTCGATCTGCTTTTGCTAGACTCCTGATCGATGAACTACTTGCTACTTCTGGCCATTGGGCTGGTGGCCGGTATCCTAGGCGGGATGTTCGGCATCGGCGGAGGTTTGGTGATTATCCCCGGCCTGATCTTCCTATTGAAAATGGAACAGTTCGACGCATTGGGCACGTGCCTGGCGGCGTTGATTCCGCCTGTCGGCTTGCTGGGTGCCTACGAGTACTACAGGCAGGGCCACATGAACATGAAATACGCCGGACTCGTGGCGCTGGGTTTGTTCATCGGATTCTACTTTGGCGCCAAAATCACGTTAGGGCTGTCGCCGGTGGTTGCACGCCGCGGCTATGCGATCTTTCTGGTGCTGGTCGCGGCCCAGATGCTCTGGACCGACAAGTGATACTAGGCGGTCCGCGCTTCCTTGGACTTGAGGAGCCGCGAGTTCTGGCTTCGTTCATCCCCGGAGATGGAGCGCGTGCTAAAGATCGAGCACTGCTTGGCCAGGCTCTTCATGTCGCTGCCCTCTTCCACCACCATCTCGTGCTCCACCCAATTCGACAACGGGATATTGCGGAAGAAGAGCCGCTCCTGCAACACCAAAGCCTTGCGGTTCACGAACATCGACTTGTTCTCCCGCATGTAGTGGCGTTCCTCCACACGAAAGTCCATCAGGAACTGATCGAAGGCACGGCGCATGGTGGACTCCTCCGCCGTCTTCACCTTTTCTTCCATTAGCTTTTCCTGATTCTTGATCACCGCATGGGCTTCGGCAAGGCTCTCCCGCTCTTTCGAAACGGCGACCTCGAGCTTGGCCTGCATGATGTAGAAGCTCAACAAGGCGCTACCAGCGGCAATGAAGAGAGGGAGGAGGATCCAAAGCATTGCGGTCATAGTGACTCTCTTGCAATGTATCGGACGTGCGTGGCCAAGGCTTTATAGCCGGAATCTAAGTTATTTGCCTTACTGCGTTGGGTCGAGCTTCGAGCCAGAGAGCACCGAGAATGCGAGGCCGAATTTCAGTGAGCTCAGCGCGGAGAAGAAACACTTGATTCTAAAGGAAATACCAGCACCGAAACCCAAGTGCTTGCCGACGAACGCGGCCGCACCCGAAATGCGGTCTGCCGCATACAACGCCTCGTCGGGACCAAGCGGTGGACGCGGGTACACGACTGCACAGGTCTGGTCCAGGACCTGAGTATGCTTGCCGGCGTTCCTGATCTGCCAACAAACCTCCAGCAGGCTCCAGTGCTCTGAGAAGCGCTTCTCGTCCAGGTAGTTCATGCCGGCGAGAAAGGACTTCCTCACCATCATGGCCTCCTCGTCCACGGCCTCCGCCAGTCCGTCGCGGGGCTCCACTCGAGGTAGGGGCGTGCCTCGCATCGCCGCTTCGGCCAGTTGCCGCGGCGTTGGCAGGGCGAACGCGTTCGGACGCACGGCGCCGGACGGATCCTGCAACCGCGGGGCGCACGCGGTGACGGCGTCGTCTGCCTCCAGGGCGGACGCCAGCGTAACTACGGTGTTCGGCTGTACCTCGGCGTACGGATCGAGAAAGAAGATCAGGTCCGACTGCGCGGTCCGCATGCCGATGTTCCTAGCCCGCGTGCGGCCAAAATTGCGTGGCAGACGCAGCATCTGAATCGCTGGGAAATCGATGTCAACACTCGGGCAACCGTCCCGGCTGCCGGCGTCGACCACCAGAACCTCAATGTTTTCGCGAGCGTCCGACGCATCCAGGGCGGTCAGACAGCGGCGCAATGCCGCCTCGCACTGGTACGCGACGATGACGACAGAGACTCTAGGCCGGACGGGCGCTTCTTGCTGTGGAACTTCCTGGGACACCAGTGGAGATCATAGCGCACGCAGCAGCCGGAGGGGTCCAGCAGGCGCACATGCCTAATCGATCAGTCCTTTACGGACGGCGAATCGCACCAGTTCGCCGGTGGAGTGCAGGTTGAGCTTCTCCATGATCCGGCCGCGATGGGCGTCCACCGTATAGACGCTCAGCTTGAGATCGGTGGCAATCTCCTTGTTCGTCTTTCCTTCGGCGATCAGTTGGAGCACCTCCCGCTCTCGTGAGGTGAGCAGGTCGATGGGGTCGGTGACGTGCTGGCGGTAGTCCGTGAGCACCGCATCGGCGATCGCCGGCGACAGATAACCTTCACCCTTGGCCACGGCGCGGACGGCGGCCAGCAGATCGGCGTCGATGGCGTCTTTCAGAAGGTATCCGCGTGCCCCGGCGCGTAGAATCTCCCGCACATAGACCGCATCCTTGTGCATCGACAAAGCCAGCACCCGCGTTCGCGGTGAGCTTTCCATGAGGCGCCGGGTGGCTTCAATCCCGTTCAGCTCCGGCATGGCGACATCCATGACGACGACATCTGGGGAGAGTTTTGTGGCGCGCTCGATCGCTTCGCGCCCGTTTGAAGCCTCTCCGACAATCTCCATGTCGGACTGCGACTCCAGGATCCGTCGAAAGCCTTGGCGGACGACACTGTGGTCGTCGGCCAGCAGAATACTGATTTTTTTCGGGCTCATAGACGCCTGTGTGGTTACCGGCCGCTAGTCCAGCCGCTCCACGAAGGGGAAGCTGGCCAGGATCGCGACACCCTGGTCCGGCGCGGTGTCCACCTTCAATTCTCCCCCAGCACTGCGGGCACGCGCTCGCATGCCCACCAGGCCGAGGCCGCGCTGGGTCTGCTCGGCGTTCTGAACGACCCCCCGGCCGTTATCGGCCACGCGCAATTGTATCTGACCGCCGTGGTTTGCGAGAGAGATCTCCACCTTGGTGGCTTTGGAATGGCGGGCGACATTGGTCAGCGCTTCCTGGGCGATGCGGAAGATATGAGTTTCCGTTTCGTCCGCTACCCGGCCGTCGAATGTGGATGTGAACTGGACGTCGATGCCGGTGCGCTGCTTGAAGCGGTCACACAACCAGCGGAGGCCTGCGTCGAGTCCAAAATCATCAAGGATCGTGGGCCGCAGCAGTTGCGACAGTTCCCGGACGTTGACAATCGCGGCGTCCACCAGATGCAGGCAATCGTCCACCTGCGCCCGGCCTCCATTGGAGCGATCGAGAATGGTGACGAGATTGGCCTTCACCGCCGTGAGCGACTGCCCCAGTTCGTCGTGCAGTTCGTGAGAGAACCTCCGGGCGGTCGTCTCCTGTTTCTCCAGCAGGTTCCAGGAAACGCGGCTCAACTCGCCAGTCTGCCACTCCAACTGCCGGATCAGGCTGACCGTCAACTTCACGGTGTAGATGGCGCAGGCCAGCGCAAGCAACAGGCTGGCACCCAGCAGGATGGACGACTCGCGCAGCAGCCGTTCGGAGATTCCTTCCAGTTGCTGCTTCAGCTCCACGGAGCGCCGGGACTGCACTTCCACCAGTTTGTCCACCAGCGCCAGCACGTTCTGGTGCGCACTCATCAACTGGCGGAGGGGCCGCGCGCGGCCCGATTCGTCACTGAGAATGCTGCGTGCCTCAGTGGAATAATGGGTCACCGCTTTGTAAAGATCCTGCCACAGCGCCTGGGCCGGCTCGTCGGCGGCATCGGCGGCAATGCTCTCAATATCCCGATCGGAGGCTTCCAGTTGACTCAATAGCTGCTGCCGGTCGAGGTTTTCAGGTTGCTTGGCAAACCCGGCAAAAATCGCGTTGATGGCCCTTTGCTCGCGCAGCACGGCGTCGAGGAGGTCCTGAATGCGGACCTGCTCCTCCAGCAGTTCCGCATTCGTGGAACGGATGCTGCTGATACTGCGTACGCCCAGCAGCCCTGCCGCCAGCAACAGGAGGATGACGAGCGCGAAGCCGGCGAGGATCACCCGGCTGATGGCCTTCTGAGTGACCGGGCGCACCAGTGCCGACGAGATGGCAGCAGGTTCCAGAGCGCGCGACACGATTGTGTGGGTCCCCCCTTCAACCAGGATGCTCGATTCCGCACTCATGATATATCCCCCTTGCAGGCTATTTCGCGCAACGGATCCAAGGGGCCCCTTTCTCGCGCCAGACGGCGGATCGCAATCCCGTCCGCGCGGTATATCTTCCGATCCCGCCTTCATTTGGCCGTGAAGATCCCACGATTTGGGTATGGAAGCAACTCGGGCCGCACTGGATACTGGAGAAAAGTGAAAGCAACTATAGGCATTGTGTGCAGCAGCGCCTTACTGGGTTTGTCGGCGCTGGCACAGGGACAAGCCCCTGCTGCGCCCGGCCAGCCCGTGCCCACGGCACTGACGATTGATCAGGCAGTGGACGAAGCGCTGCGCAATAACCTGGATCTGTTAGCCGAGAAACAGAATGTACCCGTCGCCCGGGCTCGGGAGATCACAGCGGCGCTGCGTCCAAACCCGACACTGTCGTTCACCTGGGACTATCTCGACTGGCTGCGGCGCGGTCTCACTCCGCAGAACAGTGCGGGCCCGTCCGAGTTCTCCCCCCAGTTCAATTACATCTGGGAGCGCGGCGGCAAACGTGAGCGGCGCATTGATCTGGCCACGGTGGTGACCTCGATCGCGGAACTCAGGCTTCTCGACACGATGCGCCAGTTGGGCCTGGCCGTTCGCCTGGCCGGTGTCGACTTTCTGCTGGCGCGCGAAAATGCCGACCTCGCACAGCAGAACCTCAATGTCTTCAACGACATTGTGCGGGTGAACGAGGCCAAGGTACATGCCGGCGACCTGGCCGGTGTGGAACTCATCCGCACTCGGGTGGCCCAACAGCAACTCCAGAACGCCGTGGCCCAGGCTCAACTGAAGCTGCAAACAGCCCGCAACACCATCCAGCAATTGCTGGGTCGCAACGCCCGCATGGCCGGCTTCGAAATCACCGGCTCGCTGCGCAGCGACGACACGGTATTGCTGTTGGACGAGATGAAGAAGCAGGCGCTGGAACAGCGTCCCGACCTGCTGGCCACTCGCAAGGATACCGATCGGGCCAAAGCCGACACCAACCTGCAATTGGCCAACGGCAAACCCGACCTCACCACCGGCTTGCTCTACCACAACCAGTACGGCTATTCGAATGGCCGCACCTTTGGAGTCTTTTTGAGCATCCCCTTGCCCGTCTATGACCGCAACCAGGGCGAGATCGCCCGCGCCCAGCGAGAGATGACCCAAACCCAATACAGGGTGAAGGCTCTGGAGAATGCGATCTCGACGGAAGTGGAAAACACCTGGCAGCAATACACCACGGCCAAAGCGCTGCTCGACCGCATCCGGGGCGATTTGCTGAGTCAGGCCAGACAAGTGCGGGACATCACGGAGTTCAGCTATCGCCGGGGCGAAGCCTCGCTACTCGAATTCCTGGATGCTCAGCGTACCTACAACGACACAATGCAGAGCTACAACGACGCACGGGCCGACTACACACGCAGTCTGTTCCTGATCGACGCGGCCACCGGGAAGTCAGTAAATCCATGAGAATCATCGCAACATTGATGTTGGCCGGCATGCTGGCCGCTTGTTCCAGGAAGGAGGAGGTGGAGGCCGCCGCTCCTCGTCCCCAACCCCGCCCTGGCGAGGTCATCCTACCCGCGGACTCGCCGAAGTTGAAACAGATCAAGGTGTCCGTGGTCGGTACCGCCCAAGTCCCCCTTGACGAGGTCGACGCGCCGGGCAAGCTGGAAGTCAATCCCAATCGAGTGTCTCGTGTCGTCACTCCTGTCGCTGGCAGGATCACCCAGGTTTTCGTGAAGCTCGGCGACGCAGTGAAGGAAGGCGCGCCGGTGGCTACCATTGAGAGCCCCGATGCCGACGTCGCCATTTCGGCCTACTTGCAGGCCGACTCGAGTCTCGGCCAGATGAAGGCAAACCAGCTCAAGGCTCAGTCGGACTTTGAGCGCAACCGGGACCTGCTGGAGCACCAGGCAGTGGCGCGCAAGGAGCTCCTCACCGCTGAGAACGCTCTCGCCCAGGCCAAGGCGCAGGTGGAACAGGCAGTCGCGGCGCGCGAGCAGTCCCTGCGGAGACTGGGCATCCTCGGCTTGAAGCCTGGCGAGTTCGGGCAGAAGATCACACTCCGCGCGCCCGTCTCGGGTAAGGTGCTGGAGATGAACGTCGTCCAGGGCGAGTTCCGCAACGACACCAATCAACCTCTGCTGACCGTGGCCGACCTGAGCACCGTGTGGGTGAGCTCCGATGTGCCCGAGACCGCCATCCGCTTCATCAAGGTAGGGGAGGCACTGGATATCGAGCTCAGCGCGTATCCCAACGAGCACTTCCACGCCGCCGTGCGACGCATCGCCGACAGCGTGGAGCCCACAACACGCACCGTGAAAGTACGTGCGGAATTGCAGAACCCGGCGGGGCGCCTTCTACCCGAGATGTTCGGGCGCGTGCGCCACGTGGAGACCATGGCCCCCATGGCGGCCATCCCGGCGCAAGCCATCCTACAGGGACAGAGCGGCACCTACGTCTATCGCGAAACCCAACCCGGCCGCTATCAGCAAACACAAATCCAGACCGGCAACCGCGCCGGCGACCTCGTCGGCGTGCCGTCCGGTCTCAAACCGGGCGACCGCATCGTCACCGATGGCGTGATGCTGCTCAAGGGCAACTAGAGGAGACGTCCCTTTGATTGCCAAACTTCTCCGTTTCGCCCTGAAGCAACGCTTCATCACTCTGGTCCTGGGACTCATCCTGGTCGCCGCCGGCATTTGGGCCTACCGGCAGTTGAAGATCGAGGCCTATCCGGACATCTCCGACACACAGGTTGTCGTGATTTCCCTCTACCCCGGCCGTGCCGCCGAGGAAGTGGAGCAGCAGGTCACCGTACCGCTGGAACGCGCGCTCAACAGCGTGCCCAGCGTCATCGCGCGACGCTCGCGCACCATTTTCGGCCTCTCGGTGGTCGAGCTGACTTTTGCCAACGACGTCAACGACTACTTCGCCCGCCAGTTAGTACTGGAGAAACTACGCGATGCGAACCTGCCGCCCAACGTGACGCCGTCGCTGGGACCGCTGTCGACGCCCATTGGCGAGCTGTACCGCTACTCCCTGGAAGGCCCCGGCTACGACGCGATGCAGTTGCGCGAGTTGCAGGATTGGGTGATTACACCCCGGTTTCTCCAGGTGCAGGGCGTGGCCGACGTCACTCCCTTTGGCGGCCTCATCCGCCAGTATCAAGTCGAGATTGATCCCCTCGCCCTGGCCAAGTATGGCCTGACCGTCGCACAGGTCGCACAGGCCATCGACGCCAACAATCAGAACGCCGGCGGCGCGCTGCTGGACAATCACCAGCAGGCCATGGTCATTCGCGGCGTTGGCCAGGTGAAGGCGCTGAGTGACGTCGAGAGCATCGTCGTCAGCGCGTCCAAGGGCGTGCCCATCTTCGTTCGCGACGTGGGCCGCGTACAGTTCGGCGCCCCCATGCCCACCGGCATCTTCGGCGTAAACGACAAGTCAAACGGCGTGGAAGGCATCGTGCTGATGCGCCGCGGCGAGAACCCCAGCGACGTGCTGAAAGGCATCGGGGACGCCGTCGAAGAACTGAACTCCACACGGCTCCCGCAAGGAGTCACCATCAAGCCCATCTACGACCGGACGGACCTGGTCAACAACACGCTGGGCACTGTCACTCACACGTTGCTCGAAGGGCTCGTTATCGTCGTAACCGTGCTGTTCCTGTTTCTGGGCAGCGTGCGGGCCGCTCTCCTGACAGCCATCACAATCCCACTGTCCTTGCTCTTCGCATTCCTGTGTATGCAGTTCTCGGGCATCCCCGCGAACCTGCTCTCACTGGGCGCGCTCGATTTCGGCATCATCGTCGACGGCACCCTCGTGATGGTGGAGCACGTCGTACACATGCTGGTCGAGCGGAAGCGGGCCGGACTCCTTGGCGGCCGCGACAGCGTGATCGGCGCCGTTCGCGACGCCGCGCTGGAGATGGAGCGGCCCATCTTCTTCTCGCTGCTCATCATCATCTCCGCCTACATTCCGCTGTTCACACTGGAGCGCGTCGAACGCCGGCTCTTCACGCCCATGGCGTTCACCATCTGTTATGCGCTGTTCGGCTCGATGCTGATCGCGCTCACGCTCATCCCGGTGCTCGCCACTTATCTGTTCAAGAACGGTGCGAAGGACTGGGAGAACCCCGTGCTCCACTGGCTGGGCAAGGTGTACCGCAGCGCTCTGGAAACAACCATGGCACGGCCCAAGGCCACAGTGGGTCTCTCCCTTCTCGTCGTCGCGGCGGCCTTCGTTCTCTCGCTGGCGCTGGGCTCGGAGTTCCTTCCACAGTTGGATGAAGGCGTCATCTGGGTGCGCGCCACTTTGGCGCCCGGCATCTCGATCGAGAAATCCGCGCAAGTGGCCAGCCAGATGCGCACCATGCTGCACAGCTTCCCCGAAGTGAAGATGGTCAGCTCGCAAAGTGGCCGCAACGATTCCGGCACCGATCCCTATGGCGCCAACCGCAACGAGGTCTTCGTCGCCCTGCAGCCCTATGACACCTGGACCACCGGCCGCAACAAGTCCACGTTGATCGATGCCATGTCCGCGCGGCTCCACAACGAAATTCCGGGTGCCGCGTTCAGCTTCACACAGCCCATCATCGACAACGTGACCGAGGCCGTCACCGGTTCGGCCGCCGACCTGGCGGTCATCTTCACCGGCACAGATCTCGCTGAGCTGCGCCTGTTGGCCCGCGACACTCTCGAGGTCATCCGCAAGGTGCCCGGCGCGGCCGACTCGGCCATTGAGCAGGAGGCCGATCAGCCTCAGCTTCGCATTGAGATCGACCGGCAGGCGGCGGCGCGCTATGGCATCAATGTGCGCGACATCCAGGACATGATCGAGATGGCCATCGGCGGCCGCGCCGTCAGCACCGTCTTTGAAGGAGAGCGCGTCTTCGACGTGACGGTCCGCTTCATCCCCGAGGCGCGCAAGGACGCCCATGTGATCGGTGAGATCCTTGTCCCCACGCACGACGGCGGCAGTATTCCTCTCTCGCAGTTGGCGCGCATCGACGTCGTCAACGGGGCCAGCATCATCGCCCGCCGCGAGAATCGCCGCCAGATCACAGTCCGCACCAACATCCGTGGCCGCGATCAGGGCAGTTTCGTGGCCGATGCGCAGGCTCGCTTCCAAAAAGCGATTCACTTGCCGCCGGGGTACGACGTGGATTGGGGTGGCCAGTTCGAGAACCTCACCCGAGCCAAGCGCCGGTTGACCCTCATCATGCCTGTCACCATCGCCGTGATCTTCGCTTTGCTGTTCTGGACCTTCGGCTCTCCGGTGTACGCCGGACTGGTGCTGATGAATGTACCCTTCTCACTGGTGGGCGGCATCATCTTCCTGTACATGCGGGGCATCAATCTCAGCGTATCCAGCGCGGTCGGATTCATCAGCCTCTTCGGTGTGGCCGTGATGAGCGGCGTGCTGGTGGTGGCGGAGATCAACCGCCGGCGCCGGTCCGATCCTGAGCTGGATGTCGGGGACGCCGTTGTTCAGGGCGCCTTGGCCCAGATGCGTCCGGTACTGATGATGATCGTGGTAGCCTTGCTGGGCATGGTCCCTGCCGCCCGCGCTACAGGCATCGGTAGCGATGTACAACGGCCGCTCGCCACCGTGGTTGTGGGTGGATTGCTGTCTACGTTGTTGCTCACCCTGCTGGCTCTGCCCAGCCTGTATCTGCTCGTGTCGGGATCCGACAAACCCAAGGAAGTCGTGGAGGCTGAATGAAGCTGCTGGTCATCTTCCTCGCGGAAACCGAAACGCACGGTGACCTCCCGCTGTATGAGGCACTGGTGCGGAAACTCAACCAGAAGGGGATTCAGGGCGCCAGCGTCATGCGCGGCGTGATGGGCTTCGGAAAAGACCATCATGTCCATCGCGGCCGGCTCTTTGGAGTCTCCGACGATCGCCCTGTCATGATCGTGGCAGCCGACTTAGGGGAAAACCTGCGCGGCGTCGTGCCCAGCCTTCGAAAGCTCGCGCCTTCGGCGCCCATGCTCCTGATGGACGCCGAGCAGCTTTGATCCAGAGCGGACTATTCGGCGATGATGTTGATCTCGCCGATGCCGCCTTTGACGCTCAGCCGGATGGTCGCCCTCGGCGAGCCGTTCGATTCGCTCACCCAGCGGTCGCCGTCCTTCTTCAATCCGCGCACGTTGATGGACCCGATGCCCCCATGGGCCTCGGCCACCACGCCGACATCCGTCGGCAGATGGACGGTCGCTTCGCCCACGCCGCCTTCGATGCGGACTTCATAGTCCTTCAGCGGCTTGCCGCGCAGATCCATGTCAACTGATCCGGCCCCGAGCTGCACTTCCACATTGCGCAGCGTGAGTTCGTGCAAATCCAGTTTGTTCTCGCCGGCCCCGCAGTGAATACGCAAATCCAGCGGAATATCGTTGGCCAGTTTCAAGTCCCAGATGTTCTTGATGTCGCCGAAATTGCCTTTGCTGCCGCTCTGGCGGACGGTGAGACGGCCGCGGAAGCCGGAGTCGTCATAGCGCACCTCGGGCTTCCAGCTCGGCACGTTGTACGTGAACTCGCCGTCGAACAGCTCTTTGGCGCCTCCGCTCAAATTGAGTTCGCCGGCGCCGATGGTGAGCTCTGCCACCACCATCTCGGCCTTCACGGCCTTGGTCCGTTCGATGATCTTCGTGTCGTGAACCGTCTCGCCCGTTCGCGAGGCGTGCCGGTCGCCGATGTCGATGGAACAGCCTGTCGACGCTAGGACAGCGGCGAACAGGCCTACCCGATATGCGGGTAATGTCATGGATCCCTCCACTGCCAATCGGATACGAAAATCAACTTCCTGGAGTTCCGTCTTTCAGAGCACGGGCCGCAGTACCAGGCGCTCCAGGTTGACGGTCCCGCCAGCCTTGGTGTCCAGCTTCACCCTCACTTCGCTGGCGCCCTGCTTCAGATCGATCTCGCCCAGTGAATGCGATTTGAACACCCAGTCGCCGCCGGAATTCACCGAGACTACGCCCAGTTTAGCCGTGCCGGCCTCAACCGCAATCGGAGTTCCCGCTTTCCGGGACGCATAGGACGCCTCCACGCGGTAGCGCCCCGCCTTGGGGACCTCCACTTTCCAGTAAGGAACGTCCTTATCGCGAGTCCATCGTGTGAGATAGACGTGGCCCAGTGCGTTCTCCTTCTTCGCGCGCTGCTCGAACTCCGTCTCGATCTCGCAGGATTCGACGCCCAACGTGATCAGCCCCTTGACATCGGGCCGGTTGGCGAACGGCACCGCCACCGGCGCTCCGTCGAGGGTCAATTCCACGACGCTGGCGATCTCATCGGGTGCTCCGCCGGGCAGAGACAGCAGGATATCGTCCCCGTCGCGCTTCGCCGTGATCTTGCGCATCGGGTCGGCCAGCAGACGCGCCGAATGCACCAGGTTGCGCAATCCGGCTACGCGTAGCGTGCCATCCTTCGGCCACTCAAAAAGGTGTAGATAGAGCTTGTTGCCCTTCGTCGTCGCACGGCCGAAGAACGACATCCGCTCAAACGGGCTCGCCGTGGTGCCGTAGATCGACTCCTGGTTCACCTTCATCCATCGCCCCATCGCGTTGAGGCGCGTAATAAACTCATCCTGAATGGTGCCATCAGGCTTGGGCCCGACGTTCAGCAGCAGGTTCCCGCCCTTGCTGACGACTTCCACCAGCATGCGGATCAGATCGCGATCCGTCTTGAAGTCGGTCTCGTACTTGTTGTAGCCCCAGGAGTCGTTGTTGATCGTGACGCAGGCTTCCCACAGGATCGGCTTGCCGCTGGGATCTTTGAAGCCTGTGGCCGGAACATACTGCTCGGGCGTCCCGAAGTCGGCCTTGTTGCCGGGCTTGCGCTCGTACAGACGATCGTTGATCAGCGTGTTCGGCTGAAAGCCGCGGATGAAGTCGTAGACCTCGTCGTCGCGCTTCGCCTCGGCCAGCGTGTGCTCCCATTCGCCATCAAACCAGATCATCGCCACGTCGCCGTAGCCCGTCAGCAACTCCTTCAGCTGCGCCTTCATGAAGTCGATGTAGCGGTTGTTGTTACCGCCTTCTTTGTAAGTCTTCGGGTACTCCCACGAGCGGCGTGGCCGGTAATCGGGATGGTGCCAGTCCATGATCGAGTGGTAGAAGCCCAGGCGCATGTCCTTCTTCTTCGCCGCTGCCGCCAGTTGCTTCAGCGGATCGCCCGCATACGGCGTCATCTCCACGTCGTAGTCGCTCACCTGGCTGCGGAAGATGCTGAAGCCGTCGTGGTGCTTCGACGTGATCACCATATACTTGGCCCCGGCGTTCTTGGCCAGGTCGACCCAGGCGTCGGCGTTGAAGTTCACTGGATTGAATTGCTTGGCGTATACGTCGTACTCCGCCTGCGGGATCTGCGCCATGGTCCGGATCCATTCGTGGCGGCCAATGACGGAGTAGGCGCCCCAGTGAATGAACATCCCGAACTTGGCTTCGCGGAACCAGCGCGTGCGTTCTTCCGCGGAAAGAGGCGGCTGGGAAGGTTGAGCGAACGCCGCCGCAGTGGAGGCAAGCAGTGTCAGGGCGATGGTGGAAGCGAGCTTCATGCTGGAAGGTATTCTATCGCCCACTGCGATAGCATGGAATTTCCAGGTACTTGCATGCGGAACGTTATTATCATCGGCTCAGGCTGCGCGGGGAATACCGCGGCTATTTACACCGCCCGGGCGGGACTAACCCCCCTGGTGATCGCCGGCCACGAGCCCGGCGGCCAGCTTTCCATCACCACCGAAGTCGAAAACTTCCCCGGCTTTCCCGAAGGCATCATGGGCCCGCAGCTTGTTGAAAACATGAAGCAGCAGGCCATTCGCTTCGGGGCTGAGTACATGTCCGGCAAAGTGGAGGAGGCCGACCTCTCCAAACGCCCCTTTCGCCTCAAAATCGACGACGAGTGGCATGAGTGCCGCACGCTGATCGTGGCTTCCGGAGCTTCGGCCCGCTGGCTGGGTTTGCCGAACGAGCAGAAGCTCATCGGGCACGGCGTCAGTTCCTGCGCCACCTGCGACGGCTTCTTCTATAAGGGCAAGAAGATCATCGTGATCGGCGGCGGCGACTCCGCCATGGAGGAAGCGAACTTCCTCACGCGCTTCGGTGACGAGGTCACTCTCATCCACCGCCGCGAGGAGTTCCGGGCATCCAAGATCATGCTCGAGCGCTGCAAGGCGAACCCCAAGATCAAGTGGATGACCAACACGATCGTCGAGGACGTCCTGGACATCGAGAAGGGCTACGTCGAGGCGGTCAAGCTCAAGAACGTGAAGACGGGCGAAGCCTGGACGCAGGCCGTCGACGGGTTCTTTCTCGCCATCGGTCACATTCCCAACACGCAGCCGTTCGTCGGCCAGTTGGATCTGGACGAGGACGGCTACATCATCGGCCACGGTGGCGCCCGCACCAACATCACCGGCGTTTTTCACGCGGGTGATGTGGAAGATCGAACGTACCGGCAGGCGATCACGGCCTCCGGAGCCGGCTGCAAGGCTGCCATCGAAGCCGAGCGGTTTCTGGAAGCTGAAGGGCACTGAGGTCGGGGTGGCATGGTAGAAGTCCATCCGCGATGCGGCTCGTGAGCCTGCGCAAGCGGGCCGCTGGCAGCATGCCAATTCACAGGGAGATTACTGCGGAACAACTGTGGCCGGGTTGCTGCATTCCGTCGGCAGGTCCCCCTCCGGCTGCGTGCCCCCCCCTGGCCTGCAGGGTCCTCCAGGAACTGTTGCCGGTGACCAGGAGTAAGGCTTTGTGTGATCTCCGCGCCACAAAACCTCGCCCACCAGACTCCACCTTTCGGTCCGAGTTGTTCCCAACATCCAGGTGTGGAGTGCGTTCACCAGGACATCCGTGGGTTGGCAACACTTCAGCCACGTGGACGTCAAGCGGCGAGGGACTGGGAGGATTAGCTCACCTCGCTGGGCCGCAATCCGTTGTAGACAAGTTCACGACCGTTACTCCTTCGGGGCCACTCACTGCAAACCTTCCGCCCTGAGAGTCTAGCGCTATCTGCGGTGGTGGCGGATCTCCCAGGTCAATAGCCCCTACTTGACGCCCCGAGTATAGTTGGTCCCAGCGATGCACGACGGCTCCCGTCGAGAGCTGAATCGCCTTCGGATGGCCATGAAAGGAAATGATCCAGTCTCGCCAAGGCATGATCATCCCAGAGCATTCCATCAGATCCACGATCGACGTCCATCTTCTCCTCTGAATCGACCAGACACCTAACTTCAACGGACCAAGCCCTGTGCTTGGAATCGCATCGTTCACCACTTCAGTGGCCGTAGTCAAGACAATACTATCGTTGTCTAGAAACGCCGCACTATCGAACTCCGCTCCGTACGAAAACCCTAGCTCTTCGGGCTGCGGAGTATCTTCTTGAGCTTGGCGGAGAGGGCAAATCCATACACCACACAACGGATGCCAAAACCAGCCCGCGCTGAGGAGGAAGCGCCCGTTAGGAGAAATCGATAGGCGTGAATGGAACTCCATTTCGTCAGTCCGTTTGACATCTAGGATCTCTCCAGTCTCAGCATCCTCAAACTCAAGCGTGTCGTAGGATCGCGGACAGTGAATGATAGCGATGTGACCACTCCCACGATCTGCCAGCGTAATTGGGTAATCAAAATCGGCAGCATGATTGAAGTCGCGGTTCAATTGGCGATGGAATCGGCCGTTCTTCATTAGGGCTGCAGCCGTCCCCCGATTGTCGTACGCCACTGCCCAGAACGTATCGGCTCTGCGGATGCAGACGGCTCGGTCGAAGTCGTAGCCAAGACCAAACTGTTGGCGAGTCACTGATCCGTCCGGGCGAATGCGCTGATTACTCGTGACATCGACAAGATCGTTACCGTCCCAGACGAGTGTTGACACACCGTCACATGGTATCTGCACGGTTGCTTGACAAAGCTTCATTTTGGCTTGCTAACAGTCTGCCAGAGCGCAACTCGGAGGTGCCAGTATCAGGCGCTACCAACTTTGCCGCAAGACGCCCGACCCGTGGAGCTGATCTTGCATCCCATTCGGCCTGGGCAATTCCCTCGCGACATTCAGGTGTTCAGCCAGCATTGATAGGAGCCTGCTCCAGTCTGGCAGCCATCCTCTTCGCGTCGACCCGCGCCAACGTCACCGCCGCTGCCCGCCACAGACCTGCAACCAGACACCGTTGTCTGATTGTGATATACCCAATCCAGTCAACATCTGAGTCTCATGTCGTCTGGAGGTACTCCGACATGTCCAATGCGATCAGGGCCCTCGCTCCACTTCTCTTCTGCTTCGTCGCCGGTAGTCTGGCCCAAGGTCCGGTCCAAGGCACTGGCGATCCGCTGGAACGCGGATTTCAAACCCCACCCGATTCCGCCAAGCCCCGCGTCTGGTGGCACTGGATGAACGGCAACATCACCAAGCCCGGCATCCAGGCCGACCTCGAGTGGATGAAGCGGGTCGGCATCGGCGGCTTCCAGAACTTCGACGCCGCTCTGGCCACACCCCAAATCGTCGACAAGCGCCTCGTCTATATGACGCCCGAGTGGAAGGATGCCTTCCGCTTCACCACGACCTTGGCCGACAAGCTGGGCCTCGAAATGGCCATCGCCGGCTCGCCCGGCTGGAGCGAAAGCGGCGGACCATGGGTGCCCCCCGCCCAGGCCATGAAGAAGTTCGTGTGGAGCGAAACCACGATTGAAGGCGGCCGCGCCTTCGTCGGCAAACTCCCCAAGCCGCCTTCCGTTGCCGGCCCCTATCAGAACATCCCGCGCTCCATGGGCGGCGGCCTCCAGTTGACGTCCGAACCGCAGCGCCCGCCGGAGTACTACGCCGACAGTGCCGTCGTCGCCTTCCGCTTGCCCGCCTCCGACGTCACCGTCTCTGAGCTCCAGCCAAAGGTCACTTCCAGCGGTGGGCAGTTCGACCTCACCATGCTCTCCGACGGCGACCTCGCCAAGGAATCGGAACTGCCGCTGGCGCCCGTCGGGGAGCGCGCCTGGATCCAGTTTGAGTTCTCCCAGCCCCAGGCGATTCGCGGTCTCACCCTCGTGCTCCACTCCGCTGGCCGCAACCCCTTTGGGGATATCTCTTCCGACACCGGTCTCAATCTGGAGTCCAGTTCGGACGGCACCCAATTCAACCGGGTCGCTTCCATCCCGGTGAGCCGCTCGGTCGCCAACACCATCTCTTTCGCTCCGGTCACCGCGAAGTTCTTCCGTGTTACCTTCCGCACGCCACAGCCACCACCGCGCGGCCAGACCATGAACATTCCGGGTCTGCGCCCGCAACGCGCGCCCACGGCTCACCGCATTGCAGAGCTCGTGCTGCACCCCGGCGCACGCGTGAATCGCTTCCAGGAGAAGGCCGCCTTTTCGACCCTGCCCACGCTCTACCAGCTCGCCACGCCCGCGGTCGCCGCGGACGATGCGGTGGCCAAGGCCAACGTCGTGGATCTCACCGGCAAAATGCGTCCGGACGGAACCCTGGAATGGACCCCGCCCACGGGCCGTTGGACGGTGCTCCGCATCGGCTACTCCCTGCTTGGCATCACCAACCACCCGGCCTCGCCCGAGGCCACCGGCCTTGAAGTAGACAAGCTCAATCGCAACTTCGTGAAGGCTTACGCCGACAACTACCTCGATCAGTACAAGGATGCCACCGGTGGCCTCATGGGCAAACGAGGTCTCCAGTACGTTGTCATCGACAGCTATGAAGCCGGCGCCCAGAACTGGACCGACGAGATCCTCACCGAGTTCGCTAAACGTCGCGGCTACGACCCGCACGTCTGGCTGCCCGTCCTCGCCGGCCGCGTCGTCGATAGCGCGGAATCCTCCGACCGTTTCCTGTGGGACTTCCGCAAGACCATCGGCGAACTGATGGCGGAAAACCACTACGATCAGTTCTCCACTTCCCTAAAGGCCCGCGGCATGGGCCGCTACACCGAGGCCCACGAATCCGGCCGCGCCTTCATCGGTGATGGCATGGACATGAAGCGCCACGCCGATGTTCCCATGAGCGCCATGTGGACCCCGCGCCCCGGGCAGACCGGCGAGTCCTTCGGCTATAACTCCGACATTCGCGAGTCTGCCTCCGTTGCCCACATCTACGGCCAGAATCTCGTTGCGGCCGAGTCACTCACCGCTATCGGCAGCGCCTGGGCCTGGTCTCCTGAGAAGCTCAAGCCCACCGCCGACAAGGAGTTGGCCAACGGCCTCAACCGCTTTGTCATCCACACTTCGGTCCACCAGCCGGTTGACGACAAGATCCCGGGCCTCGGCCTCGGACCCTTCGGCCAGTGGTTCACACGGCACGAAACCTGGGGCGAGATGGCCAAGCCCTGGACGACTTACCTGGCCCGCAGCTCCTACATGCTGCAGCAGGGCAAGTTCGTCGCCGACGTCGCCTATTTCTACGGCGAGGACTCCAACATCACGGCGCTGTTCAGTAACCGGGCACCCGACGTCCCCTCCGGCTACAACTTCGACTACTTCAGCGCCGATGCACTGCTCACCCGGCTCGCCTGCACGGCTGGACGCCTGACTACTCCAACAGGCATGAGCTACCGCGTCCTCGCCCTCGATCCCAATGCCACACACATGTCGCTGCCCGTCCTGCGCAAGATCCGCGATCTCGTCCAGGCCGGTGCCACTGTCGTTGGGCCCAAACCGGAGTCCACGCCCAGCCTCAGCGACAATGCGTCCGAGTTTCGCACGTTGGTCGATCAGCTCTGGGGTTCCGGCTCCGGTGAGCGTGCCGTCGGCAAAGGCAAAGTCTACGCCGGGCAGTCCATCGCCGCCGCTCTGGAAGCCCTCAAGGTCAGCGCCGACTTCGAATACGCGAAGCCGGCGGCCGACACGAACCTGCTGTTTGTCCACCGGAAACTCGCCGATGGTGAAGTCTACTGGGTGAACAATCGCCAGAACCGCGTGGAACTCCTCGATGCCACTTTCCGCGTCGAAGGCAAAGCGGCCGAGATCTGGCATCCGGAGACCGGTCTGGCACAACCCGCCGCCTATCGCATCGCCGACGGTCGCACGACAGTAGCCCTGCGGCTGGAACCCAACGACGCCATCTTCGTCGTCTTCCGCAAGCCAGCCCCGACCCCGACACGCACTCTGCCGAAACTGGCCGAGACCACTGTCACGACCGTCGAAGGTCCCTGGGCCGTTGCCTTCCAGCCTGGCCGTGGTGCGCCAGACAAGGCCACTCTGGACCGCCTGGCTTCCTGGACTGAGAACTCTGACCCCGGCGTCAAGTATTTCTCCGGTACAGCGACCTACACACAAACCATCCAGGCGCAGGCGGCCTGGTCTCAGAAAGGCGCGAAGCTCTGGCTCGATCTCGGCAATGTGCAGAACCTGGCTGAGGTCCTGGTCAATGGCAAGTCTCTGGGCATCGTCTGGAAGACCCCCTTCCGTGTGGATGTCACCACGGCTCTGAAGCCCGGCGCCAACAAACTGGAAGTGAAGGTAGCCAATCTCTGGGTGAATCGCCTCATCGGTGACCAGCAGGCTGGTGCCACGAAGTACACCTACACGACCCAGGTCTTCTACCCGGCGGATGCGCCGCTGCTCCCCTCCGGGCTGCTGGGCCCAGTCGCCATCGTGCGCCAGTCTCCGGAATAGGGCTGGCGCCCGCAAACCGGGAACACACCGACAGTTTGGCCATCTTTCGAGAGGTGGATGCTAAACTGAAGCTGCTTCCTTGCTCAAACTCCTGCGCATCCTCTCCGGGCTCGGACTCGTTCTCCTTGGCATCCTCGGGCTGATTCTGCCCATTATGCCGGGGTGGGTGTTCCTCATCCCCGGGCTTGTGATCCTGGCGGACCACTTCCCACCCGTGCGGCGCCTCCTGCACTGGGCCAAAGGGAAGTTTGAACAACAGACCGGCCGCATGCGGGACAATAATAAGACGCCGCAATGATCAAGAGCATCACCGTGCACGGGGCGCGGATGCACAACCTGAAGAATATCAGCGTCGAGATCCCCCGCAACACGCTGACCGTGATTACCGGACTCAGCGGTTCCGGCAAATCTTCGCTGGCCTTCGACACGATTTACGCCGAGGGGCAGCGGAGGTACGTCGAGACTCTTTCGCCGTATGCTCGCCAGTTTCTCGACCAGATGGAGCGGCCCGAAGTGGACTCCATCGACGGGCTCAGCCCGGCCATCTCCATCGAGCAGAAGACGACGAACCGCAGCCCCCGGTCGACGGTTGGGACCATCACGGAGATCTACGACTACCTGCGGTTGCTTTGGTCGTCGATAGGGATACCGCACTGCCCCAACTGCGGAACGCCCATCTCCAGGCAGACGACCCAGCAGATTCTCGAAAACATCCTGGCGCTGCGGCAGGACGACCGCATCATGATCCTGGCTCCGGTGGCGCGAGGCCGCAAGGGCGAGTACAAGAAAGAATTGGAAAAATACGCGCGCGCCGGGTTCGTTCGGGCGCGGATCGACGGCGTACTGCGCTCGCTGGACGAAGAGATCGCTCTCGACAAGCGGAAAAATCACACCATCGAAGTGGTCGTGGATCGCCTGCTGTTGAAACCGGGGCTGGAGAAGCGCCTGGAGGCGTCCATCGAAACGGCTACCAAGCTGGCGAACGGACTGGTGACCGTGGTGGTCGTCAACGGACCTTCCGGCGAGAGCGAGCGGCTGTACTCCCAGAAGATGGCCTGCCCCGATTGCGGCGAATCGGTGCCCGAGATCGAACCGCGGTCCTTCTCCTTCAACAGCCCCTATGGCGCCTGCGAGGCGTGCCACGGACTGGGTAATTCCTGGACCTTCGATCCCATCAAGGTCATCGTGGATTCGTCGAAGCCGCTGTTCGATGGCGGACTCGGCCCCGGCGGCAGTTCCGCCATGATGCAGCAGGCGGTGGCCGAGGCGGCCAAGAAGCTCAAGATCAACATTGCCAAGCCCTTCGACGAACTGACGCCGAAAAACCAGCAGGCGCTGCTCTATGGCGCCACCGGCTTCCCCGGGATCATCAAGATTCTGGAGCGGGCCTTCGAGGACTACAGCGAGGGCTACCGGGAATACCTGATGGAGTACATGTCGGCGACGGCCTGTGAGACCTGTCACGGGCAACGCCTCCGGCCGTCCAGCCTGGCGGTGAAGGTGAAGGGCATGGGCATCGCCGATTTCACCGGCATGCCGATCGCCCGGGCCCTGCCGGCCGCGCGCGAGTGGGAACTCACCCCGAGAGAGCAGCAAATCGGCGCCCGGATTGTGGAAGAGATCCGGAATCGCCTGGAGTTTCTCACCGCTGTGGGGGTGGACTACCTCTCGTTGGAACGTTCCGCAGCGACGCTCTCCGGCGGCGAAGCCCAGCGTATCCGGCTGGCAACGCAAATCGGCTCGAAGCTGCGCGGCGTGCTGTATGTGCTCGACGAGCCATCGATCGGGCTCCATCCGAGAGACAACGAAAAGCTGCTGGATACTCTGGCGCGTTTGCGCGATATCGGCAACACCGTGCTAGTGGTGGAGCACGACCAGGAGACGATTGAGCGCGCCGACTATGTGATCGACCTGGGTCCCGGAGCGGGTCGCCTGGGCGGTTATCTCGTGGCGGCCGGGACTCCGAAGCAGATCGCGGCGAACAAGGACTCGTTGACGGGCCAGTACATGAGCGGCACGCGGTCGGTGGAAATCCCCGAGTTTCGCCGGCCGGGCAACGGCAACAAACTGGTTCTGCGCGGCGCCAGGGAGCACAACCTGAAGGAACTGGACGTCGAGTTCCCGCTGGGTACGCTGATGGTGATCACGGGGGTGAGCGGCAGCGGCAAGTCGACGCTGATCCACGACCTCCTGTATCGCTCCATTTCGCAGTTTCTCTACAACAGCAAGGCGAAGCCAGGGAACTACGACAAACTGGAAGGGCTCGCCCACATCGACAAAGTGGTAGAGATTGACCAGTCGCCCATCGGACGGTCACCACGATCGAATCCCGCGACCTACACCGGTGTCTTTACGCCGATTCGCGAGATCTTCGCCATGCTGCCGGAGTCGAGGGAGCGCGGCTACAAGCCGGGCCGGTTCAGCTTCAACGTAAAGGGTGGACGGTGCGAAGCGTGCCAGGGCGACGGCATGAAGCGGATCGAAATGAACTTTTTGCCGGACGTTTTCGTGCCCTGCGACGTGTGCCGGGGGCGGCGGTACAACTCAGAAACGCTCCAGGTGAAGTTCAACGGAGTGTCCATCGCCGATCTGCTGGAAACCACGGTGGAAGATGCCCTGGTGTTGCTGCACAACATCCCGCAGATCAAACAGAAGCTGCAAACGCTGGTAGACGTAGGGTTAGGCTACCTTCACCTGGGCCAGAGCTCCACCACGTTATCGGGCGGCGAGGCGCAGCGCATCAAGCTGGGCCGCGAACTGTCCCGCCGTCAGACAGGTAAAACGTTGTATATCCTGGACGAGCCGACGACAGGTCTGCATTTCGAGGACGTCCGGCGGCTGCTGGACGTGTTGAACCAACTGGTGGATCTCGGCAACACGGTGCTGGTGATTGAACACCATACGGACGTGATCAAGTCGGCGGATTGGATCATAGACCTCGGACCTGAAGGCGGCGAAAAGGGCGGAACGATTGTGGCGACTGGAACCCCCGAGCAGGTGGTGAAGAACCGCCGCAGCCACACGGCGCGCGCGCTTGAAAAAGTCCTGAAAAACGGCAAAGCTGGTTGAAGTACCCGAATTGACCAAATACACCCACCAACCCCTGGAGTTCCAAGGGCTTTCCACAGTACCGATTGAAGCGCGAGGCGGCAAGGTGCGGCACGAGCACATGGCCGTCCCGTACACGGCCGGGGCTGGGCTGAATGCGTGGCTCGACCGGCTGCCGAAGCTGCTGGCGGCGGATTCACTGCGCGGCGTGGTGGTCGCTCTGGAACAGGCGCGAGCGCGCGGGCGGGGAATTCTGTGGGGCATTGGCGGGCATGTCATCAAGTGCGGTCTGGCCCCTGTTTTCATCGACTTGATGGATCGCGGCTATGTCAGTGGCATCGTGATGAACGGCGCCGCGTCCATCCACGACTACGAGATCGGCATCGCCGGCTGCACCTCGGAAGAGGTGGAAGACGTGCTGCCGGACGGGCGCTTCGGGTCCGCCGACGAGACCGGACGGGGGATGAACCTGGCGATCCGGGCCGCTGCCGAGCAGGGTATCGGGATGGGCGAAGCGCTGGGTGCTCAGCTCCAACATATCGTCAAATCGCAATATGTCGATGCGTGCTTGCTCTACCAGGCGTGGAAGAGATCGATTCCGGTAACGGTGCATGTGGCTGTTGGGACCGATACTCCGCACACTCATCCCGAGGCGGACGGCGCGGCGATCGGGTCCGCGACGCACTACGATTTTCGCCTTTTTTGCTCCCTTCTGAGAACGCTCAATGATGGTGGCGTCTATCTGAATGTCGGCAGTGCCGTGGTGTTGCCCGAGGTGTTTCTGAAGGCGGTTTCGGTGGTGCGGAACCTTGGCTATCCGTTGGGCGAGTTCACGACGGCGAATTTCGATTTCCTGCAGCACTACCGGCCGCGTGTGAACGTGGTGAGCCGGCCGCACGCGCAACGGGGCGGGCAGGGTTACGCCATCACGGGACATCACGAGATCATGATTCCGCTGCTGGCGGCGCTGCTGGTTGAGAAGCAGTCATGACGCAGCCGCAGACCATGCCGCCGGACGAGGCTCCGCGTCCCTCGCAGCCGTTCTGGTCGTGGATCGATGCGGCGCTTGTGTTCACGCTGGCCGTGCCCTGTTTGTTCTTGTCAGCGCTGCTGAGCAAGGGATTGTTCGCTTTAGCGTCCAGTCCGCCCAGCGATGCGGCGAAGGCGATCACCCTGCAGTTCGTCGCTTATGTGCTCTGGTTTGGAGTTCTGATCCTGCTGCTGAAGATCCGGTACGACGAGCCATTCTGGCCATCGCTGGGGTGGAGAGTGCCCTGGCCGGGGATGGGACCCACGCTCTTTGCCGGCCCGTTCCTGGTGTTTGCCGTCGCAATTCTGGGCCAGTTGTTGCACACTCCGGTGATCGACAACTCGATTGAGAAGATGCTGCACGGGCGGATGTCGATCCTCCTGGTTGGGTTCTTTGCCAGCACGCTGGGTCCGCTGGCGGAGGAGTTGATCTTCCGCGGGTTCCTGCAGCCGCTGATGATCAGGACGTTTGGTATTGCGGCGGGGATTCTATTCAGCAGCCTGCCGTTCGCGCTGCTCCACGGCCCACAGTATTCCTGGAGTTGGCAGCACATCGTGCTGCTGGTTCTCGCTTCGAGTGTCTTTGGCTTCACGCGTCATCGCACTGGTTCGACGGCCGCGTCGACGCTGGTGCATGCTACCTACAACCTCACGTTTTTCGCGGGATTCCTGCTTCAAAGGAAGGAACTGTTTTCCTAATGGTTGAGACCATTCAATGGACCGATGCCGGCGTGGTGATGATTGACCAGACGCGGCTGCCGAGGGTGGAGGCGTTTGTCACCTGCACCACATACGAAGAAATGGCTCATGCCATCAAGACGATGGTCATTCGGGGCGCTCCAGCGATTGGCGTCGCAGCTGCGATGGGCGTCGCGTTGGGTGTGCTGAAGGCCGATCCGGCGAAGCTGGACGCCGAATTCGAAGTGATCTGTTCGACGCTCGCCGCGACGCGACCCACGGCTGTCAATCTGTTCTGGGCGATCGACCGGATGAAGAAACTCTACGCCACGTTGCAGGGCCAGCCGATCGAAGCGCTGCGCGAAGCGATGGTCAAGGAAGCGAAGCTGGTCTACCTCGAGGACATCGCAATCAACGAGGCGATTGGCGCGCATGGAGCTCCGCTGGTTCCGGACGGGAAGACGGTGTTGACGCACTGCAATGCGGGCGCGCTAGCGACGGCGGGATTCGGCACGGCGCTGGGTGTGATTCGCGCGGCGGTGAATGCCGGCAAGAACATCGACGTATACGCCGATGAGACGCGGCCGTTCCTGCAAGGCGCGCGTTTGACGGTGTGGGAGCTGCAGCAGGACAACATCCCGGTCAAGCTGATCACCGACAACATGGCTGGCCATTTTCTAAAGAGCGGCCGGATCGGTTGCGTGGTGGTGGGTGCGGACCGCATTGCCCGCAACGGCGACGTCGCGAACAAGGTTGGGACCTACGGCGTGGCCGTGCTCGCCAAGGAGAACGGGGTTCCGTTCTATGTGGCCGCGCCGATCTCGACGCTGGATCTGACGCTGGACAGCGGCGACCAGATCCCGATTGAACAGCGGCCGAGCACGGAAGTAACGGAAGTTTTTGGCGTGCCCGTGGCGCCGGAGAATACGGAGGTGGAGAACCCCGCGTTCGATGTGACACCCAACCGATATGTGGCGGGCATCATCACCGAAAAGGGCGTCGCACGTCCACCCTATGAGGAGAGCCTCACCCGGCTGGCCCAGGAATAACTCATGAAACAACTACTGCTTTTCTTCGTGCTCACGCTGAGCGCATTTGCCGGACCGCTAAGCGGCAAGCGCGTGGCCAGCTTTACCTTGGCCGATGCCACGGGCAAGTACTACGACGTGCTCGATTTTCGCGGCAAAGTGCTGCTGATCGACATCATGAAGACGAATTGCCCGCACTGCCAGGCGCTGTCGCGGACTCTGGAGCAGGTGAAGGCGAAGTACGGCGACAAGTTGGCCGTATTGTCGATCGTGAATCCGCCGGATGATCCCAAGACGGTTTCGGCCTATATCGCCACCTACAAGGTGACGAACCCAGTGTTGTTCGACTTCGGGCAGGCGACAGCGGCGATGCTGAGGATCACGCCACAGAATCCGAGCATCAGCCTACCCACTCTGCTGATTGTCGATGCGCAGGGGATTGTGCGGTCGGATCTGGTGTATTCCGACTCACAGAGTGGGAGCTTCGCGGCCAATGGGCTAACTTCCCTAATCGACAAAGCCCTAGGTGCAGCGGCTGCTGCTCCAAAGAAGAAGTAGGTAGGGCTGAAGCCCCACGCGGACTGAAGTCCGCCCTCCTACGGGTGCCCTACAGATCGGCGAGTTTCCAGAGGCCCAGGGCCTTGTCTTCATAGCCCCCGCCGGACTCGGTGCAGCCCTCCACGAGAACGCGGACCGGAGCCGGCCAGCGGAAGGGCTCCAATTCGAAGTTCAACATGCGCCAGTCACCGTTCAGGATGTCGTCGTTGCGTTCGCACTCCAGGAACGTGGTGGTGAGCAGCCAGGTGGAGCCGCTACGCTTCAGGTTGGCGACGGCCCGCCGCACGTTCTCCAGGGAAAGGTGAACCAGGCAGTCGCGGCAGAAAACGACGTCGGCGCGCGGCAGTTCGTCACTGCAGAGATCGAGGCGGAGGAACTCCTTGCCCGGCTGACCAGCGAACTTTGCGCGGTTGGCTTGCACGAGTGTTTCGACCAGATCCGCGCCGATGTAACGCCTGATGGGCAGATCGGCCTTGCTCAGCCAGCCGAAGTCACCGCAGGGGATGTCGAGGAGTGTTTTGGCACCGAGATCGGCGAGAAGTTTGGGCAGTTCCTCACGCAGTCGAAGCGTGGCGGAGTCTTCCGAACCGAGACCGGAGACGGATTCGTCCGCACCCCAGAGGTTCGTGTCGTGGATGGTCGTGAAGACCTTGTCGAGGGGGAGTTCCTTGAGTTCCGAGGCCTTCTCGCGAAAGCGGACACTGGCTGTGACGGGGGGACGGGGTTTCATAAAGTCGCTAATACCTCCAGATCCACATTGCCGCCGCTGAGGATCACTCCGATGCGGCGCAGTTCCTTGGGCAGTTTGCCGTGGAGTACGGCCGAGGCGCCTACCACGCCGCTGGGCTCTACCAGCAACTTCATGCGCGTCATGACGAACTTCGTTGTCTCCTTGATCTCGTCCTCCGTCACCAGCAGGACGTCCTCCACCAGTTCCTGGATGATGGGGAAGGTGAGCGCTCCGGGTTTGGTGGTGCGCAGGCCGTCGGCGATGGTTGCCGGCGAGTCGATCTCTACCGGTTTGCCCTCGCGCCGCGAGAGCCAGTAGTCGTTGCCTAGTTCGGGTTCCACTCCGAAGATGCGGATGGAGGGCTTCAGGGCCTTGGCTGCGATTGCGGATCCGGCCAGGAGTCCGCCTCCGCCGAGGCAGACCACTAGCGCATCCAATGTCGGCGCCTGTTCCAGCAGTTCCAGAGCGCAGGTGCCGGCTCCGGCGACGATCCAGGGATGATCGAAGGGCGGAACCAGCATGGCTCCGGTCTCTTCGGAGATCTTGCGACCGATGGCTTCACGCGATTCCTTCAGCCGGTCGTAGGTGATGACGTTGGCGCCGTTGGCTCGCGTGGCCGCCAGTTTCGACTTAGGCGCATCGTCTGGCATGATGAGCGTGGCCTTCACGCCGAGCTTACGGGCGGCGATGGCCACGGCCTGCGCATGATTGCCGGAAGAGAAGCCCACCACACCCAGAGCGCGCTGCTCCGGTGTCATGGAATAGAGGAAGTTGGACGCCCCTCGAATCTTGAAGGCTCCGCCCTTCTGGAGGTTCTCGCACTTGAAGAAGACTTCGCAGCCGGAACGCCGATCGAAGCTGCCCGAGGTCCACACCGGCGTCTTGCGGGCGATGGGCGCGATGCGCACCGCCGCCGCGCGTATTTCGTCGATCGTCACGGACGCCATCAATAGCCCGCCTTCTTGTCGGTGATGTTCTTGAGTGGTTCGCCCGCTGCGAACAGGGTGTAGTTTTCGAGAAAGAGTTCCATGGCCTCATACAGCCAGGTGGCCGTGTTGTCGGAGCAGTGGGGGGAGAGCAGGACGTTGTCGAGCGCCCAGAGGGGATGATCCTCGGGCAGCGGTTCTTCGTCGAAAACGTCCAGCACGGCGCCGCGAATCCAGTTTTCACGCAGGGTGTGCAGCAGCGCGGGTTCATCGACAACGGGTCCGCGGCCGAGGTTGATGAGCACCGCCTCGGGCTTCATCATGCGGAGTTCGCGTTCGCCGATCAGGCCGCGGGTCTCAGGTGTCAGAGGCGCCCCTACCAACAGGTAGTCCGACTTCTTCAGAATCGTTTCGAACTCTTCGCGCGAATGGCGTCGGCCGATGCCGTGGACGAACATCCCGAAGGCGTTGGCCAATGATGCGGTGGCACGTCCGATGGCGCCATGGCCGATGATGCCCAGCGTTGCGCCGTGCAGCTCCGTGACGGTGAACTTCTCCCAGCGGCGCTCACGATGCTGGCGGCGCATGCGGCGGATGTCCTTGGCGAACCAGAGCATGCCGGTGATGGCGAATTCGCCCAGCGAGCGGGCGAAGACTCCGCGGCCATTCGTCAGAGTCACATCGCTCTCGACGAGCGCGGGAAGAGCAACGTCTCGAGTCCGGCCCACATGGAATGAACCCACTGGATCCGCGGCGCCATCGCCCAGACTTCTTCAACGACCGGGCGTGCGACCGCGCCCACCAGCAGGATGTCCGCTTCCGGAGCCGCCTGAATGAAGGCTTCCGCGGTATCGCCGGCCACGACGCGGGACTCCGGTGGCAGACGGTCGAGCAGCGTCAGATGCCGGGCTGTTGGGCTATTCAGAACCAGGATCGTATGTCCAGCCATCAACTCTCCATTCCCAGGGATTGTGCGCCGGCGCTGGCCGGGTCTAGCCTCAGTATAAAGCCCGCCTTGCGGCTGCCATCGATACTACGGGACACTGAAGAGGTGGAAGGCTACTGCACCTGCGGGGCGAAGCTCCTGCCGGATTCTCAATTCTGTCATCGCTGTGGCCGCCCGTTGCGAGACGACGTCGGTGTGGCGGAAGAACCGGAGGCGACGCCGGGCGAGGCCGTGGCGGAGGTCCCGCCCGTCGTCAAGCCGGAGTTCGTCCAGATTATTGCGCCCGCGCCGGCGGATATCAGCTTTCGCAACGGCACGGCTGTAAGGGTAGGGTTTCTGGCGGCTGCCATCGTGCAATTGCTGATGACGCTGGCAGCGACGGTGGCAGGTCCGATCGCGATGCCGATCGTGTTGTGTGCCGGCGGCTACTATGCGGTGTTCCTCTACCGGCGCCGGACGGGCGCGGGTCTGACGGTAGCCAACGGCGCGCGGATGGGCTGGATCACCGGTGTGTTCACGTTTGTGATTACCACCGTATTCTTCACACTGGGCATGGCGGCGCTGGCCGGCAGCAATCAGTTGATGCAAGCCTACAAGGAAAGTGCGGCCGGGTTTGGACTGCCGCCCGACGCAGCCGCGAAGCTCCAAAAGGTGATGGAGGATCCCGCGGCCTTCGGGCTGTCGATTGTATTCACGCTGATCCTGCAGTTCTTCCTGTTGACAGTGCTGTGCTCAGCGGGCGGCGCGCTGTGCGCGAAGCTGAACCAGAACCGGAAGGTTTAGTGCCTGGTTTCTGAAGATCGCACACGTATCGGTGGTAAGCTCTCAGCGATCAGCAATCAGCAGTCAGCCCGCCCAGTGTAGCTGACGGCTGGGTCACAAATACGTCACGGTAGTTCCGAACGTGAGTACTTAGGCGAGCCTGCGGCGCCGGGCCTCGGCTCGTTTCACTACGGCGACGCCCGTGAAGATGACCACCATGGCAATCGCTTCCCGAACGCCAAACGCCTCTCGATAGAACACCCAGCCGAGGGACACCGCCACCAGCGGATTCACATAGTTGTAGAGCGACACCATGGACACCGGCAGACGGTCGAGTGCGAAGACATAGCTGGAGTAGCCGATGATGGAGCCGAAGAACACCAGATAGAGCGCCGCTGAGATGCCCTTCTGGGACCAATGGATGGGCCCCTGGAAGTAGAGCGCGACGGGGATGAAGGCGAGGCCAGCGGCCAGTTGCTGCACTCCGCCCGACACGATGGGATGTGCCTTGGATTGCAGCCGGCGCTGCAGCATCGAGCCGAGCGACCAGGAGAGGCAGCCCACCTGCAGAATGCAGAAACCGAGGATCAAGTGCTTACCGGCGGCACCGCCTGCCAAAGCGCCGGGGCCCACGAGAAGAGCCGCTCCGCCCAGGCCAATCGCCATGCCGATGAGCGTGGGGCCGTGCAAAGGGTTGCGGGGCGGAATCAGCGCATCGAGCCCCACCATCCAGAACGGAGAGATGGTGATAATGAGGGCCGCCAGGCCGCTGGGGATCATCGTTTCGGCCCAAACCAGACCTCCGGTGCCCAAGCCCACGAGCAGGATGCCATTGAGCGCATTGCGCAGGAGTTCCTGACCCCGCGGGATGTGAGCCCCCATGCACAGGGCGCCGATCAGCAGAAGGCTGCCGGACAGCGTGAAGCGAACGGCCACCAGAAGCGCCGGTGGAAAGGTCTCGAGGGCCATCCGAATGCCCAGATAGGTGGTGCCCCAGAAGAAACAGACGGACACAAGGGCGGCATACGCAGTGAACTGGGGGTGATTCCTCAAATTGTAAGCGTAGCATCCGGATCTCTGACTCCGATAAACTGATGGGTTGATTCTCACCCTCACCGCGAATCCCGCCATTGACCGCAACGTTGCCGTCGATCGCCTGGTCTTCGAAGATCGCGCCTATATTCTGTCGACGCGCGAATCGGCCGGCGGGCGGGGCATCAATGCGTCGTTTGTGATTCACAGTTTTGGCGGGCCGACGCTGGCCATTGCCATCTGTGGCGGGAAGTCGGGCAAGCTGCTGGAGGGGTTTCTCAGCCATGCCGAGTTTCCGTGCGACCTTGTCCGGGTGCGGCACGAGATCCGCACCAATTTCACGGTGGCCGACAAGAATGGGCTGGCGGTCAAGCTGAATGAACATGGTCCGGCCCTCAGCCAGGCGGAACTGGCGCGGCTGGAACGGACCGTGCGCCACCGGATGAAGGAAGCACAGTGGCTGATGCTGTGCGGCAGCTTGCCACCGGGTGTGCCGGCGGAGTTCTATGCCCGGCTGATCCATGCGGCCACGAAGTTGGGCGTCAAGACGCTTTTGGATACGGATGGAGAAGCGGTGGAGGCGGCGCTGGAGCAGGGGCCGACCGTGGTGACGCCGAATCAACCGGAGGCGGAGCGGCTGTTGAACCGCGCCCTGCTGACGCGGAATCACTTCCAGGAAGCGGCCGAACGGATTCGCGGGATGGGCGCCAAGAACGTGATTCTGTCGCTGGGTGCGCGCGGCGCCCTGGGCGCGTTTGAAGACGGCGCCATCTGGGAAGCGATCCCGCCGCGCATTGACGCTTTGTGCCCCATTGGCGCGGGCGACGCACTGGCCGCGGCGTATGCCTGGGCGGCGCATGACGGGAAAGCCGCAGTGGATTCGCTGCGTTGGGGGGTGGCGGCGGGTACGGCGTCAGCACGCCTGCCGGGTGTGAGCTTCGCCAACCTGCAACAGACTCGTGAGGTCTACGGCCGTGTCGAAGTCCGGCGCCTGAATTAGCTGGCCGCGCAGGTTTACCACGGCGCCCACCACCATTACCGCGGGCGAGCCCACATCACAAAGCCCCGCTTCGCGAAGGGTCGTGACGATCACACGCTCCCGGGGCGTGGATCCATTTTCCACAAAAGCAACCGGCGTAGACGCGTCGCGGCCAGCTGCGATGAGACAGTCCGCGATTTCCGCGCGGCGTCCGACACCCATGAGAATGACGAGCGTGTCGACGTGCGCGTAGGCGGACCACTCCTGGCAGGCGGCGGGGTACCGGTGGCCGGTGACGACGGCAAAACCACCCGCGATGCCACGGTAAGTGACTGGAATGCCAGCCAGTTCCGGGACGCAGATGGCGGAGCTCAAACCCGGCGTCACCTCGACGTCCCAGCCGCGCGATACCAGCCAGCGCCACTCTTCGCCGCCGCGACCGAACACCATGGGGTCGCCGCCCTTCAAGCGGACCACGGTCTGATGCCGGCGGCCGCAGTCTTCCAAGAGGTCCAGGATGTGGCGCTGGATCTCTTCCTGGCGGCCCTCTTCCTTGCCGACATCGTGAAGCTCGGCGCCGGGGTGGATCAATTCGAGGACTTCGCGGGTCACCAGACGGTCATACAGCACGGCATCGGCCCGGGCCAGAATGCGGGCCGCACGGACGGTGAGGAGGTCCGCGCGTCCGGGTCCGGCTCCGACGATGTGTATGGTGCTCATGGGGAGGGACTAGCCTCAGGCTAGCATAAGGCCTCAAAGCCTATCAACAAAGTGAGTATTAGGCTCCGGGAGTGGAATCGGCAGGCGGCGGCAGTTCGTCGGAGTCCTTCTTCCGGCGCTTGAAGAGGATCTCCGGCGATTTGACCCAGGTCGCGATCAGTATCCCGAAAAGTACCGCGAGTGAGATAAACGTCGCGATGGAGCCGACGACGAGGTAGTCGGTCTCCGAATGCGGTTCCGGCAGAAGTCTCAATCCGATTGCCACCGTGACTCCGAAGACGATGGCCGCGCCGGTCAGCAGCATCGCCCACCTGGTTGCAGGAGATTCCATGAGATTGATTTTAATCGTATTTCTCGACGATGATCTGCCTTCGTTCAAATCCTTTCGATTTGAGCGCGGCTCGAACATCATCGACCATCGCCTTCAGTCCGCAAACGTAGACGTCCATGTCGGTACGTCCACCCAAGGCTTCATCGAGATGAGCCTGAACACGGCCGGCGCGGCCGGTCCAGCCCGCTTCGGGCCGGGTGAGGGTGGGCAGATACCGGAAGCCCGGCCGGGTGGCGGCCAATTCCTCGAACTCGGCGCGGTAGAGAATGCCGGCTTCGGAGCGGGTTCCGAACAACAACGTGAGGTTGGCCGGGCCGGAAAGTACCGGTTGCCAGCGCAGAAAGGCTCGAAACGGCGCCACGCCTGTGCCTGTGGCGACATAGACGGCGTCATGCACCTGGGCCTTGGGGACGAAATACCCGAGTGGGCCGCTCATCTCTATGAAATCGCCGGGCTTCATGTCGAACAACCAGGGCGAAAGGTGCCCGTCCTGGACCCGGTTCAGGCAGAGTTCGAAGCGGTTGCATTCAGGCGCTGACGCGATGGAATAGGCGCGGGTGATGGACTTGCCCAGAATGTCGCGGTTGAAGCTGACGAACTGGCCGGGTGTGAAGTCGAGCGTTTCCAGCGAATCGACGGCGAAGGTGAAGTGCCGGACTTCCGGCGCGATTTCGACCGAGTCGATGAGGCGGGCCTTCAAGCTTGGGCTTCCTCCGAGGGTGGGGGCAGCAGGCCGTAAAGAGATTCGATGAACGACCGGCTCTTGCGGCGCCCGTTGTTGGTCTGCCATTCCGTGCGCTGCCAGAAGACCAGCACGCCCAGGATGTCCTTGTCGCGCACGGTGTGGGAGCCGCCGCGTTCGGCGACGTGCTCGCGAAACTGGCTGAGCTCCTGCTGAAAACGGTCGGAGACCGCGGCGGCGATGCCGTTCACCGGGCGGGTTTCGTAGATCAGACCGCTGTCGGCGATCTTGTAGCTGCGCACCAGCGAGTCGAGGGCGTCGCGCATGTCGAGGTCATTGGCGCCCGGTGTTTCGAGCGCCGAGACGAGCAGGAGCCGGCCGGTGACGATGGCCAGGGGCTGCTGCTGCTCCATGAACTTATCGGTGAGTTCAATCTCGGGGTGGGGCAGCGTCTTGGGGTCGACTTCGGGTGGTTTTTCGTGGCTTCGGGCTTCGCGCAGGTATTCGCAGTCGAGGGGGCAGTCGATCGTCTGCTCCCGCTCAGTTCCACAGCAAACCGCACAGATGTCATGCATCAAAGCGGGGCAGGACCGGCGCGGGGGCCGCGACTCGCACAAATGGCAGGTTACGCGTTCCATGGGTCCGATTTATCGTACCATCCGAGTGATGAAGAACATCGATGTCTACATCAAGATCGAGGCCGATCTCGACGAGAGCGAGCACCCTCAGCGGTTCGCCGAAGAGCTCTGCCGGATCCTGAAGCGCGTCTATGCGGTCCGCAAGGCGGAAGTCCAGAACTTACTGGAGCATACGGTCGAATGAAGCTGCCGTGGACCGGACTGGAATTCGGGCTGGGCCTGCTGGAAATCGGCCGGGCCTGGGGTTTCCGGCCGTCTCCGGTGCCGGACGATGAGCAGGTGGCGGAGTTCCTGCGGGGTGCCTACGAAGCCGGTGTCAGGATCTTTGACACGGCGCCGTCGTATGCGTGGAGCGAACCCAGGTTTGGCGCGTTTCTGGGCCGGCTGACCGCCGAGCAGCGCGACTCGTTAATTGTCGCGACGAAGTTCGGCGAGTCGTGGGATTTTGACGCCAACCAGCCCGTGCTGGACCATAGCTACGACGCCCTGATGCACAGCCTGGAAGAGAGCTTCCGCCGGCTGGGACGCATCGATATCCTGCAGGTGCATCGCAGCACGCCGGAGGTCTTGCGGGCTCCGGGGACCATCAGGGCTCTTGAGGCGGCGAAGGCGGCCGGGATCCGGGTGGTGGGCGCCAGCGTGAAGGATCTGGAGTCGGTCGAGATCGCCTGCACGAACGATCTGTTCCAGATTCTACAGATTCCCTACAACCGTCGGAATCAGGCCATGCGGCCGGCCGTGGAGCGTGCCCGCGCGGCTGGGCGATTGCTTTTCACGAACAGGCCCTTCGCGGAGGGCGAGTTGCTGCAGGCCGGGGATCGAAGCGCCGCCATCCGGGCGTGTTTCGCGGCGATCCGGGAGACGCCGTTTGATGGCGCGATTCTGGCCGGCACACGGTCCGTCGAGCACCTGAAGCAGAATCTAGCGGCATTTCAGGGGTGACGCCGGCGGCGAAGCCGGATGAGCAACGACTTCCCGGCTTCGAGGCGGGATTCCTCGACAAAGCCACGGGCTGCCAGTGCTCGCAACTCGCTGCGCACCAGTTGCGGCCGGGCGTAGGGCGACACCGCCAGCACGAGCCGGGGCCGATCGGCACGACACGGATCCAGGGACGGCTGGAAGAAGCGATAGCAACGCGTGGCGCTGGCTGGGATCGCCTGGAGGCAGGCCCTCTCCGATGAGATTTGTCTGGCGGCCGCGGCCCAATCCTCGTGAGGCGCCGTGAAGTACCGTCCAGCCTGCACCACGTCTACGGTGAGCAGCAGTGCTGCCAGCGTCATGCCCGTACGGCCGGACTTCTCGATTCCGGCGGCCGCCAGGACGGCCACGGCGGGCAGGACCCACAGAATCTGGCGCGCGGCCAGAAAGTAGTCGAAGACCGCGTCGGCCCCAAGGGCGGCACATATGGGGATGACGATCAGCAACAGCAACAAGGCTCCGTAGTGCCTCAGCACGGACGGTCGAGCCAAGGCGAGTCCGCAGAGAAACAGCAGCAGGCCCGAGCCCCAGTAGCCAGAACCGGCGAGTTCGCGAAACAGCATCAGCGGCGTCTTCCAGGAAGCCGAGAAGTGGACCGCATCGCTTTGAAGATCGGCGGTCCAGACACGGCTCGAGAACTGCAACCAGGGGAGGAACGACGCGAGGGCGACGAGGAACGACAAACAACCCAGTAGGAAGGCCCGGTGCCGCCGCTGGCCGACAGACCACAGCAGATGGGCCGCGGCCACGGATGCGGCGTAGGGCTGCGTGTAGATCGTCAGGACGAGGCATCCGCAGTAAGCCGTGGCCGTCGTGATGCGGGGTTCTCTGGTGAGCCTCAGGTATAGGTAAGAACTCAGCGCGGAGAGGAACAGCGCCTGCGAGTACATGCGGCCCTCGGCCGAGTAGCGCAGGACAATGGGGCAGGCCCCGAATAGGGCGGCGGCCAGCCACCAGTGGCGGAGGCAGCATTGCTTCGCCAGTAAAGCGACAACCAGAACAGAGGCGGCGGCGAAGACCGCCGAGGGTAGCCGCGCGGCGAACGGCGAGTAGCCGGTGACTTTGAGTAGGAAGTGCTGGGGCAGGTAGCCCAGAGGGGCGCCGCCCGGGTGATGTGTGGGCAGCACCTGGAGCAATTGGCCGGTGGAGCCAGTGCGCGTGTCGATCAACTGGAGGATCTCGTCCAGCCATAGGGGCAGCACCCCGCACAGACTCAATGCGATGAGTAGATACACTCCGGCCGTACACAGTGCTTTGGGCATCGTGTTCTCCAGTGCGGGCGAGTTTGGGAGACGGCTAGAAGGAGAGGCCCACGAGGATACTCACCTGGTTGGAAGCTGGCCTGTGAACGCGGGTATAACGGAGTTCGGGGGCGATCTTGAGCCGGTGGAAGCGGAACTCCGCACCGGTGGCCCCGGTATAGCCGCCCCGGCCGGATGCTCCGCTATACTCGCCTCCGAGGAATGGCCCGACACCTGGCGGGTAGCAGGATTCGGCTGAGAGGCAGGTGTAGCTAATCCGGCCGCTCACGGATTCGTTGGTCGAGGTGCCCCCAACGCTGATGAAGGGCCGCATTGTGTGTCCGGGGAAGCGGTATTTCAGGAGAATGGGGATGTCAATGGCCTTAACGTCCTGCTGCGCCACCACGAGGAGGGCCTGACCGGAAGGGAAGAAGAATTCAGGGCCGGCGGAGCCCCCACGGAAGCCGCGGAATAGCGCATCGACTTCAATTGCCAAGTTGGCGGGCAGGCGAAACTCAATGGTGGGCCCAACCGTCCAACGGCCCGTGTCCGTGAAGATGAGAGCGGAATTGGCGAAGAAGGGCGTGGCCTGGCGCCGGGGGATGTCGGTGAGTGGGACTCCGGCCTTGATTCCAAGCGAGACTATCTGGGCGGAGGCGACGTTGGAAAGCGCAAGGAGAAGGATGAGTGAGAATCGCATCTGCAGGGGAGAGCCCGCTTGAGAGGCGTTTATCTACAGCAAAGAAATATTCCTGCGTACTGTAGTGAAAGTCCGGAACAGCAGGCTCTGAAAGGTTACGGCGTCAAACGCGGGCCGCGGCTTGGCGCCAAAGTCACGATTGGATGAGTATCCGTGATCAGGTGGAGCGGGTGTATGAGGCGGAGCGCGAACACATCTATTCGTATCTCCGCTATTTCGGCGTTCCGCCGCAGCGGGCCCAGGAGTTGGCCCAGGATTGCTTCGTGAAGCTGCACATCAGGATGTCGAAGGGCGAGACGATTGACGATCCGCGTGCCTGGCTGTACCGCGTCGCTCAGAACCAGGCGCGGCGGTTTCACCGGCGCGAGCCTGTCTTCGATGAACTCGACTTGAACATCGGTGGACCGCGGACCACATCCGATCCCGAGCAGGCGGCGATGCAGCGGCAGCGCCAGGGGCTGTTGGAGCAGGCGATCCGCGGGCTCTCCCCACAACAGAAGAACTGTCTGTTCCTGCGAGGGCAGGGGTTACGCTACAGGGAGATTGCTGGGGCCATGGGCATCAGCTCCTCGGCGGTGGGTGAGTTCCTGCGCCGGGCCGTGGAGAAGCTGAAAGAGGCCGTGAATGGATAGACGGTCAACTCATCTCTCGGAAGAGGATCTTTCGCTGATCCAGGATGGCGCGCCGCCGGCGGGCGCCAGTGCTCACTTGGAGGCTTGCGCCGATTGCCGCCAGAGGCTCAGCGACCTGGAGGCCGGGCTGGCGGCCTATGCTCAGTTTCTGGACGAGGCGGTCCAGCCGGATGCGACGCCGGCGCCGAAACCCTGGGCGAGTCTCGATGCACTGCTACAGCAGCATGAGAGCGAGGCCGAGTCCAAATGGAAGTTCTGGCGGCCATGGCCCGCGGTCGCAATCGCAGCCGGGTTGCTGGCTGTGCTGGGTTTGACGACGTTGTGGACCCGGCGCGGCGCGGATCCCTTGCCGGCCGAAGAGGTGCTGGCCCGATCGTCGGGGTTCCAGCCTGTCGAAGGCAGTCTGCTGTCGGTTCGATTTGAAGGAAAGACCGTTGTGCGGCCGGCCGTGTCGCCCGGTGACTCCGGCGAGAATATGGATATGATGCGGCTTCAGCGCGCCTTTGCGGCGGCCCATTATGATTGGACCGATCCTCTGAGCGCTCGATCGTTCCTGGCCTGGCGCCGCACGCTGCAGGAGAAACAGGATGCCGTCAGTGTCGTCGGTACCGGAGCAGGGAGGGCTTACCGCGTCCGTACGAGTACTTCGGCGGGATCGTTGCGGGCCGCCTCGCTGACGGTGACGGCTGTCGATTGGCGGCCCTCGGAAGCCGACTTTGAGTTCGAACGGATCGGAATTGTCGCGCTGTCGAATGCGCCCGCCCCATTGCAGAAGTTTCGCAAGGAACCGCGATCCGCCGGGCCTCTCGTGGAAACTCCGGCGGGTCCTGAAGACACGCTGAGGGTCCTCGCCGTGCTGCACCAATTGGGCGCCGACGTGGACGACCCCATCACGATCTCGGAAGACGCACGGAAGACTCATGTTGTGGTGAGCGGCCGCGGCCTTACGGCAGAACGGCAGCGGCAGATCGCTGAGGCGCTGTCTGATGTGCCACGGGCGGCCGTCCGATTTGGGGCCCGGGAGGAGCGCGAGGTCCCCGCAACTGCGCGACGCTCCGAAAAATACGCAGCCAAACTCCCCGACGCATTTCGCCGCCGGCTGGAGGAACGGCTGGGCGGCATGATTCCTCTGCAGGAAGCGACAGACCGGCTCCTCGACGCGGGTGCGGATCTGCTGGCGCGTGCCCATGCCATCAACCTGCTGGCAGAGAAGTTCCCCTCCGGAACGGAGCAGCAGTTGGGCGCGGGTGACCGCCGGACCCTGCGCACGCTGAGAACCGACCATGCGCGGCAAATGGAGAATTCACTGGACACAATCGAACCCGACCTGAGACGGTTGCTCGCGGACGGCTTCCCTCGAATGGCGCAGCCGGTGGGATCCGGATCCTGGCAAGCCGACACGCCGGCCCTGCTGGGCGCGGCCCAGGAGTCGAGTGCGCTGCTGAACCGCCTGCTGGCCGGCCGCTACACGGAGCAGGAGGGAGAGGAGATGCTGCGGCAACTGGCCGCCCAGACCGCTCGCTTGCGGGTAGGGATTACTGCTCTGCGGGAGCGGAGCGAGTAGGCCGCATGCCGTGCTGGAAATCCATCGTGGGTTGGGGCGTTAGCGCGCTGCTTGGCCTGCTGATCCTGTCGCCCATCGTCGCGGCGGTGGTGGAAGGCCGCATCACGGGCACAGTACGCAATACCCGAGGGTCGGAGGTGATGGCAGGCGTCGAGGTGCAGATTCTGGACGAAGCGCGGGGCACACGCTGGCGCCTCTATACGGATGAGGGCGGACAGTTCGAACAGGCCGGTCTGCCGCGCGGGGTGTTTTCCATCCGAGTGCGGATGCCGGGCTTTCGCACGGTCTCCCGCGGCGGGCTGATGCTGGCGCCCGGGCAGACGGTGGACCTGGAACTGAGCATGGAGATGCTCGCCCTTCAAGAGGTAATCACGGTGACCAGTGGCCGCGACGAGGTGGATCCTTCCAACGGAGGCACGCTGCTGCTGAGCCGCACAGGGCCAGGCGCGACCATCCCCACGAACGGACGCGACTTTCGTTCCACCTTCGACCTGATGCCCGGAGTGTTGTGGACGCCGGCGGCGGCGAACGATGCGGGTCAGTTCAGTGCCAACGGGCAGCGTCCCAACTCGAACACGTTCCAGGTGGATGGCGTCAGCGCGAATACGGGCGTGGGGGGCAATGCCTTGCCGGGTTCGTTCCCGGGAGCCTCTCTGCCGGCGATGACGATCTTCGGCAGCACCGAGAATCTGGTGGCTCCGGAGAGCACGCAATCCGTCGAGTTTCGTAGCTCGAGCTTTGCGCCGGAGCATGGGGAGCGGCCGGGCGCGGAGACTGCGATTACTACACGGTCCGGCACGAACGAGTTTCATGGGTCGTACTTCGAGCGGCGCCGGGATCCCAGTTGGCGAGCCCAGGATTGGTTCTTCAATAGCCAGGGGGGTGCGTTCAACCCCAACCTCTACAATCGAGTCTTCCAATACCGAGGTTGGGGCGGGACGGTCGGGGGGGCCGTCCGGCCCAACCGAACGTTCTTTTTCTTTTCTTTCGACGACGTCTCCCTGTTGGACTTCGGGCACTATCGGACTTCCGTGCCGTCCATCTCGGTTAGGCAAATCACACCGACTCTGCTGAGCAGCGTGCTGACCTACTTTCCGTCGCCCACGGGCCGGGACTTGGGCGGAGGCGAGTCGGAAGGTGTAGTCGCGATAGGCACCTCGGCGAAAATGAAAGCCTACGGCGTGCGCGTCGATCATTCTCTCGGCAACATCGGCACTGTGTTTGCCCGGGTGGTGAATACGCCATCGAGAGCGACGTCAGGAGTCATCCCCAGCGGCGGGTCCCTGCAAACGCGCACCGTGACCGTCGGCTCATTGGCAACAAAGCGCGGGATGGTTCACGATGTTCGCTTTAACCTTACGACGTCGAGCACGGGAGAGAACTTTCCGGACTTTAGGCGACAGCCGCTGCTGGCTCTGGCGGGTATGCTGCCCGGATTCCACATCGAGCAGTATAGCGAGACCTCATGGGGCTGGTCCTACGATGGATCGATCAAGAGCGACCTCACCCGGTTCCTGCCCGCGCCCTCCGGCTACAACGTGATCGGCATCTCCGTGCCGGGGTTGGGTCAGTTTGTCCAGGGCAATCCAGGTCTGGCCAGCCAGACGCAGTGGGAATTCCGCGATACGATCGCGCTGGACCGAGGCCCCCATCAGTTCCGCGCCGGCGTGGCCCTGGTCTCCAGGAATCCGTCGCGCGAGCACCCCATTGACAGCATTCGTGGCTCCACCGCCAGCCTGCAATCGCTGGTGGACGGCAGTGCCTTTGCAATTACCGTGTCGCAGATCCCAAAGGTCGCGGGCCGCGTCTCTGGCGGCTCATTGTTCCTGCAGGACACCGCGCGCCTCGGCGACTCGTTGTCACTCGTCTACGGAGTGCGTTGGGAGTGGACGCCTCCCTCGTCGCACCAGATGTCGGTGCCCACCGTGTCAGGCGTCTGGAGCAGCGCCAGCGCCGGGTGGCAGACGACGAGTACGGGTGACGTCAGCGGCAGTGCTCCCTGGCCCACGCGGTATGCGCAGTTTGCGCCGCGAGTGGGCTTGGCCTACCGACTGAAGGGCCGGAATCTGGTAATCCGCTCCGGAGCGGGGCTGTTTCTCGATACGGCGCTGGGGACCCTTATCAACCCCATCAACGGTGGGCCCTTCAACAGTTGGGAACTGTCGGCAGGTGGAACCGGCATCGGCGCATCCGCGCCGGGAACCGAACCCGGTGGACCAGGTAGCGGCCCTGTCACCACACCGGACGTGATCGACTTTCTGAGTGGCCGCTACCCCGCGCTTAAGCTGCCTGCCTCGTGGCAGTGGAGAACTTCGCTGGAGCAAAGCGTGGGCCAGAATGCGGTGGCCGCCATTGCCTACGCTGGAGCGTCCGGCCGCAACCTGCTGGGCAATGCGGCCTATGTGGATCCCAATAGCGGGGTGATGCAACGCTTTGCGAGCCTCACGCGCAACTCCTCTTCCTATCACTCTCTGCAACTGCGCTTCAGCGGCCAGATTCGCAGATCGGTCTACACTTCGACCTCGTACACCTGGGCACACTCGATCGACGACAGCTCGCAGGATTCGGCAGTGTTCCTGATTCAGCCGGGCTATCGCCTGTCGTCGGCCCGGGCCTCCTCCGGTTTCGACGTACGCCACGCCTTGACGTCCGTGCTCTCCCTCCGTGCTCCCGATGAAACCGTATTGGGGCGAATGCCGAATGCCCTGCGCGACTGGACACTCAGCGGGATTTTGCGTGCCCGAACCGGCTTCCCGATCGATGTGCTCAACGGGGAGCCCGCGCTCGGACTGCGCTATGTGAACAGCGGTCGCCCCAATCTCGTGCCGGGTGTGCCTCTGTGGCTGACCGATGCCGGCGTCGCGGGCGGGCGGCGGCTGAATCGTGCGGCATTCTCGGCGCCAGTCGCGGGCGCCCAGGGAAACCTGGGCAGAAACGCGATGGCGGGAAATGGCCTGTTTCAATGGGACGTCAGCATGAGGCGGCAACTTCGCCTCTACCGCCGGGTGGCGGCGGAGGCTGCGGTGAATGTACTGAACGTCACCAACCATCCGAATTTCGCCGATCCGGTGCCCTATCTTTCCAGTCCGTGGTTCGGCCAGTCGACCTCGATGCAGAATCTGATGCTCGGGTCGGGCCGCCCCAACGGCGGGCTTCCCCCTATGTTTCAACCCGGTGGGCAGCGAACCGTCGAGCTGAGCCTCAAGCTCGTGTTCTGAATGCCGGGTGCGACGGTCCTTCACCCAGCGGAGAGTTCGGCCACCGGTGCAGGCAGCGGCGCTGTGCCCACGGGTCGGCGGGCGAGCGGCCTTGTAGTGATGGCATCGGGGAATTGCATGGAATAGAGGTGTGCGTACAGGCCGTCGAGCTCCATCAACTCGCGATGAGTGCCCAGTTCGACGATGCGCCCGGCGTCCAGAACGGCGATGCGATGGGCGACCTTGATCGTGCTGAGGCGGTGGGCGATGATCACGGTGGTGCGGCCCTGCATCAGGCGGTTGAGTGCTTCCTGGACCAAGCCCTCCGAGTCGTTGTCAAGGGAACTGGTGGCTTCGTCCAGCAGCAGGATGCGCGGATTCTTGAGGATGGCCCGGGCGATGGCAATGCGCTGGCGTTGCCCGCCACTGAGCTTGGCGCCGCGTTCGCCCACCACGGTGTCGTAGTGCAGCGGAAACTCCATGATGAAGTCGTGGGCGTTGGCGGCACGCGCGGCCTCGATCATCTCTCCGTCGCTTGCGTCCAGGCGGCCGTAGAGGATGTTCTCGCGGATGGTGCCGCCGAACAGCATGGTCTCCTGGGGCACGAGGGCCATCTGGTCGCGCAGGCTCTGCTGCGTCACGGAGCGCAGATCCCGCCCATCGATCTGTACGCTGCCCGTGGCGGGGTCATAGAAGCGCGGGATGAGGTTGAACAGAGTGCTTTTGCCCGCGCCGCTGGGCCCTACCAGCGCAAGGATCTCGCCCGCCTGGATTTCCAGAGTGATTCCTCGGATGACGGGGACGTTGGGCTCGTACTGGAACGTCACATTGTCGAAGCGGATCCGGCCGTCGACGACGGACAACTGTGCGGCGTCGGGCGCGTCCTGGACGGTGGGGTGGAGGTCGAGGATCTCAAAGACACGCTGGACGCCCCCGATGGCGGCGCGGAACTGTCCGTACAGGCCGGCGAGCCCACCAAGGCTGCCCGCGATCATGATGCCGTACATGAGGAAGCCGCTGATCATGGCCAGCGTCAGGTGTCCGGCAATCACCTCGCGGCCGCCGTACCACATGATGGCCGCGATAGTGCTGAAGCCCAGAAACATCATGATGGAGCTGAACAGGGAATGGACCACGGCCATACGTACGGCGGCCGCCAGGGTCTTCCGTGTGGCGTTGCCATAGCGTTCGGTCTCGTGCTGCTCGCGCCCGAAGCTCTTCACAACGCGGATGCCCTGCAAGGCCTCCTCGGCCACGATGGTGGAGTCGGCCAACTGGTCCTGGACTCCGGTGCTGGCCTTCTGGATCTTCCGGCCAAAAACGGCCACGACCGCGATGAGCGGTGGAATCAGGGCCAGGATGAAGAGGGTGAGCTGAACATTGATGGACACCACGATGACGAGCGCACCAATGAGCGACACGCTTTGGCTGAGTAGGGAAGTCACGTTACTGGTAAGCACGGTCCGCATCTGTGTCACGTCGCTGGACAGGCGCGAGATGATCTCGCCGACGCGGCGGCCGGCGTAGAAGTCGAGCGACTGACTGTGCAGGTGGTTGTAGAGTCTGGTGCGCAGGTCACAGACGATGCGTTCGCCGATGACGGCCAGAAGGTTCGACTGGATGAACGAAAAGGCCGCTTGGACGAGGAAGATCCCGAGCAAGGACAGCGCCAGGCTGTTCAGTGCGGACAAATCACGGGCGTGCGTGGCCGAATCAAGCAGCCGCACGAGAACCATGGGAAAGGCCAGGCCGAGGCCCGAGGACACAAGTAGAGCGAGAATCGCGAGAATCATACGCCCGCGGTAGGGCGTGAGGTGGCTGAGCAAGCGCCGCCACTGAATCGTCTTCAGCGAAATCGGTGGTTCCTTGTCAGATGGCTGGCCGAAGGCCCCGCGCCGGGGCCCGTGCGAACGATGGAACATGTTTTTGATCTCCGAGGATCAGCGTAGCCGCGCCGCATAAACTGAATTTAAACTCATGCGGGCAGCGACACGGTGAACTCGGCGCCGGATCCTGGTTGGCTGCGGACAGCGATGGAGCCGTGGTGCAACTCCACAGCACGTTTGGCGATCGCCAGCCCAAGACCGCTGCCGCCGGTGGAATGGCGGCGCGAGCGGTCGGCCTTGTAGAAACGTTCGAAGATGCGCGCCTGCTCTTCCTCGGATATGCCGATGCCGGTATCGGCGATGGTCACCTGCCAGTTGTCGGCGGTGCGATGCAGGCCGACGCGCACCGTGCCGCCCTCTGGAGTGAACTTGATGCTGTTGTGGATGAGGTTGATCCAGGCTTGGCTCAACAGGTCTTCGTCCGCTGTGATGGTCGCTTCGTCCAGCGCCACCTCCATGTCCAGTTTCTTGCCGGACCACTGCGTCTCGCAGGCCAGAATCAGGTTTCGAAGCTGTTGATCGAGCCTGTAGGGCTTGGGCTCGAAGTGCACTTTCTCGGAATCGAGAGAGGCCAGTTTCAGCAGATTCTCGCTCAACCGGGAAAGGCGCAGGCTCTCGGCCTCGATGACGTCCAGATAGTGATGGCGATCGTCCGGGGCGAGTCCATCCTTGCGCAGGGCGCAGGCAAAACCGCGGATGGAGGTGAGCGGCGACTGGATCTCGTGAGAGACGTCGGAGACGAACTCCTGCCGCAGCTTCTCCATTTCATCGAGCTTGGTGGCCATGTGGTTCACGCTTTGGACCAGCTCGCCTACGACCCCGTGCCGTCGAAGGTTCTCGTCCAGCCGGATGGAGAAGTCACCAGTGGCGATCCGCGCCAGTGCGTCGGTGATGGGGGAGAAAGCGTTGCGCCGCCGGTCCCGCGGCCGGAAGATCATGCCGATGGTCGCGGCCAGCGCGATCATGAGGAACAAACCCAGGAAGCAGTTGAGTATCAGAGAGAGCAGAGCGTGCGGGTGCCAGCCCAACCGTGCATAGGCAGCGTCAGTCAGATAGAAGGCGAGGCATAGAATGCCGATGAAGAAGACCAGCGACCCAACCGCACGGAGCGCATGCGCGGGCCGCCCGTGATGCATCATGGGTGTGCCTCCAGACGATAGCCCAGCCCGCGGATGGTCCGGATGCGGAAAGAGTGCCTCTCTTCCGGGAAGCGCTCCCGCAAGCGGTTGATGTGGACATCGAGAGTCCGTTCGTTGCCTTCAAAATCGTAGCCCCAGATATCCTCGATCAACTTCGAGCGGGAAAGGGTCTTGCCGGCGTAGCTGGCCAGTTCGAAGAGCAGTTCAAACTCCTTGAGCGGCAGGCTCAGAGGCTGGCCGGTCACGCTCACCTCGTGGGTCTTGCGATCCATCGACAGGTCGCCGATAGCTACGGTCTGCGAACTCGAGACCCGGTAGCGCTTCAGCAGCGCTCTTACGCGCGCTACCAGTTCCACCGGCTCGAATGGCTTCACCAGGTAGTCGTCCGTACCCAACTGGAACCCCTTGATCTTGTGGCTGGTTTCCCCCTTGGCCGTGATGATCAGCAGCGGAAAGTCACCGGCGAGGCGCAGGCGGCGGCACAACTCCCAGCCATCCATGTTGGGCATCATGATGTCCAGGATGACCATGTCGGCTTTGACGGTCTCGAGCCGGACGAGCGCTTCGCAGCCGTCCGAGGCTTCGTACACGTCCAGTCCCTCGGGCTCGAGAAAGACACGGACCAGTTCGCGGATGTGCGGATCGTCGTCAACCACCAGGACTTTGCTCATGGCTCAGAAACTCGTCGGACGGTCCGACGGCCTACAACGAGGAATACCGCAATTGTGTAAACGGAGCGTAAACGCCAGCCATGAAAAGAAGTCCGCTAGGCGAACAGGCGAGCAGCGGTGCGCCGGAAGAAGCCGTCGGTCATGCCGGCGATGTAGTCGCAGACGACGCGATGCGCAGGCATCAGGCCGATGCGTTCGGAGTGTCCTTCCGGGAGTTCTTCCGGATGATCCAGGAAGAACCGGAACATACGGTCGATGCCCTGGCAGGCGTGAACGCGCTCCTCCACCAGGGCGGGGGAAGAGTAAACCCGGCTCAGCAGGAACTTCTTGAGGCCGCTGTTGGTTTCCGCGGCGGATGCGGTCATAGCCACCAGGCGTGTGGGGTGATGACGGACGGCATCCACGGAATCGATCTTGTGGGATTCGACGTTTTCCGTGGTGCCCTCGATGAGGCCGGAGACCAGCAGATCGATGAGGCGCCGCAGCACCTCTTGAAACTGAACCTTTTCCGGCGCCCCTGGGAACTGGAATCGAATCTCAGCGGCCAGTTCCGCGTAGTGTGGCAGTTCGGTCGCGATGTCGTCCATGCTGAACAGTCCGGCGGAGTGACCGTCATCCAGATCGGCGGTGTTGTAGGCGACCTCGTCGGCCAGGTCAATCAACTGAGCCTCCAGGGGAGGACGCAACCCGGGCAGATACTCGTCGAACTCGGTGCACTCGCCAGGCGCGAAATCGCGCGAATGTTTCACCATTCCTTCGCGGACTTCAAAGGTGAGGTTCAAGCCAGGGAAGCGGGCGTAGCGAAGCTCAAAGCTCTCAACGATATGCAGAGCATGCACGTTGTGGTCGAAACGATCGCCAAACTCGCGCATGCAACCATCGAGAGCCTCTTCCCCGGCGTGGGCGAAAGGTGGGTGGCCAATGTCGTGGGCGAGGGCGAGCGCCTCAGTGAAGTCTTCCGCCAGTCCCAGTGCGACGGCTAGGGTCCGGGCGATTTGGGAGACTTCGATGGTGTGGGTAAGTCGATTGCGGAAGTGATCGCTCAGCCGTTCGCCGAAAACCTGGGTCTTGTCCTCCAGGCGGCGGAAGGCGCGGGCGTGCACGATGCGGTCCCGGTCCCTTTGGAACTCGTTGCGATAGCGGTGTGCGGGCTCGGGGTATTTCCTGCCCCGCAGGGCATCGATCGGGTACCTTAGCCGCTCGAGACTCACACTCCCAGCTTACTTCCCAGCACTGACTTCGGTGTACGCCTGGATGGCGATCCGGCTAATGGGGCCGTTGGCTGTGCGCAGAGGCTCCAGCAACTTCTTGGCTTCGTCGGGCTTGGTCTTGGAGAGGATGCGAGCCAGAGTGAGAGTCGCCTGATCTTTGGCCACGAACATCGTGGGGTTGTCAATGAGGCCGCGAAGCAGCTTCTCGGCGTCGGCCACCCTGCCAGTACCGGCGTACAACTGGGCCAATGACAGCTTGGCGAGAGAGCCATACTCCTTGCCGCCGTCCTCGGCCGCACGCTTGAGGTACCGCTCCGCCTCGTCGAGTTTGCCTTCATCGGCCGCGTTCAGACCGAGCATGTAGGTACCCGCCGCACCTTCTCCAGTGCCTGAGTACTTTGTGGCCAAGTCGTTCAACTCCTTCACCATCACCTTGTCCTTCTCGGCCTTTGTGGCGAACGACTTGGCGCCTTCCCGAGGAGTAGCGGTGATGGGCGCGTTGTAGGTCTCGACGGCCTTGGCCAGAGCCGTCTGGCGCTCTGCTTTGCGGGTCTGATAGAAGTACCAACCGCCTGCCGCGAGAACGATGACAGCCAGGGCGATGCCACCGTAGCGAATCATTTCCTTGCGGTGCTCGTCGACGTAATGTACAGTTTGACCGACTTCTTCGACGAACTTGTCGGTCTTCAAATCATGTCTGGTCAGGCGGTCCACAGAATACTCCAGTAAGCAAAACTCTTATTTTAGCACGCAGCTCCAAGCCGGCCGGCGCGCGCTCATCGGTTGGATGGGACGTCCGGTTCAACCGGGAATGATCTGATGCTGGATGGCGAACTTGACGAGGCCTGGAATGTCGTGGATGTCCAGTTTTTTCATTAGGTTCGATCGATAGGTATCCACGGTTTTCGGACTCAGTTGGAGGCGGGCCGCGATCTCCTTGGCCCGGACTCCTTCCACCAGCAGCGAGAATACCTGGAACTCGCGCGCGCTCAGTCTGGCGATGGGGTCGTCGATCAGACCTCGTTTTTCCGGGGCAAACAAGCTCTGAACGTCCACGGCCGGTGAGACATAGATGCCGCCCTCGATCACTTGCTCCACGCAATCGATGAGTTGTGCGCCAGTGCTGGTTTTCAGGAGGTAGCCTTGGGCCCCGGCGCGGAGAACTTCCAGGACTGTCTTGCGGTCACGGCGCATGGCGAGAATGACGCAGCGCGTGAATCTGGGGCGAAAGGTCTGATCGCGCTCACCGGCTTCCGCCAGCCTCTTGGCGATCTCCAGGGAGTGGAGTTGGGGGATCTGGAGGTCCACCAGAACAACATCCGGCTTCCGTTCCTCGACCAGCTTCCAGGCTTGCTCGCCGTCCGAGGTGGAGCCGACAACGCTCAAACGGCCGGAGAGCTCGCACACCGCGGCGATGCCGTCGCGAAACAGCGCGAGCTCCTCGGCAATGATGACACTACGTGTTTTAGCTGCGGGCATGGGCCAGACTCGGCGCAGTCGAGGCCGGTGCTGTGGCTAGTTAAAGCTCGCCAATCCCGCCGCTTCGTCGTCAAAAACTTCGAAAATCGTATACAGTTTGGTGATCTGCAACAGATCGTGGATCCGTTTGGTCAGCTTCAACAGCTTCAGATTGCCCCCGGCGTTCGACACGGTGGTGAAACCGCTGACGAGTTCGCCGATGCCGGAACTGTCGATGTAAGTTACCTCGGCGAGGTTGAGCAGCACTTTTTTGTGGCCCTTCGTCGTCAGGTCCTTGATGGAGTCACGAAAGGTGGAGGATCCCTCACCCAACGTAATGCGGCCTGCGGCGTCGATGACGGTCACATCACCGACCTGGCGCGTGGTCAGTTTAACACTCACTTCTCTAATACCCCCTCGTCAATTGGAGTCCCAAATGGCAATTAAGTTCCCGGAGGAATCGATTTCCGAAGCACGACCCGGGTACCGCCGCGCTCCGACTTCTCAATCACAAACTCATCCACGAAGGACCGGATGATCATGATACCGCGGCCGGACTGGCTGAGGAGATTCTCTTCCGCCAGGGGATCAGCCTGTTGATCGGGCAGGAAGCCCGTCCCTTCGTCCTCGATCAGAACTTGGATGGAGGATTTCGTACGACTCAGTACGAAATGCACACGCTTGTTGGCGCTGTAGCGATTGCCATGGACGATCGCATTGACCATGGCCTCTCGCACCGCGTAGCCCACCTGGTAGGCATCATCCTCGGGCAGTCCGACCTGCTCGGCCGCCACTTTGGCTCGTTCTTCACTGGAATCGACGCTGTCCAAGCTCGATTCGAGGTACTCGTCCACGATCACGTTGTTTGGATTCTCCAGGTTGCTCATAGCGTTCTCGTGGAGGGGCTGGGAAATCGCTAAGGTATGCCAGCGGGCCAGGAAAAGTCAAGCGAGGTGGTTTCCGGTGGAAATGAAAGCGGTTCACCAAACCGCGATTTTGTCCCGTGCCGGAACTAGTCGGATGGACTGCACGGAACCGGCCGGAGACCCCTGTGAGAGCGTTGCTGCCGGTGGGTGCCAGAGACGCGCGTGAACCGGTTCATAGGGCGCAAGGTTACAGTTAAAGCCGTATCGTTTGATATCTATCTTTAGATATGACAGCGATTGCACTTTCCTGTTTGGAAGAGTTCGAAGGATATACTAAGCAAGCTTCAATTTAGTCTTCTGGAGGTTAGCTTTATGAACCATGTGCGTTCTGTCGCAGTGGTAGCACTGCTTCTCTGCGCTCTCTGTTTGGGCGCATTCGCACAGTCGGACAACTCCGCCATTTCGGGCATTGTCAAGGACCCGAGCGGCGGTGGTGTTCCCAACGCCAAAGTTGTCATAACTAATGAAGGAACCGCTTTCGAACGTACGGCCACCACCAACGAGAGCGGCTTCTACACCGTCACCAACATTCAGCCCGGCTTCTACGATGTCGTCGTCGAGGCCGCCGGGTTCAAGAAGTTCTCCAAGACCCACAACAAACTGGAAGCGGCACTTCCGATGCAGGTCAACGTCGACCTCACCGTCGGCCAGCTCAGCGAGTCCGTCACCGTTGAGGCCAATGCCGCCCAGCTCAACACGGAATCGGCCGCTGTCGGAAAGACCGTCGAACAGGCCCAAATTCAGAATCTCGCCCTTAACGGCCGCAATCCCCTGTTCCTCGCCGTCCTGAAGCCCGGGGTCCGCCGTGGCTCCCCGATGAATGGGTTCTCCTACGGTCTCGACTCCGGTGGTCTCACCATCAACGGCGGCCGCAGCCAGGACTCGCTCATCACCTTCGACGGTGCTGTCGGCATCCGTACCCGCGCCAACGGCACCTCCATCGGCACCGCTGACCTCGATACCGTCCAGGAAGTCCAGGTACTTACCGCCAACTACTCGGCTGAGTACGGCCGCTCCTCGGCTGGTCAGATCCGCATGGTCACCAAGTCCGGAACCAAGCAGTTCCACGGCACTGCTTATGAATACTTCCGCAACAACAACCTCGACGCCAATAGCTGGGACCGCAACCGACGCGCTTCCACCAATTTCGTTGCTCCACAGAAGTACAACCAGTTCGGTTTTAATGTCAATGGCCCCGTGATGATTCCCAAGGTGTTCAACGAGAACCGTGAGAAGTTGTTCTTCCTGTTCAGCCAGGAATATGTACGCAGGCGCTATGAAGACACCCTTTCCCAGCGCGTTCCCACTCTGGCCATGCGCGGCGGAGATTTCAGCGAACTGCTCGGCAACAACATCTTCTACGACACGAAGGGCGGAACCCAGCCCCGCATCATTAACGATCCCACCAACGGCGCCCCGTTTGCCGGCAACATCATCCCGGCCGACCGCCTCAGCGCCAACGGCACCGCGTTCCTGCGGACCTACTACGCGCCCAACGGCAGCTTCGGCACCAACAACTGGCTCCTCGTCCGGCCCGGCCGTCAGAACCAGCGCAAGGACACCGTCGCCATCGACTACAACCCCGCTGCTAACCAGTTCGTCAAGTTCCGTCTGGCCAACTACAGCTACGACGGCCTGGACACCAGCCGCGGCGGCTTCGATTACGCCATCACGGATTGGGAGCGCCCGAACCGAACCGCCAGCCTGGCCCACACCTGGACGCTCAGCCCGACGATGATCAATGAGTTCCTCGTCTCCGGCTCGGTCGATCGCGTGCGCATTGGCGTGGACCGCACCGGCGAGCGCTACCTCCGCTCCCGCCCGGGTATCAACTACCCCTACATTTTCCCCGACCACAAAGAGATCTACGACAAAGTCCCCACCATCGAGATTCCCAACCTGGGCACCATCGACGGCGGCCCGTACCCGTCGTCCTCCGCCGGCCCCATCTACCAGATCTCAAATAACATCACCAAGATCGTGAACAACCATACGTTCAAGTTCGGTGCCCTCTGGGAACGTTCGGGCCAGAACGACTTTGACCAGATCAATGTTAGCGGCGTCCCCGGTGGCACCAATAACCAGAACGGCCGCTTCATCTTCCAGGACTCGCGTCCGGCCGGCGCTCCCGGCACCGGCACTGGCATCGCCAACGCCGCCATGGGCCTATTCTCGACTTACGCCGAGATCGGTCCCCGCGCCTACACCCCCTACCGCAGCCACATGGCGGAGTTCTTCGGCCAGGACTCCTGGCGTGTCAACAGCAAGCTGAAGATCGAAATCGGCTTCCGCGCCACCTGGCAGAACGGCTACTACAAGTCCCTCTGGGGCAACATCGCCATCTTCGACGCCAACAGGTACGATGCCACCAAGGCGGCCGTCGTCGACCGCACCACGGGCTATGTGCTCTCCGGCAATCGCTATAACGGCGTGGTCATCCCCGGCTCCTCATTCCCCGACGCAGGCAAGGGCCGCGTGCCCGCCATCGACTCGGGTCTCTACAACAACCTGCTCTCCGGCGGCTCAGCCTACCCGTCCAACAACCAGTGGAACTGGATGCCCCGCCTCGGCATCGCCTACTCGGCCACCAACAAGGACGTCATCCGCGCCGGCTTCGGCGGCTTTGCCTCCCGTCCCGGCGTCTATGACAACGCCTTCCTCGGCGGCAATCCGCCCTTCCAGCCCATGGTGTCCATCACCAACGGCGTCGCCGACAATCCCGGTGGTGGTTCCAACAACGCGTTCCCGCAGTTCTTCCAAACGGTGGATCCTGTGTACAAGATCCCGATCAGCTATAACTGGAACGCCACCTACCAACGCCAACTCACCTCCGACACCACCGTCGAAGTGGGCTATATCGGTACCACCGGACTCTTCCTGGCCCGCACCCGCGACGTCAACCAACTGAAGACCGGCACTACCTTCCTGCCCGAGAACGCGGGCGCGAACGTGAACTACCTGCGCCCCTACAAGGGCTTCGCCGATATCACCATGACGGAGCACTCCGGCCGCAGCACCTACCACGCTCTGCAACTCGAAGTCAGCCGCCGCTTCACCAAGGGCCTGATGTACGGCTTCGCTTACACCTACGGCAAGGCGATGGACAACAACTCCGGGCTGCGCGACTTGTTCATCGACTACTACAATCCGCAGTTGAACTGGGGCAAGTCCTCCAACGATGTGCGCCACACCGTGGTCAGCAACATCGTCTACGAACTGCCGTTCTTCAACAAAGCCAACTCCAGACTGGTCAAGTCCATCGCCGGCGGCTGGCAGGCTTCTGGCGTCATTCAGTTCCAGACCGGCGCGCCGCTCACCATCGCCCGTACCGACGACTACCTCGGCACCGGCGCGGCCAACGACAAGCCCTGGAGCCTGACCGGCGACACCGACCGCCCGCTGAAGTTCGCCAACCAGAACGCGGCCGGCAACTATACCGGCATCACCGACTACTGGTTCAACCCGCGTCCGAACGGCACCCTGTGGGCCTACAAGCCCGCCAACGGTACGCTGCCGAACCAGAACCGCAACTCCATCTCCTTCAACAACACCGGCTTCCAGAACTGGAATATGGCGCTGTTCAAGGCCTTCCGTGTCACCGAAAGCCAGAGCGTTCAGTTCCGCTTTGAGGCCTTCAATCTCCCGAACCACCCGAACTGGAGCGGTGTCGACACCAACGCGACATCCACCTCCTTCGGCATGGTCACAGGCAAGAGCAGCGAGCGCAATATTCAGTTGAGCCTCCGCTACAGCTTCTAAGCCTGGCGTTCATTCGAAAACCAAAAAAGGGCCGGAGCCAACGCTCCGGCCCTTTCTATTGGCTAGCAGCGCCCGCCTGGACGCAGTTTCGCTCCGCGATTGCTTCATTTAGTCTTCTGGAGCTATCCACGCGCAACACAGACTCAACCGGCCAAATTCAAGGTGGCAGACCGCGCACACTCCCCGCTACTACTTTCCTGCCCACTAGTCGCATCCTTGCTCAGGTGCGAATCAGACCTCCCTACGACCTGGTTTCCTTTTCAAGATCTCCTAAGCAGACCCTGCATCCGCACGCGTTGTACTCCGGAGGCGAGAACTCCCGACTCGCACAACCGTGGCGGCGCGTACGCTGCCGCCTAAACTGTCATGTTTGAAGTTTGCTACAAGTGACCAAGCTCCGCTGTAATTCCCTGCAAAAATCGCGTTATGGATGTTGTGTTGTTGTCAAGAGTGTAAAATATGGAAAATAGAAGATGGACGCTCTTGTAACGTTTTCAACGAGTTTGATGTTGTCTCGTTAGCAAAATTAACAATATATATTTGTATTGTAGGAAGCGCATTCAAGGGGGTGGATTGCAGAAACAACTGGCGAATGTATAATCCAGGATGCTAGGGGGTCCTAGCTTTCAGGAGGTTTAGAATGAACAGAGTACGTTCAGGGGCTGTGGCATCCATACTCCTCTGCACCCTGCTTCAATGTGCATTCCCACAATCAGACAACTCGACGGCCAGTGGAGTTGTCCGAGATCCATCATCCGCAGTTGTCCCCAACGCGAAAGTTGTCCTCAAGAATCAAGCCAACGGCTTGACGCGTGAGACGAAAACGAACGAGTCGGGCAATTTTGTAGTTCCTACAATTCCGTCCGGTATGTATACGCTGACCATCGAACTGACCGGGTTCAAGAAGTACGAGTCCAAGGACAACAAGATCGATGCCAGTCTACCCGCCAGCTTCGATGTCACGCTGCAGGTAGGTTCGGCGACCGAAGTGGTGGAGGTTTCCGCCACGGCCGCAGCCCTGCAAACCGAATCCGGTGCAGTGGGCCGGTTGGTGGAAGGCAAGCAGTTGAGCGATCTGCAGCTCAATGGCCGCAATCCGATCTTCCTCGCGCTGCTGAAGCCAGGGGTCCGCAGCGGCAGCATGTTGTCTAGTTTCAGCTACGGCATGAGCCAGGCCGGCCTGTCGATCAACGGTTCGCGCACACAGGACGTCGCCATCATGTACGATGGCGCGCCCGCCGTGCGCACCCGTTCCAATGGCACGTCCATTGGTTCCGCGGATCTCGACATGACCGCCGAGGTTCAGATCCTCACCGCTTCGTATTCCGCTGAATACGGCCGCGGCGCGGGCGGCCAGGTGCGTGTGGTCAGCAAGAGCGGGACCAGCCAGTTTCACGGCACCGCCTACGAGTACGTCCGCAACCAGGCCTTCGACGCCAACACATGGAGCCGCAATCGCAGCGCCTCCACCAACTTCGCGCCGTCGATTCACTACAACCAATACGGCTACAACTTCAGCGGCCCGGTCTACATTCCGAAGAAATGGAATGACGACAAGAGCAAGCTGTTCTTCGTATGGTCGCAGGAGTGGGTTTCGCACCACCGCGATAGCGCCGGCTCGAAGACCGTTCCGACAGCCGCCATGCGGGGCGGCGATTTCAGCGAACTGTTGTCAGCCAACAATTTCTACAACTACAAGACTGTCGGTGTCATCAATGACCCCACCACGGGAGCCCCGTTCACGGGTAACGTGATCCCCAAGAGCCGGCTGAGCACGAATGGTATGGGCCTGCTGCAGGTCTACCCGCTGCCCAACTACAACGTTGGCACCAGCACGAACTTCTACAGCGTGGCCCTGGCCACCACGGAGCAGCGCAAGGACAGCGTGAGCCTCGACTATCTGCCAACTTCGAAGGACTCGATCAAATTCCGTGCCCTGCTGTTCCACTACGTGGATACGGACCCCTGGGGTACCAGCCTGCTGTTGACCAAGAAGACGACAACGCGACCGAATCAGACGTCGTCCGTCAACTGGACCCGCACCCTGAGTCCCACGCTGGTGAACGAACTCCAGGTGACAGCCAGCCGCGACCAGGTGTACCTCGCCATGGAAGACACCGCCACGTTCAACCGGACCACCTACGGCATCAACTACGCCTATATCTATCCGGACGGGAAGGACCGCCCCAACAAGCTGCCGGCCATCGACATGACCGGATTCTCCACCTATACGGGTAGCCCGTATCCTTCACAGTCCACGGGCCCCATCTACACCATCAGCAACAACATCACGAACATTCGCGGCAATCACATCCTGAAAGCCGGCTTCATGTTCGAACGGTCCGGCCAGAACGACTACGACCAGATCAACGTCAACGGAGTCCCCGGTGGCACCGACAACCAGAATGGCCGTTTTGTCTTCACGCACACTCGCACGGGCGGCAGCGGCCTCGCACTGGGCAACGCGGCGTTGGGCCTCTTCGACACCTACGCCGAAATCGGCCAGCGCAGCTTCACCCCCTATCGCCACCACATGGTGGAGTGGTTCGTCCAGGATAGCTGGAAGGTCAACTCCAAGCTGAAGCTCGAGTACGGCATCCGTCACTCGATCATCCAGCCCTACTACTCCCTATGGAACAACATGACGGTCTTCGACCCGAAATACTACGATCCCTCGAAGGCAGTCTCCATTGACTCCAAGGGCAATCCCATTGCCGGCTCCGGCGATCTCTACAACGGCATCGTCATCCCTGGAAATGGTTGGCCGGATGCGGCAATAGGGCGAGTCAGCATCGCCGGTAACTCGGCTTACGACTATCTATTCCGTGGCGGCAACGAGCCGCGCTACTACTCCAACATCGACTACTTCAACTTCCAACCCCGACTCGGCATGGCTTATCAGATCACGTCGAAACAGGTGCTGCGCGCAGGCGTCGGCAAGTTTGTGACGCCCCTCGGCGTCAGCGACTCGGTTTTCCTGGGCGGCAACCCGCCCCTGCAACCGATGGCGTCGGTATCCTATGGCTCGGTCGACAACCCCGGCGGCGGCACGGCGGCGAGTTTCCCGCTGAGTGTTACCACCCAGGCCAAGGAGTTCCACATGCCGCAGAGCTACACGTGGAACGTGAACTACGAGCGCGAAGTCGGCTTCAACACCGTCCTGGAACTCGCCTACGTCGGACGCCGCTCCAACTACGGGCAGCGGGAGAAGAACATCAATCAGGCGCCGCTCAACTCGCTGTACACCAACACCGGCGTGGACATCAACGCCAAGCGGCCCTACCTCGGGTATGGTGCCATCCGCGAGACTTTCAACGACGCCAACATGAGCTACAACAGCGCCCAGATCAACGTGAACCGGCGCTTTACGAACGGCCTCAGCTTTGGCCTCGCCTACACCTACTCAAAGTGCATGGACGATGGCAGCGCGCAGCGCGACATCGTTCCCAACACGTACGACACCCACAACCTGTGGGGCCCCTGCACCAACGATACCCGCCACCTGGCCGTGATCAACTACATCTACGCCCTACCGTTCTTCAAGAACAGCCGGGGCTTGGTGAAGGGGCTCGTGGGCGGATGGCAGATCAGCGGTGTCACGCAGTTCCAGACTGGCACACCGAACACCGTCGCCACTGGCGACGACATCGCCGGTGTGGGCAGCGGTAGCGGCTCGCAGATCTGGGACGTGAACGGCGACGCCATCCTCTCGAACGACCAGAAGGGCATCCGTCTGAACTCGGGTGACAAGATCTACTGGTTCAAGACCACCACGGACAGTGGCGCGGCTATGTTCACGAAGCCCACCCAGGGCACATTCACGACGCAGTCCAACCGCAGCCTGATCTACAACCCCGGCGTGCAGAACTGGAATCTCGGCATCTTCAAGACGTTCGAGATCAACGAGCGTCACAAGGTGCTGCTGCGCGGCGAAGCGTTCAGTTGGCTGAACCACTCGAACTGGAGTGGCGCCGACTACACGCCGACCAGTTCCACCTTCGGCATGATCACCAGCAAGGCGGACAGCCCGCGCCAGCTGCAGTTCAGCCTCCGCTATTCGTTCTAGCCAGAACGGGATTGACGGAAGAAGGGGCCGGGGCCAGCGCTCCGGCCCCTTTTCTTGCGTGCTGACATTTGTCACCTGCGCAGGGTGACACTCAGCACTGGCTGACGCAGGGCCGGTCGCCGCACGATGGGTCATGATCATCGCGGAACTTCGGAATGTCAGGAAACGATTTGGCCCGGTAGCGGCGCTGGATGGCTTCGATCTCCAAATCGAACAGGGACAACTGCTGGCGCTGCTGGGGCGAAACGGCGCGGGCAAGACCACGGCCACCAAGCTGCTGCTGGGCCTGGCTTCGGCCGACGAAGGAGCGGCACGCGTCTTCGGCCACGACCCTCACCAGCACGCCGGTCGCGTTCGCACCGGCACCATGCTACAGGCCGGACAGGTGCCCGAAACGCTGCGTGTGGCCGAGCACATCCAGCTCTTCTCCAGCTATTACCCCAAGCCTCTGGCCGCCGGGGAAGCGATCCGGGCGGCTGGCCTGGAGGGCCTGGAACGGCGGATGTTCGGCTCTCTTTCCGGAGGCCAGCGCCAGCGGGTTCTGTTTGCCCTGGCCATCTGCGGCCGGCCCGATCTGCTGCTGCTGGACGAACCGACGGTCGGCCTGGATGTGGACAGCCGCCGCGGCCTGTGGAAACATATCCGCCACTTCGTCGCGGGCGGAGGCAGCGTCCTGTTGACGACCCACTATCTGGAGGAGGCCGACGCGCTGGCGGACCATGTAACCGTCATCGACAAGGGGCGCCGCGTCGCCGAAGGCTCTCCGGCCGAGATCAAGCGCTCCATCTGCGCCCGCCGCATCTCCTGTATCACGGAGCTTGCGGACGACCGGCTGCGGTCTTTGGAAGGAGTGCAATCAGTGACCCGCGCCGGTGGACGCGTCACCCTTACCGCAGTCGACAGCGACACCGTGCTCCACAGATTGATCGCAGCCGATCCCGGGGTTCGTGAAGTGGAGATCCAGGGCGCCGGCCTGGAAGAAGCGTTTCTTGCACTGACGGAGGTGGCCCAATGAACACCTACTGGCTGGAAGCCAAATTCCAATTCCTGTCCCTGCTGCGCACGCCGCGATTCGCTGTACCCACGCTGCTGCTGCCGCCGCTGTTCTACTTGTTTTTCGGCATCCTCATGAACACCGGCCACGTCCCGCCGGTGAGCATGGCGCAGTCGGTTCTCATCGGCTACGCCGTGTTCGGGGCGCTCGCTGCCTCGATGTGGGGCGTAGCCGTCACGCTCGCCAACGAGCGCAATCTCGGTTGGCTGGAGGTGAAGCGCGCCAGCCCCATGCCGTTGGGCTCGTACTTTGCGTCCAAGATTGCCGCTGCCATGGCCTTTTCGCTCACGATTCTGCTGCTGCTCGGGCTGCTGGCCCAGTATCTGGGGCATGTCGGGCTTAGCGCCGCACAGTGGCTTCAACTTGCCATCTGCGTACTGGTAGCCAGCATCCCTTTGTGCGGCATGGGCCTGCTGGTAGGTACTCTCACCAGCGCCAGTGCGACACCGGCGGTGGTCAACCTGATTAGCATGCCCATGGCCATCTGCTCGGGCCTGTGGATCCCTATCGACTTTCTGCCCGCCGAGATGCAGCAGGCAGCCATGTTCCTGCCCACCTATCATGCCTTGCAGATCGGTCGTACAATCGTGGGCAGACGCGCCGCGTGGCCCGTCGAGTGGCATTTGGCGGTCCTGCTGGGTTTCGCGTTGCTGTTCCTCGCTCTCACCGCCGGAGCGTGGCGCCGCCAGCGTCAGTAACGAACGATGTTCAGGTCACTCAAACCGCCGTTTCTCCCGCCGGACTCCCCGGAGGGGTGGATGCCTTACCTGTGGCTGGTTTACTCACTGCCCTTCCTGTTGACTCCGGCCTTCGGGGGCAATGGCTTGTGGGATTGGATCACCACCCTCTCGGCCTATGCCGTTTTCCTGGCCGCCTATTTCCGCGGCTACTGGGTGCGCGGCTGGCAGTTGCCCGCCATCATCGGCGTGTTCTGCCTGTTGGCCATCGTGTTCGCCAAAGGCAATTCGTCGGCGTTGGTATTCTTCGTTTACGCTGCATCGTTCACGCCGGAATTGGGGGAACCCCGCAAGGGCTGGCTGGGTCTGGGCCTCGTGATGGCCATCGAGCTGGCAACCGTCACACTGCTCGGGATGCACTGGCATCGATGGTTGGCCCCGGCCATATTCACTCCCCTGGTTGGGTTGATGGTAATGCACTACTCCCAGCGGCGGCGGCTGACTTTGCGCCTGCTGCAGACGCAGGGCGAATTGGCGCGGATGGCCCAGATTGCCGAGCGGGAACGCATTGCGCGCGATCTGCACGATCTGCTGGGCCACACCCTATCGGTGATCGTGCTCAAGTCCGAACTGGCCTCGCGGGTGGCCGAAAGCGACACACGGCGGGCGATCGACGAGATTCGTGACGTCGAACGGATTTCGCGGGAAGCGCTGGCCGAAGTGCGCGCGGCTGTTCGCGGCTACCGTTCGGCGGGCCTGGCCGCGGAGGTGGAGAGTGCGCGGCAGGCGTTGCGATCGGCCGGTATCGAACTGGAGTGTGATCTGGGCAGCGGCCCCCTGCCGGCGGCTCAGGAAGGCGTGCTGGCGATGGCTATCCGCGAAGCCTGTACCAACGTCGTGCGCCACGCTAAGGCGACCCGATGCCGCCTAGCCTTGCGGCGCGGCCCCTGCCAATACGAACTGGAGATCGCCGACGACGGCCAGGGCGGCACGCCGCGCGAGGGTGCCGGCCTCAGCGGCATGCGCGAACGGGTGGAGGCGTTGGGAGGTACTTTGGAACACGACGGATCCAGCGGCATGCGACTGCTGCTCCGCTTACCGTTGGAGGCAGCTTGACGATTCGGGTGCTGATCGCCGAAGACCAGGCTATGGTGCTGGGCGCTCTAGCCGCGCTGCTTTCTACTGAGCACGATCTGGAAGTTACCGGACAGGCGCGCGACGGCGTCGAAGCCTTGTCGCTGCTGGATGGCGCCCGGCCCGACGTCGTGCTGGCCGACATCGAGATGCCGAACATGACCGGGCTGGAACTGGCCGCCGAAGTCCGGCGGCAGAAGCGCGCGGCGAAGGTGATCATCCTGACGACCTTTGCGCGACCAGGCTACCTGCGCCGGGCATTGGAGGCCGGCGTCACCGGGTATCTGTTGAAGGACTCGCCGGCCGCGACATTGGCGGACGCCATCCGCCGCGTGCATGCGGGCGGCCGAGCCATTGATCCCGAACTGGCGGCCGAAGCCTGGACCGAACCGGATGTGCTCACCGAGCGTGAACGGCAGGTATTGCGGTTGGCGGGCGAAGGGGCCACGTCCTCGGACATTGCCTACAAGCTGAGCCTATCCGAGGGCACGGTACGCAACTATCTCTCCGAAGCCATCAGTAAGTTGGGCGCGGCTAATCGCGTCGACGCGGCGCGCATCGCCCGGCAGCGCGGCTGGCTGTGACATTGCGGGACCTGATACGTCAGAGGTGCTCGTTGGAAGCTGGCTCTATTGTTTCAGGATGGCGCCAAAGTAGACCGCGGCTAGCGATGTGTTGAGCAGGTGTAAAATCGGCTGCCACTCGGCGGCACCGGGCAACGCCGCTACCACCATCAGGGGGCCCTCCACCGGCGCAACCACCTCGGGATCGAAATTGAGGCTCTGCTGCAGGCCGGCCAGTACACCTTGTCCGGCTTCGTTGAACGGATCGCTCGCCATCACGGCCAAGGTGGCCGCCTGGCCCGACTCGTGGAAGGTCGCGAACGCAACGCCGCCGGTCGCCGAAGCCCACTCCAACTCGATGGATCCACGCTTCAGGAATGGCACGGCGGCGCGGAACTGGGCCGGCATGGTCGACAGGAACTCACGCATGAGACGCACGACCTTCTCTGCCTGCTCCAATGTGGGCACCGTATCGAAGGACCCTTGTTCGACTCGTCCGTCTTCGACATTCACCACCCGGACCTCAAAGATCATGCGAGGCCCAGCCTCGTGAGAAGGGCGCCGGGATCGGGATCGCGGCCCATGAAGCCGCGGAACAATACGGCTGGATCCTCACTGTCGCCGCGCGACAGGATGTTGTCCCGGAATGCCCGGCCCGTCTCCCGGGAGAACAATCCCTCTTTCTTGAAGCGCGTGAACGCGTCCGCGTCCAGCACCTCCGCCCATTTATAGCTGTAGTAGCCCGCGCCATAGCCTGTCGGGTCAGCGAAGAGATGCGTGAACCCGGCCAGCATGGCGTAGTCCTCAGGAAACGGCGCGGGCGCGAAAGCGGCCAGCAGGCGATTGCCATATTTTACGGGGTCGCCATCGGTCGCGGGATCGTAATCGATGTGCAGCGCCAGGTCCACGGTGGCGAAGCCGAGTTGGCGCATCTGGGCATTGGCCGCGCGGAACGTGCGGGCGGCCCGCATCTTTTCCAGAAGCGCGTCCGGAATCGTCTCGCCGGTCTGCCAGTGCCGCGCGAACATGTCGAGCGATTCCCGCTCCCAACACCAGTTCTCCATGATTTGGCTGGGTAGTTCGACAAAGTCCCAGGCCACATTCGTGCCGGACAGACTCTTCACTTCCACCCGGCTCAGGCTGTGGTGCAGCAGGTGCCCGAACTCGTGGAAGACGGTCTCCACTTCTCTATGTGTCAGCAGTGCGGGCGCTTCACCTAGCGGAGGAGTAACATTGCCGCACATGAGACCAATGTGTGGGCGCCACTCACTACCGGCCCAACTGCCTGTGAGAAAGGCGTCCATCCAGGCGCCGCCGCGCTTGGTGTCGCGCGGGAACCAGTCCGCGTAGAACGAACTCAACAACGAGCCGTCCTCGTCGCGAATCTCGTAGTACTTCACCTCCGGATGCCACACCGGCACCTTCGGCCCTTCCACGACGGTGATGCCGTACAAGCGGTGCACCACATCGAACATGCCGGCGACCACCTTCTCCAATGAGAAGTAAGGCCGCAGATCTTCTTCCTCGAAGGCGTACTGCGACGCCCTCTGTTTCTCGGCGTAGTAGGCGATGTCCCATGGCTCCAGCGCAGTCACCGCACCGCTGGAGACCTGCCCGGCAAATTGGCGCAGGGCCGCATTTTCAGTGTGGAACGCGGCCTCGGTCTTCGCCCGAAGATCGCGCACAAATGTCTGTGCATTCGCTCCATTCTTGGCCATGCGCTCGACCAAATTGAAGTCGGCGAAGGTGGAAAAGCCCAACAGCCGCGCTTTCGCACGGCGCAGATCGAGGATCTTGGCGATCAACTCGCTGTTTGGCTCTGCTGCCCGGCGGCTATAGGCTCGGTAGAACTTCTCGCGAATCTCGCGGGCATCGAGATAGGTCATCACCGCAAGATAGCTGGGTGCCTGCAACGAGAAGCGCCAGCCCTGCTTGCCGCGCGCCTCGGCGGCTTGCCGAGCACCAGCCACGGCGGAGGCAGGCAGGCCGGCCAGCAGCGCTTCGTCCTCGATGTAGTATTCAAACGCGGCCGTCGCATCCAGAACGTTCTGGGCGAACTTCGTTGTGATCACCGCCAGTTCGATATCCAGGGCTTCCAGCTTACGCTTGCCCTCTTCATCCAACTCCGCGCCGTGACGCCGGAAGGCTTCCACCGTCTTCTTCAAAAATCGTGCCCGCACACCCTGCAACTGCTTTGCATCGTCGGTGGCCGCATAGGCCTGCAGTGCCTTCCACAAACCCTCGTGCAGCGGGATAGAGGAGTAGAACGCGCTCACCTCGGGCTGCACCGCGTTCCAGGCGGCTCGCAACTCCGCGGTCATCACCACGCCCTCCAGATGGCGCACCACGCTGACGGCCACGTCCAGCGGCTCCGCGGCCATGTCGAGCGCGGCCAACGTATTCGCATAGGTCCGCGGACCCGGCGTCGCCGCCAGTTCGTCCAGTTGGGTGCGTGCCTGTTGGATGAGAGCCTCGATCGCCGGCTTCACATGCTCCGGGCGAACCGCGTCAAATGGGAGGGGCAGTCGAATGCCCAGCAGGGGGTTTGCTTCGCTCACATACACTAGGATAGCGATATGCCGGCGCGGACACCCACTGTCATCCAATTGGTCGGCCTCGGCGTCACGCTGGGGGCAGTGGCCGTCTTTTCCATCTTCACGCTGCGCCAGCTAGACGGCCTGCGCCGCCTGGAATCCGACAGCGTCGACCGCAGCCGCCGCGACTCTCTGCAACTCATTCGCATTCAGAACAACCTCACCCAGCTCGGCCTGGCCCTGCGCGACATGGCCGAGGGCGCCGAACCCTACCCGCTCACCGGCTACAAGCCCGAGTTCGACCGCATGCGCGGAGACCTCCAGGACGCCCTTTCCGTCGAGGCGCAACTGATGCCCGCCACCCGAACGCCCGCCCAGCAGCAGATGCTCAACAGCGCCTTCGCCCGCTTCTGGGGCGAAGTGGACCACCTCTGGACCGTCGCCGCTCAAGGCCAAACCAACGAGGCCCGGACTCTCATCCGCACGCGCCTGGAGTCGGAACGCTCCACCATGACCACCGTCATCGCCCGGTTGCTGGTCCAGAACAGTGAGGCCGAGGGCGCCGCTGTCCAGCAGATCACCGAGATCTACAGCCGTGTGGAGAAGAACCTCTATGCGTTGCTGGCCGCAGTGGTGGCCGCCATCTCCATTACCAGCGTCCTTGTCATTCTCCACGATCGCCGCGTCTTCGCCCAGCTCACGCGGCTCTCGGAAGAGCGCAAGGAGCTGGCCGGACAGGTGATCTCCGTGCAGGAGGACGTCTTCCGCAACCTTGCCCGCGAACTTCATGATGAGTTCGGCCAGGTCTTGACCGCGGTAGGCGTCATGCTGCAGCGCGTCGAGAAGAAACTACCCGAAGCGTCGAAACAGCGTGAAGACATTCACGAGGTGCGGGAGATTGCCAATCAAACGCTGGAACGGGTCCGCGGCATGTCGCAGATGCTGCATCCGCCGGTGCTCGACGACTATGGATTGGAGAACAGCATCGAGTGGTATCTGCGCCAGTTTGAGAAACAGACCGGATTTCAGGTCCACTATGAGAAGATCGGCATAGGTCCGTGGATCGGTGACACCGTGGCCATTCACGTCTACCGGATCCTGCAGGAGGCCCTGAACAACGTGGTGCGTCACTCTGGAACCAGCGAGGCGTGGGTCAACGTGGCCTATGCGCCCACTTCGCTCAACCTGGAGGTGGAAGACCACGGAGCGGGGCTGGAAGCCAAGCCCGCCCGTAGGGGGCTGGGGCTAATCGGCATGCGTGAACGCGCCGAGTTACTAGGCGGACAGATCGAGTTTCAAAGGCCGGCAGAGGGCGGAACCCGTGTGAAGCTGGTTATACCGCTGCCCGCGGGAGGTGTGCATGAGTGAGGCGATCACAGTTTTGCTCGCCGATGATCATTCCCTGGTGCGGAAGGGATTCCGGCGCATGCTGGAGGACGACGAAGGCGTCCAGGTGGTCGGAGAGGCCGCCAATGGTCCGCAGGCCATCGAGATGGCACTGCGGCTGAAACCCGCCGTCATCGTGATGGACCTGGCCATGCCGGAGCTCGACGGCATTCAGGCCACCGCGCAGATTCTCAAGCAGTTGCCCAAGACCGGAATCCTCATCCTGTCGATGTACTCCGAGGATACGTACGTCCGCAACGCCTTCGCTGCCGGGGCGCGCGGTTACCTGCTGAAGAACGCCCTCGAAGTCGATCTCCCCTATGCCATCAAGGAAGTGGCCGCCGGCCGCACCGTCATCGCGCCGGGTCTCAATCTGCCGACGCAGGAGCCGGACAGCGACGAAAGCAAGCTGACGCAGCGCGAACGCGAGGTGCTCCGCTACATCGTCCAGGGCAAGTCGAACAAGGAGATCGCCGGCATCCTTGGACTGAGCGTCAACACCGTGAGCGTCCATCGAGCCAACCTGATGCAGGCGCTTGGCATCCACCGCACGGCGGACCTTGTTGTCTATGCCATCCGCAAAGGTCTGGTGGCGTTGCCTGAACCACCCGGGCCGGAGTGAGGCCGCAGTGCGACGGCGCGACTTTCTGGGCGCTCTGGCCGCCTTGGCCCCGCCCAACGCCAGTTCCGACCCCGGTTTCCGGCTGCGCGACGTCACTCGCGCCGCCGGCATCGACTTTGTCCACAACTCCGGTGCATTCGGAAAGAAGTATCTGCCCGAAACCATGGGCCCTGGCTGCGCCTTTCTCGACTACGACAACGACGGCTGGCAGGACATCCTGCTGGTCAACTCCATGGACTGGCCCGGCCACAGGCGCCGGCGGTCCACGCTGAAGCTCTATCGCAACAACCGCAACGGCACCTTCACCGATGTCACGCGCGCTGCTGGGCTCGATGTGGAAATGTACGGCCTGGGCGTGGCGGTCGGCGACTACAACAACGACGGCTTCGTCGACCTCTTCATCACGTGCCTCGGGCAAAGCCGGCTCTTCCAGAACACCGGTCGCGGCACCTTCGTCGATGTGACCGTCAAGGCCGGACTCGGAGGGCACGACGGCTTCTCCACGTCCGCCCTTTGGTTCGACTACGATCGCGACGGCCATCTCGACCTCTTTGTGACGAACTATGTCAAATGGTCGGAACGAACCGACGTCTTCTGCTCTTTCGACGGGAAGCAGAAGTCCTACTGCACTCCGGAGGCGTACCGCGGTGCCACCTGCTGGCTGTTCCGCAACCGCGGGGACGGCACCTTCGAGGACGTCACCGCCAAGGCGGGGCTGCTGGATACTTCCTCGAAGTCATTGGGCGTCGCCAGCCTGTCCTACGACAACGACGGTTGGCCCGATCTGTTCGTCGCCAACGACACCCAGCCCAACAAGCTCTATCGCAATCAGCGTAACGGTACCTTCAGTGAAGTGGGCGTCCGCGCGGGATTAGCCTTCAGTGAGGACGGCCGGGCGCGCGCCGGCATGGGCGTCGACGTGGCCGACCTCGACGACTCCGGCCTGGCCTCCATCGTCGTGACGAACTTCGACAATGAGATGCTGGGCCTCTACCGCGCCACCAAGTCTGGAGCCTTCATCGACCAGGCCCCAAAGACGAACATGGGTCTCGCCACGCGCCGCTCGCTGGGCTTCGGCTGTTTCTTCTTCGACGCCAACCTCGACGGCCACCTCGACCTGCTCGTCGTCAACGGCCACATCGACGAGACCATCTCCCGAGCGCGGCACGACGTCACTTACGCCCAGTCGCCGCATCTCTTCCTCAACGACGGCAGCGGGAGTTTCCATGACGTGGCGAATCTCCTCGGCGCGGAATTCTCCAAGCCGAAGGTAGCCCGTGGTGCCGCATTCGGCGACATCCACAACGATGGCGCTCAGGATGTGTTGATCACCACGAATAACGGGCCGGCCTATCTCTTCAAGAATGAACAGTCCGGCGGCAATCGATGGGTGCGTGTGAAGCTCATCGGGACGAAGTCGAACCGCGACGCGATCGGAGCGGTAGTGAAGTACGAGGCGGCCGATCTGCGAGGCTCTCGCACCGTGAAGTCGGGATCCAGCTACCTGTCGCAATCTGAGACGGTCCTGACCTTTGGGCTCGGGCCCCGGGAAAAAGTGGACAAACTGCAGGTTCTTTGGCCTAGCGGACGCACGGAAGAGTACCATGCTCTGAAGGCTGCTCAACGGTACTTTATTACCGAAAGTAAGGGCATTCGGCCGCTGTAGTCCTGGGTTTCGCCCCGGTTTCGGCCAGTTTCTCCAGAAAAGTACCACCACCTGATCCAGTACAGTAACGTCTTCCTTGTCCGGGGCCCCGCCGATACTCTGGTTCCAGCTGTGGCAATTCCCTCGACATTCCTGAAGTTCATGCACCAACCCATCTTGCTGAGCGGACCACGGCCGGAAAGAAACGCGTGAACTCAAAAATACTCTCAAGGAGACCTCGGCGTACTGGCCGGCGGCGAGATTGGGCGGGCACTCGGCCCCTCATCGCATTGCTGACCTTGACCGTTCTGGTCGCCGCCACCAGTCTCACCCTCCAGAAGCGCCGTAAGCCGGAGCCGGCCGTTGAACAGGACCCCGCCTACTATTCGCTCCTGGAGAAACTCTGGATGGATCGGCAGGAGCTGCCGACCCGTCTCGTCTACCCCTATTCCGTTGTGTCCGGCGGTGTTGAGACGCCGGAAGAGGTCCTCGCTGCGGCCCAACACGATCCGTTGGTTGCCGCGCACTATCGTGACTTCGACTTCCAGCACGCCACGGTCACTACGCTCCGCGATGCCCGGCTCGCCCATGTTTCCTACCGCATGGACGACAAGATCTTCTGGACGAAGAAGAAGGTCAAGATCCCGGCTGGAGAACGAGTGGTCACCGACGGCAAGAACTACATCCGGGGCCGCTGCGGAAATCGTCTGCTCGACACCTCGCCACCGCAAGTCAGTGCGCACGAGCCACCCGAGGAAGTGATGAACACGCCGGACCTGCCGGTGCTCGCCCTCACTGTGCCTCAACCTGGCACACCGCCGATCCTCGGCACCGTCGGTGGCGCGGCTCCGTCCGAAAGCGAGCCAACCAGCCCTGCCGGCCTGGCACCCTATGACGCCGGCGCTCCGGACCTTATCCCGCCCAGCTCGACTCACGCCGGCCCTGTGGGCGGCGGATACATCATTCCGCCCATGGTTTGTTGCGGCGGCTACGGGATCACTCCTTCGTCCTCCAACCCCGTACCAACGACGCCACCAGTCATCACACCGCCGCCGTCGACCCCTCCGCCGGTCAACCCGCCGGTGACGCCGCCACCGGTGACTCCTCCACCCGTGACGCCACCCTCATCGCCGGATGTGAACCCACCCCCGGTGACGCCGCCTCCGGTGAATCCACCGCCAGTGACGCCGCCCGGCGACAATCCTCCGGTGACTCCGCCCCCGGACAATCCGCCTCCGGTGACGCCACCTCCGGTGAACCCACCACCTGTGACGCCGCCACCTGAGAATCCGCCGGTGGTGTACCCACCTCCGGGCACGCCGCCAGGGACACCCGACGGGCCGCCGCCGCTGGAACCACCTCCCGTGGATCCGCCACCGGTGAATCCACCGCCTGTGGTCCCTCCGCCCCTCAGTGAGGTGCCGGAACCCTCTACCTTTGGGCTGATGGCTGCTGGACTTGCGGTGCTGGCTTGGTCAGCCCGACGCCGCGGGAAACAATAGCAGCCACTCCCGAACAGTGTCCGGTCCCCAGCTCTAGCTGAGGGGCCGGGCGCTCCTTCTCTTCTGAAGAACTCGCTGAGTCCAGGAGCTCTTTGCCGGAGAGAACTGCCCCGCCGCCGCCCGCAGGTAAGGGCGGAACTGCAGCATCCACCATTGCGTCAACCCCTGCGTGCGGATGGACTCCAGCGTCTCCGAGTAGTGCTCCAGGATGTTCTCGGCCACCATCTCGCCCGTCGTCCGCGCCGCCACCAGAGAGCTTCTGCCCAGCCACGCCACGTTTCGAGGTAGTTGAGTGACCGCATCCAGCGCCAGCAGCGCCGAAAGTTCGAAAGCGCTGCGTTGCTCCCGCTGCGCCGTCGCCCGCAGATCGCGCCAACTCCGTTCCAGTGTCTCGATCCCCGGGAAGCGAGACGGGGCCAGTCCCCGCGCACTCTGTTGCAGTGCCGCCCACTCCGCGCGTAGACCCGTCGTATCGAGCGGCGGGGTGTTGATTGTCTCGGCAGCGCGCCCGGCCGTCTCCTCCAGCGCGTCGAGGATCTGATCCATGGTGTGTGGATTGGTCTCGGGCCGGATCAGACCTTCCTGCTTCAGGCTCTCTGCGATTTCGGCGATCAGGCTGCGCCCCGCGCCGCTCAGATCAGCCAGCGCCGCCAGCACCCAGACGGGGGATGCGCGGAACGTGAGGATCCCAATCAACTCAATGCCGTTACCCGCCGTGCGGCGCATCAGGAAGTCTTCGGCCAGTTTGCCTTCCACCGGGAACACACCCTCCACCTCGCCCACCTGCTCGATGAGGAACCGGAGCGTGGCCTCCACCAGCGAACGGTAGAGCCTCGTGCGGCGCAGAGCGATGGGTAGAGCCGATTCGCCGATCTGATTCAGTAAACCGCCTGCCAGCGCCGTAGCCGACCGGAGAATCCGTTCGGGCAGCGACAGTATATAGTCCCGCACGGTGATATGTTAGCTGTTTCAGGAGTGGCTATGACCATCATCAACCGCCGTGAATTCCTGGGTGCGGCCGCCGCCGCTTCCAACTTGTTGGCGCAGGACAGGAAGTTGAGACTGGGCCTCATCGGATGCGGCTGGTTTGGCGGAGTCGACTCCGCCGCCGCCATCGCTGCCGGCGGCGTCGAATTCGTCGGCCTGTGCGATGTCGACTCGGCTCACCTGGACGAGATGAGCGCAGCCATCGAGAAGCAGCAGGGCTCCAAGCCAAAAGGCTTCAAACACTACAAGGATCTGCTCGCCATGGACGGCCTCGACGGTCTGCTCATCGCCACGCCGCCGCACTGGCACGCCCTGCCGTTCATCGCCGCCTGTGAACGCAAGCTCCCCATCTATTGCGAGAAGCCGCTGGCCTACGACATCCGCGAAGGCCGCGCCATGGCCAACGCTTGGAAGAAGGCTGGCAACATCGTCCAGATCGGCTTCCAGCGCCGGCAAAGTGAGGCATATCACTCCGTGGCCGACTACATCGCCTCGGGCGCGCCGGGCAAGATCATCCAGGTAGACGTCAACATTCACTACACCGCCCAGCCGCTCGACAACAAGCCGCAGGATCCACCAGCCACCCTCGACTGGGATCTCTGGTGCGGGCCCGCGCCCAAGCTGCCTTACTCGCCCAACATCGGCCACAAATCCTGGCGCCTGGAGGAGACCACCGGCAACGGCCACCTGGTCGACTGGGGGATCCACCTGATCGATGCCACCCGCATGATGCTGGCCGAAACGATGCCCACGCGCATCACGGCGATGGGCGGTCTCTACGAATACAAGGGCCGCATCACCACGCCCGATACGCTCACCGCGCACTTCGAGTTCAGTAAGTGCCCCGTCGTGTGGCGTCACCGTCTGTGGGGCGCCGTGGAGCGCGACCCGGAATTCTCGAACGGCGTGACCTTCTTCGGCGAGAAGGAGACGATCTTCGTCACCGACGGCCGCTGGATCGTCATGCCGAAGGGCAGAAATGCCGAGCGCCGCGTCACCGAGGTGAAGTCCGCCAACGAACTCAGCCAGCGGCATGTGACGGAGTGGATCAACGCAGTGCGCGCCGGCAAGCAGCCTTCGGTTTCACCAGACGAAGCCTTCCGCTCCACGGCCACCGTGCAGTTGGGCATGATCTCCTACAAGACCGGCCGCACCATTCAGTGGGACATGGCATCGGAGAAGCTGCTGAACGATCCGGCGGCCAATAAGCTATTGGCGCGCGCCTACCGTGCGCCCTACAAGCACCCCGGTGCCTAGCGCGTGAGGCGCAGGACGAAGTCTTCCATCACGATGCGGTCGTCCACTCGTGAGCTCTTCATGTCGCGATCGGCCCGGAAGACCAGTTGCAAGGCCTCTTCCAGCTTCTCTTTCGTGAATTTCGAACTCGCCGTGTGGATCTGATCGGCCCGCGAACGCCACATGGGCGTGCCTTGCCGCTGAAAGAAGCTCTGCACTTCGCTCGACGAGCGCAGCCCCTGTTCGCGCGCCGCCAGCGCCAGGCGGAAGATGCCGCCCAGAAACGTGAGCGCCAGAGGCAAATACTCGCCTTCGCGCACGAGCGTGTCCAGCAGTTGCATCGCTTCCACGCGGCTGCGGCGCGCCAGCGCGTTCACGAGGTTGAAGACCGTCGTCTCCTGCGCGTTGGGCACCATATTGGCGATGTCGGCCGCCGTCACCTTGCCGCCGTTCACTTCGGCGAACAGCGCCAGCTTTTCGACTTCATTGGCCAGACGCGAGGCATCCGCCGCCGTCGCCTCCACCAGCAGATCGATCTCATTCGAACCCAATCGCAGCCCGCGCTCTCCGGCGAGCGACTGCACAAAGGCGCGGGCATCCTGCGGAGTGAACTTGACGAACTCCACCACCGCGCGGATGGCGCCGTAGTACTTCGCCAGGCGGTCCATCTTGGTCTTGTCCTCGCCGTCGAAATCCCATTTGCGGGCGTCGAACACGAGCACGACTCCAGGCGTCGGATCCTGGCAATAAGAGGTCAACGCCTCAGGGCCGACCGCTGCCTTACCAGAGCTTTCCTCTTCCTCACTGGCAGCGGCGCGCCCGCGCGGCAAAGCCGATTCCGCCGAAGCCACCCAGATGACGCGATTGCGCGCGAACAGCGACATCGAGCGCGCGTCGTCCAGCACTTCGTTCAGCGAGACTTCATCCAGATCGTGCCGCGTGTAGCCCTCTTCCCGATCCTCCACGCTCAGCATCTTCTCGATCAGCGCCTTACGGCACGGCGCGCGCCGGTAGCCCTCCGGCCCGACAAACAGATAGACCGGCTCCGGATCCTGTTTCGACAACGAGCGAAGAAACTGGTCTGGCGTCATGGGTTCCTAGAAGGCCTCCAATACACTGCTCACCACTTGGCGTGCCACTTCCTGGCTCAACCGCTGCAACGCGACGGCGCTCTCGTCGAAATATTGCACCTGATCCGTCGCCATCTCATACCGCTGCCGGATCTCCATGTTCTCGCGATTGTAGAGGACTTTGCCTGTCTTGCGCTCTACCAGGGTAATGTTCATTGTCACCGAAAGTTGAATCCCGACCTCCCGGCCGTTCTGCACAATAGTGGGAGACCTCAGGAAGTTCACTACCGTGCCGTTCAACACCGCGTCCGCCTGATCCTGGTCAGAAACCACGCGGTACCGCGTGCGAGAGAGAAACTCACGGCCAATCGCTCCGGGCAGGTGCTCAGTCAGCTTGTAGCGTGTCGTGTTGTTGCCGAATGCCGGGACTGCGATGCTATGCAATGTGGTCGGCAGCAAGTCGCCACGGCCGCCGACGTGGTAGCCGCATCCGCTCACCAGAGTTGCTGCTACCCAAAGCAGAGCCACCAGTCTCACGGTTTCTGGATGGAAGGCGGGAACCAATGCGGTTCCGGCACATCGGAGCAACTCGCTGGGAGCCATGACACTCTAGAAGGCCTCCAGCACACTGCTCACCACCTGGCGCGCCACTTCCTGGCTCAACCGCTGCAGCGCGACCGTGCTTTCGTCGAAGTACTGCAATTGATCCGTCGCCACTTCGTAGCGCTGCCGGACCTCCATGTTCTCGCGGCTGTAGAGAACCTTGCCGGTTTTGCGTTCCTTCAACGAGATGTTCATGAACACCGAGACCTGGATACCTGCCGCGCGGCCTGTCTTCTGGTCGAAGATCGTCGGCGCCGTATAGAAGTTCACCACGGCGCCGCTCAGCACGGCGTCCGCCGTGTCCAGGTTCGTGACAACCTGGTAGCGGGTGCGAGAGATGAACTCGCGGCCAATGGCGCCCGGCAGTTGCTCGGTCAACTTGTAGCGTGTGGTGTTGTTGCCGAAGGCGGGAATGGCAATGGTCCGCAGGGTGGACGGCAGCATGTCGCCATGGCCCCCCACATGATAGCCACAACCAACCAGACTGAAGGCTGCCAACACCAGCGCCGCGAATCTCATCGTGCTTCCCTCTTGGATAACAACCCGGCTGTGAGCAGTGCGGTTTCGGCCCGCGTACGCATGTTGTCCAGAGTCAGCCAGAACCACACACCGCGCGCGTTGCCGCGATCTTCCACAATGTCGCTCACGGTGAGGCCGCTTTGCCCGGCCACAGCCATGTTGGAGCCCGGCTCCACGTCGGGCCCACGCACATCCAGGCCCGCGTCCTTCAGCCAGCCGCTGATCTCGTCTACCGTCGGTCTGGACTCAAACTCCAGCCAGGTGTTCATGCAGTAGCCATGGAAGACGGGCGCCTGCACCAGGCGCAACGACGGCAGCGGCACGGCCAGCGGACCCAATAGGGATGCCAGATGCCGCTCGATGCGATGTTCCGCCACTTCCAGGCTCACCTGGGCTTCGTCGCCCAGTCGAGGAAGCAGGTTGAAACTCACCTGCGCATCGAACAGCTTGCGCGGCATCTGCTGGAAGTTGAAGAGCGTCAGTGTTTGCTGATGCAACTCATCGACACCCTCCTTGCCGCGTTCGCTGGCCGGTTCCATCACGGTGATCACCCCGCTCCGCAGCGGCCGCTGCGTGTGCAGCAGCGACATCAGCCGCGCCAGCGCGATCGCCGCCGGATGGGCCAGCGTATGAATTGCGTACTCCTGCGCCGCTACCGGCTCCCGCTCCAGCAGCGGTGCCCGCAGGATGGACTCGGGCAGGTCTTCAAAATCGGAGACGGCGTCGACAATCGCTGGCCGCTGCGGCAGCGCGTGAGCGAGCGCCAGGGCGCGCTTGTGCGCTTCCTGCGTACCCGCGAGCAGAACGACATCTGCCTCCTCAATGCTGTTCTTGTCCAAAGGCTGCATGACGAGGAGGTCTTCCTCACCCGGCGCCAGGACGATGTCGTCGGGATGGGCGCTAGCCAGGCTCAGCACCACCGGCAGCTTACCCTCGTCGACGAGTTCACGAATCTCCTTGCCGAGCAGCGACTCGCCGCCCAGCAGAAGCCACTTGGGCTTGGTCATGGATGTCACCTAACTGGCCTGATGTTCGGGCTGCGCGGGCGGAGGCGAGGGTTTGAACCAGCGCCGGATCAGTCCACCCAACCGCACCAGAATGCCGCTGGACACATAAACGGTGGCCAGTACCAGCAGCGCGGGTTTCGAGAAGTTCCAGAACAGATAGATCACCATGCAGAGCACGATGACGCTTTTCGGGCTGCGCGGACTCACCAGACTGAAATCCTTAAAGCTGCGGTAGCGCCAGGTGCTCACCATGAGGAACGAGAGTAGAGCCATCAATGCGGCCCAGGCGGCAATAATCGGCCAGCCTCGCAGTGGCACCGAATCGACGGCATAGATCACCGCGGCCACCATGCCTGCCGCCGCGGGGATGGGCAGCCCGACGAAATACTTGCGATCCGGCCGGCCCGGATTGCGCGGCACCGGATTCACCGTGATGTTGAACCGAGCCAGCCGCATCGAGCCGCAGCAAACAAACATGAACAGGATGAAGTACCCCGCCTGCATGAGGTACTTCCGGATCTCGGGCGGTGTGTAAGGGTCGAGGAACTGGAAGCCCCAGACAAAGGCGAGCACCGCCGGAGCGATGCCAAAGCTGATCACATCGGCCAGCGAATCCAACTCCCGCCCGAAGTCGCTGGTGGTATTCGTCAGCCGTGCGATGCGGCCGTCCAAGCCATCGAAGAACACTGAGAGCCCGATCACCTTCGCGGCCGTCTCCCACGCGGGATTCGAGCCGTAGTTGCCCGCGGAGGCCCACAGCGCGCCTTCCACGGCCTTCAAAATCGCCAGGTACCCCATGAAGAGATTACCTGCCGTAAACAGAGTCGGTAGTGCGTAGGCCGCGCGCCGTGGTCTGCGATCGGGCGAGTTGGGGTCGATCAGTCTTTCGCGGATATTCAAGCGCGGAGTCATTGTTTTGTCCTGCCGGCGCCGATGTGAGCCAGCACACTCGAGCCCGCGGCGACGCGTTGGCCCTCACGCACATCCAGCTCCCATTCGGGTCCAAACGTCACATCGACACGCGAGCCGAACTTGATCAGCCCAACGCGCTCTCCGGCGGTCACAAAATCGCCGGGCTTCTTCGTGCACACGATGCGGCGGGCAATCAGGCCGGCAATCTGCGAGAACGTCACCAGGGTGCGTTGCCCCCCCACACTGCCGTCGATCGTCATCGTGTTCATCTCGTTGTCCACCGAGGCTTCCTCTTTGCTCGCCACCAGGAATTTGCCCGGTTTGTAGTGAACGTCAACCACTTTGCCGGCGATGGGCGCGCGGTTCACATGGACGTCGAACACATTGAGAAAGATGCTCACCCGGGTCGAGTCCGGCCCGCGCCGGATCAACACCACCTTGCCGTCACCCGGTGAAACGGCCACCGGACCAGGCGGCACCTGCCGCTCCGGGTCGCGGAAAAACCAGAGGCAAAACGCCGCCAGAACGTAGAACGGGATGCCCGCCCAACCCTTTGTAAAGTAGCCGAGCAGCGCGCCGGCGCCCGTCAGAAACAATGCGTAATATATTCCGGTGACTACCATGCGTGAACCGCGATCTTCTTATTGTCCCAAATGCCGCACAAGAAGAGCGAGCAGGGCTGTTCGATCGGCAATGCGGTCCACCAGGATACTCTCGTTCACCGCATGGGCTCCTTCGCCAACTCCGCCGAGCCCGTCCAGCGTAGGGACGCCCAGGCCCGCCGTAAAGTTGCCGTCCGATCCGCCGCCCGTCGCCGATTCTTCCAGTTTCAGGCCCAGATGTTTGCCCGCAAGCTCCGACGCCGCTTTGAACAGCGCAATCACGCCTTTGGTGCGCTCCATCGGAGGACGGTTCAATCCGCCAGTCACCTCCAGCGTGCAGCGCTGGTCCACCGGCTTCAGGCGGCGGAACTTGCGGTCCAGTCCGGCGTAGTCCGCCATTTTCGCGATGCGGATGTCCACCTCGACCCGCGCCTCAGCCGCAATCACGTTGGTTCTCGTCCCGCCGCTGATCACCCCTGGATTCACCGTGAGTCCCTTCGGCAGATTGGTGAACCCGGCGATCTTCTCGATCTGACGGGCCAGTTCGACAATTGCGCTGGCGCCCGAAGTGAAATCCACCCCGGCGTGCGAGGCCTTGCCGCGCACCGCCACCGTGTAGTCGCCCACGCCCTTGCGCGCGGTCTTCAGCTTGCCGGTCAAGCCGGTGCCCGGCTCGGCTACCAATACCGCCGAGCTCTCTTTCGCCAGGTTCTCCGTCAACGGGCGCGAAACTTCGCTGCCCACCTCTTCGTCGGAGACGATCCACAGCGCCACCTGCCTGGAAACCGGCAGGTCCAGGGCCTGCAGCAGCTTCATGGCCGAAAGAAAGAACACCAGGCCCGCCTTCATATCGAAAACGCCCGGTCCCCACAGTCGGCCGTCCGTTTCCCGCCAAGGCATCGTCTTCAACGTGCCCAGCGGCCATACAGTATCGCTGTGCCCGACCCCCAGAATCCGGCCCGGTTTCTTCTTTCGTGGACCCGGCAAGTCAAAGGTCAACAGTAGGTTACGGCCATAGCGGCCGCCCGGGAAGGTCTTGACGCGGGCCAGTCCCTCCACGCGCGCCGCCAGCAGGTCGACAAAGCGGTTTACCGCCCCGGCGTCGTCGCTGGGCGACTCGCACTCCACCAAGTCTTTGAGAAAATTGACGATTGCGGGCTGTTGGGCCAGCGCATGAGGAAGGATTGCGTCCATCGTTTGTTAGAATAACTGTTTCCGATGGCAGTCTTAGAAAACATCGACATCCGCGACATCCTCCCCCACCGCTACCCCATGTTGCTGGTGGACCGGATCGTCGAAATCGGCGAAGACTTCATCGTCGGCGTGAAGAATGTCACCGCCAACGAACCGTTCTTCCTCGGACACTTTCCTGACTTTCCGGTGATGCCCGGCGTGCTCATTATCGAAGCCATGGCCCAGGTGGGCGGCACACTGGTTTTAAAGGACTTGCCCGATCGCAAGTCGAAACTCGTCCTGTTCGCCTCCATTGAGGAAGCCAAGTTCCGCAAGCCCGTCCTGCCCGGGGACACTCTGCGCCTGGAACTGAAGACCCTCAAGCGCAAGTCCACCGTCGTCAAGATGCAGGGCACCGCGACCGTTGACGGCCAGGTGGTCGCCGAGGCGATTGTTATGTGCAAGGTGATCGACCGGCCCGGAAGCCCCGCGGCACCCCAGGCATAGCGCCCATGGCTATCCACCCGACCGCGATCATCGATCCCGCGGCTCGGATCCACCCGGACGCCGACATCGGCCCACACTGTGTCATCGGCGCCGAGGTCGAAATCGGAGCCCGCACCCGCCTCATGGCTAACCTCTATATAGAGGGACCAACATGGATCGGCGAAGACAACATCTTTTATCCGTACGCCAGCGTAGGCGTGGCGTCGCAGGATCTGAAGTACCACGGTGAACGCACCGAGACCCGCATCGGCTCGCGCAACAAGGTCCGCGAGTTCGTCACCGTTCACCGCGGCACGGAGGGCGGCGGTGCCCTCACTTCCATCGGCGACGACAATCTGTTGATGGCTTATACCCACATCGCCCACGACGCCCACATCGGCAGTCATATCATTCTAGGCAATGCAGTTACGCTCGCCGGCCACGTCACCATCGGCGACTGGGCCATCATCGAGGCGTTCTCCGGAGTCCACCAGTTCTGCCGTATCGGCCAGCACTCCTTCACTGGCGGCTACAGTGTCGTTACCCAGGACGTCCTGCCGTACTCCCAGACTGTCACCCCGCGCCAGTCGAAAGTCTACGGCGAGAATAAGGTTGGGCTGCAACGCCGCGGCTTCGCGCCGGAGTCGATCGCATCTCTTCATAAGGCCTTCCGGCTCCTCGTCAGTGATAAGTTGAATACCTCTCAGGCACTGGAACAGATCCAGGGGGACGTTCCGCCCTGTCCCGAGGTGGAGGAGTTGGTCGAGTTCATCCGAACCGCGAAGCGTGGTTTCATCAAGTGAGATACGGCCTCATCGCCGGCTCCAGCCGGTTTCCGATCCTCGCCCTGCAGACCGCTCGCCAGTTGGGCCACGACGTGGTGGTCATCGCTCTGAAGGACAACGCCCCGCCCGAGGTGGAGGCGCTGGCCGAACGCTGCTACTGGATCACCATCGCCGAACTAGGTAAGTTGATCGACATCCTTCATAAGGAGAAGATCACGGACGTGATCATGGCGGGTCAGGTGCGCCACACCTCGCTCTTCAGTACCTTACGGCCGGACTGGCGCTTGGCTAAGCTGCTCTTCTCTCTTCCTTCGCGCAACACCGATGCCCTCATCGGTGGCGTCCAGCAGGAACTAGAGAAGGAGGGCATCCATCTCGCCGATTCGACGCTCCTTCTGAAACCCCTACTCGCCGTGGAAGGGCCCATCACGAAGCGGAAACCGACGGATGACGAGAAGAAAGACATCCACTACGGCCGGCGCGTGGCCGGTGCGCTCTCCGGTCTCGACGTCGGTCAAAGCGTGGCCATTTCCGAGCGGGCCTGCGTCGCTGTCGAAGCGATGGAAGGAACCGACGCCATGTTGCGCCGGGCGGCTTCGCTGGTAAACGGACGCGCCCTGCGATTGGTCAAGGCGTCTAATCGCCGCAAGCATCTTCTGTTCGACGTGCCCGTGGCCGGGCCGGGCACCATTCAAACCATGGCCGAGACCGGAACCACCGCTCTCGCCGTGGACGCCGGCCGAACCCTTCTGCTGGACAAGGACGAGATGCTCGCCCTGGCCGCCCAGCACGACATCGCGATCGTCGGCTACCCGCCGGAGGAATCATGAGTGAACCAGCAGTCCTAGTCGCCGTTGCCGGCGCGGGCGCCTTTGGAAAGAATCATTTACGCGTCATCCGCGAGTCCCACGTGGAACTCGCCGGGGTCTACGACCTCGACCCGGAGCGGGCCCGCGCGGCTGCCGCCGAGTTCGGGTGCCGGGCCTACGACTCCCTGGAAGACCTGGCCGGCCACGCACAGGCCGCCATCGTCGCCGTCCCTACCTCGGCCCACCGCACCGTCGCCTGCCAGTTGCTCGAGGCCGGTCTCGACATTCTGGTGGAAAAGCCCATCGCCCCTTCGGTGGCGGAAGCCCACGATATGATCGTTGCGGCCCGCCAGCATGGACGCATCCTGCAAGTTGGTCATCTGGAGCGCTTTAACCCAGCCGTCGCGGCCGCGCGCAAGCTGGTGACCTTCCCTCTGTTCTTCGAGATTCACCGTCTCAGTATCTTCTCCCCGCGCAGCCTGGACGTCGACGTAGTGCTCGACCTAATGATCCACGACCTGGACATTCTCCTGGCCATGACCGGAGCCATGCCCAGCGAAGTGCGTGCGGCCGGCATCCCGGTTCTCTCGGACAAGGCCGATATCGCCAACGTACGCCTGGAGTTCCCCAGCGGCTGCATCGCCAACCTGACTGCCTCCCGCGTCTCCACCGAAAAAGTACGCAAGCTCCGCTTCTTCCAGCCACGTCAGTACATCTCCGTAGACTATGCCAAGCAGGAATGCTTCGGAATCGGCGTCGACGACAATCGCCAGGTGAAGCTGATGCCGCAGATGGTCACGAAGCAGGAGCCTCTCAAACGTCAGTTCGAGTCGTTCCTTGAGTGCATCGCGACCCGAGCCAAACCCGACGTGGACGGCGAGGCTGCGGCTCAAGCGCTGGAATTGGCCTGCATCATCATGGAAAAGATCGCGGAGCATGGTGCGGTAGTAGCCCGATCGCTTGCTTCCACGTCTAAGTCATAGAGCCCGTTCTCGCCCGACTCCATGATTCAGTCCTTTCAGCGGTACTGGCACGGTGACCAGGAGCAATTGCAGTTGCTTCTGGACTACAGCGACCAGGAGCAGACCCGGCGGCGCCGGTTGGCCGCGGCAGGGGCTGTACTGTATCAATTGGCAGTGATCCTCTTTGCCCTCAACGCGCCCGGCGGGGCCATCCGTTTCCATACGGAATCCGAGTTGACCGTGGACGTCCGGCGTTCCACTCCGTTGATCGCTCCTCCGCACCTGCCCGACTTCAAGGTGACCCAGAAGGAACCGCAGCACACCAAACCGGCCGCGGAAGTAGATATGGCTGCCTTGATGCCGAAGAAAGCCATCGTTCAGCCGCAAAGTACGCCACCTGGGAAGCCATTTACGCCGCCCCCCGGTCCGGCGACGCCAGCCCCCCGGCCGCAGGCCTTGGAGGCTCCGAAGATTCAGGTGGCCGAGCAGCAGATTCCTTCGAACACCTCCGACGGTCTGGCGCCGCGCATTCCTACGACAACGCCGCCTGCTCCCGAGCCGCCGAAATCGAATCCGTTCGAACGCGTAGGCGGACCACAGACGAGTCCGAGTCCGGCGCCGGGGCGCGTTGCCATCGCGCCGCCCAAAACCGGTGTCGAAGAGGCGATTCGGGCCGTAGCTCAGGGCGGCGGCGGACACGGAGTCATGGTGGGCGACGTTGGCGGTGGCGGTATGGGCGCCCTCAGCGAGGGCCATATCCAGAACCCCACGCCCGGCCGTCAAGGCAGTACGCTGGAACTGCTCAGTGATCCTAAGGGGGTGGACTTTCGGCCCTACCTAATCCAGGTTTTAGCCGCCGTGAAACGCAACTGGCAGGCGGTCCTGCCTGAGAGCGCCCGCCTGGGCCGTCAGGGAAGAACCGCAATTCAGTTCTCGATCAACCGTACCGGAGGTGTACCGAAACTAGTCATAGCGTTTCCTTCTGGTACGGAAGCGCTCGATCGGGCCGCTGTCGCCGGCATCAGCGCTTCCAACCCGTTTCCGCATCTGCCGGCTGAGTTCACCGGGAGTGAGATCCGGCTGCAGTTGGTCTTCTCATACAACCTGCCTAGATGAGGTGGGAAGCTAGTACTGGGTGTGACAGATTGAGACGAATGACGTTCAGTGCCCCTAAATGAGACAATTAAGGTGATTTAAGAATGATACCCATCCGAAAGCGATTCAAGTGGGCCTTAGCTGCCTATGGGGCAATTGGGGTGGCGGCATGGTTCACCCTGGATGGGAACTTCCTCATCATAGTGCTGATTCTATTAGCAGTATTCGCTATTCGAAGCTGGGTCGCGGTGCGCCGCGAAGAGCTCGGCTAAGGTTTGTCCCGATAGCGGCCCCCCTCCCTCCTAGTTTCAAATAAGTACATTCTCCTTAGTGCTTGAGGCGTGTCGTCTAGTGGGAAATCCCCAGAAACACGGTACTCTCGGCCATAGGTCAAGGTAGTACCAAGGATTACTTGACCTGTGACTGAGAAATCTGTTCCGGAATGGAACTGGTTGTTTCATGTTGGGGGTATCAACTGTCGTGTTGGCATCCAGGAAGGCTAGGGCAAAATCGGGTGCGTCTCAATCCAGCGCAGAGCCATTTGGCGGGCTCCACGATGACGAGACGCTGTCGTTCTGCCAGAGCCTACAGAATCTTGGGGTTGCAGCCGATAGATGGGGAAGCTCCAGCGAAGACCTGAGCGACAGCCAGAGTGGTCACCCGATTGCTCATGTAAGAGTATCGGGCGGTGACATCCGAAACCGGACAAGCCCGAGGGTCCAGGGAAAACACGAGAAAGCTTCCGAAAGAGAAGCTCAAGTGGGACCGAATTTTGGCGAGAAGGTTAAGGAGAAGGTCATGGCTGCGAGAGCGACTGCGGTGGTTTTGGCGAAAGAATTCGGCCCCGAATCCGTTCGTAGGAAGTCCACGAGACCCGTTTTGATCAGGGAATCGCGGCAGGAACGTCGGGATCGCGTCGTAATGGAGCATCTTCCTCTTGTGAAGGCGATCGCAATCCGCGTTCACGAGAGCCTGCCAGTGCACGTGGAACTGGACGACCTCGTGCATGCCGGCATCCTCGGCTTATTTGACGCGGCCACTAAGTACAATCCCGACAAGAAAGTCGTGTTCTCAAGCTACGCCAAACACCGCATCAAGGGTGCGATTCTGGACAGCTTGCGGCAGCTCGACTGGGCTTCTCGCGATTTGCGCCGCCGCCACAAGCAGGTAGAGCAGGTCACCCGGGACCTTTGCGCCACCCTGCAGCGCCAGCCCACCGAAGAAGAGCTCGCCGCCAAGTTGGGCGTGGACGTGGCCCGCTGGCGCCAGATGGCTCTCGACCTCCGCAACGTCGGCCTCGTTTCAGCCTCCACGCGATCCCCCGAAAACGAAGACCTGCCCGCCCCCGAGTTCCCCGGCAAGCCCGAAACGCAGCCTGATTCCATGTGCGCCAGAGAGCAGATGAGAGAGAAACTCGAGATCGCAATGAGTGTGCTGCCCGAGCGCTATAAGAAAGTGGTCGTGCTCTACTACACCAACGAAATGACCATGAAGGAGATTGGTGGCGTCCTGGGTATCAACGAGAGCCGCGTCTCCCAGATCCACAAATCCGCCCTCGAGAAGATGGCGGTCGTCCTCCAAAGCAGCGGCATTAGTTCCAGCCAAGCCTTCTAATTCATCGCCCGACTATCATAAACAGGAAGACCGCGGCCGATTTCCTTGGCCGCGGCCTTGCTGTCTTCACGCTGGAGACGGCTAGCGGATCTGGAGAGTGAACGGCATCACCCGCAACACTCCGCCCTGCAGCCAGGGGGCTACCCCGGCGGGTAGTTGCCGCAGCAGCAGGGAAGCTTCACCGTCACCGCCGCTCCAACCACTCTCAGCCGAGTCCCGTTTCGTGAACAGTTGCTCCCACAAGGTGCGGCGGCCAGGGTAGGGAACCAGGCGAACTCCTTCGTTTTCAGTAAGACCCGCCTTCTTACGCAACAGCTCCACGGCCTTGTCCAGCCCGCCCAACTCATCCACCAGTCCCTTTTCCCGGGCGTGCGCACCCAGCCAGACCCGGCCCTGGGCGACAGGATCGATCGCCGCCGCCGGCTTGTGGCGGCCCTCGCCTACTTTCTTGAGAAATCCGTCATAGATAAACTGCAGCGACTCACGTAGCTTCGCGCGGCCTTCCGGGGTCAGCGCCTGGAAATCGGAATCGATATCGGCGAACCGGCCGCGTTTCAGAATCTCCTTCGAGATGCCGACCTTCTCGTACAACCCCTTCAGATTCACCTTGCCGTAGATCACGCCGATGGAGCCGGTAAGCGTACCAGGGTAAGCGATCACGGGGTCTCCACTCATCGCGATGTAGTAGCCGCCCGAGGCTGCCACATCCGACATGGAGATGACCATGGGCTTCTTCCTCGACAGCTTCTTCACCTCATCCAGGATCTCGTCCGACGCGATGGCATCGCCGCCGGGCGAGTCGATTCGCAGGATGACGCCGCGAATCGAGGGATCGTCGCCAATCTGACGCAACTGCCGCCCCATGGTCTGCGGATTGATGCCCCGTTCGTCGCCCAACAGGTTGGCGATGGACCCACGGACGATGTCGCCCTGCGCTACCAGATAGGCAATGTTTCTGACTTTGCGCCCGGCATTGTCAGGCGCCGTGCGCAGATACTCGCGCGCGGCGATCGACTGGCTCGCGCTCAGGTGCGCGGCGGTGGCGAGCTTCTCCTGCACATCCGACTCGTAGCTGAGTTCGTCCACCAGCCCCCGGCTCTGGGCCGCGGGAGCCAGAAACGGTCCGTCGTCCAGCAGCACCCGAACCTGTTCCGGCTTCATATGCCGCGACTGCCCGATGGCGGAACAAAGCCGGAAGTACAACTCATCAAGGACGGCGTTCAGCGACTCCTTTGTCTCCGGACTCATCGACGACCGGGAGAAGCTGTCGCCGGCATCCTTGTACTTGCCGATATGCTCGACCTCGACCTCGACGCCCAGCTTGTCGAGCGTGCCTTTGAAATAAGCTGCCTCGACACGCAAGCCTTTCAGGTCTACTAAGTCCTCTGGGGAGAGGAAGATCCGGTCGGCCGCAGTGGCTACGTAGTAGTCCTTGGTGGCCGGCGAAGCCAGCCATGCGTAGACCGGTTTCCCGGCTTTGCGCACCAGTTCCAGACTTTGGCGCAGCTCTTCGGCCTTCCCCCAGCCGACGGACAGGCCGCGCGGTCTTAGCAGAACACCCTTGATCTTGGGATCGCGGGCGGCCCGATGCAGAACGCTCCACACCTCGGCCACGGTCATGGGGGACCGGTCTTCCAACGCGGGCAACGGAAGACCGACTGCCGGTGCCTCCGGCAGGTCACCCTCCAATCGGAGCGAGAGCCAGGCCTCCTTGGGCGGCTCTGGAGGCTTGCGCGCAAACTTCCAGGCCGCAAAGGTGAGAACCACGCCCGTGACCACGGCGATCACAAGCCCGGCCACGATCCCCAGGAGGAATTTCTTCATGCGTTTTCCAGAATCAGATCGACGCGCTTGCTGACATCCTTCAGATAGTCAGCGTCGCCGCCGGACAGTTCCACTGTGGCAACGCCCTTGTACCCGACCTCTTCCAGTGACTTGTAGATCTCTTTCCAGTTGATCTCGCCGTCGCGCAGGTTGACGAACTCGGCTTGCCGCTTGGCGAACTTGAAGTCCTTCAGATGCACCTTGGCGATACGTGGTCCCAGCGTCCGGATCCAGTCCTGCGGATAGCCAAAGAGCACCACGTTGCCAACGTCGAAATAGGCCTTTACCCAGGGGCTCTTGAACTGGTCGACGTAGTTGGCAAACTCGATGGGGCTGAGCAGGAACTTGTTCCACACCTCTTCCACGGCGATGATTACCTTACTTTTGGCGGCCAGCGGGATCAATTTCTTGATCTCGGCGGTCGAACGATCCCACGCCTGCTTGTAGCTGACCTCGGGATTTACCACCGCCGGCACCAGCAGAACCGTCTCGGCGCCCCAGAGTTTCGCGTTGGCGATGCTGGTCTCCATGCCCTTGACGCTCTTGGCGACCACCGCCGGATCGGGGCTCGACAGCGGGTACTGCCAGTGGTCGCGGTTCATGACTGAGTGGATGGGGAGCTTGACCTTGTCGCTGGCGGCCTTGATCTCCTCGGCCGTGGAGAGGTTATCCTCGGTGCCGCACTCCATCGCCTCAAATCCGCAGTCCTTGGCGAGGGTGAATTTGTCTGCGATCGTCAGCGACTTGGGCAACATGCCCAGCAGGACTGCCTTGCGGATGGGCAGGCGTTTGGAACCTGATTGCGCTTGTAGGGAAGGGGCCGCGATGGCCGCGGCGGTCATGGAAATGAGTTCTCTTCTGTTCATAAAAAAAGCCCGCGCTTCGCGGTACCGGCTCGAAGTCGATTGTACATCTCCTCGATGCCAACATTCCGCAAAGACGCGGGCAGTGGCGCGTTCGCGCCCAAGTGCCTGCTGAGCGCCGCCCGGGTGTGACCCGCCGGTGCTCCCTCCTCCCGTTAGGCCAGGTTAGGAATCTTGATGATCTTCTTTTGGATGGCGTACTGCACCAGTTGGGCCTTGTTATGGATGTCCAACTTGCGCATTAGATTGAACTTGTGAGCTTCCACGGTCTTGACGCTCAGGTTGAGATCGCACGCGATCTCCTTCACCGAATTGCCTTCGGCCAGCAGCTTCAACACTTCGCGCTCGCGGGTGGTGAGCGTGGCGAATCGCGGCAGCCGGTTGGCCGACTTGATGCGCGACCGGAAGTCGTCCACCAACTGCGAGAGCATCCTGGGGCTCAGGTAGCTGCCGCCACGGCAGACGTCGCGGATGGCCGATGTCAGTTGGTTCGCCGGGCTGTCCTTGAGAACGTACCCGTTGGCGCCCACCTCCATGCCCTCGACGAGATAGTCTTCGTCGTCGTACATGGTGAGCACCAGCACCTTGGTTTCAGGCCGGTTCTTCTTCACCTGGCGAGTCGCTTCAAAGCTGCTCAGGCCAGGCATGCCAATGTCCATCAGGACGAGGTCCGGACGCAGTTCGGCCGCTTTGTCCACGGCGTCGCTGCCGTTGGCGGCTTCCCCGATCACTTCCATGTCAGGTTCGTTCGAGATCAGTTGCCGGATGCCCTGGCGGAAGAGCGTATGGTCGTCGGCCAACAAAATTCGGATCTTAGCCATAAGTCAACTCCAAAACCTTCTGAACTCAGCCCGGCCCAACCATGACTCTGTCGGCACCAGACCGGCTTTCCTGCCTGCCTGTTAACTTCTTTTCGGCCGCTCTGCCCCTTCATTCCGTGGGGGCAGCGGGAGCACAACCCGGATTAGCGTGCCGTGCCGGTCGATGCCGATTTTTCCGGCATTCGCCCGCTCGCGTTTGCGGTTCAATTCCGGCCAGCCGGCCGATTCTCCGGTCTTCGCCTTGCGGTGGCTGCGCACTTCCAGCGTGCCGCCCAGCAGAGCTACGCGCTCCCTAAGGCCCGAAAGACCGAAACAATCCCGGCGGGAGAAAGCCTCGTCCACGTCGAAGCCGATACCGTCGTCCTCGACTTGCATTCTCAAACATCCATCGGCGGAATCCACTGAAAGGTTTACGCGGGTGGCCAGAGAATACTTAGCGATGTTATTGAAAATCTCCTGAACCAGCCTGTAGAGGATGATGGACATCTTCTTAGGTAGGTCCAGCTTGCGAGGTAACTGCAGCCGCACCTCCGCCGAATGGAGATTGCGGAAGCGCCCAATCAGTTGTCTCAGCGCGGCCGCCAGCCCAATCTGGTCGAGGATGGCCGGGCTCAGAGCCGCAATCAGGCGGCGAATCTCCACAATCGTGTGTTCGGTCATCTCGCGCACTTCGTTCATGCGCTTGCGCCACGGCTCAAACTCGGCGGGCAGTTCCTGCTCCAGCATTTCCAGTTGCAGGCGGACGCACAGCAGCGACTGGCCGGCCTCGTCATGCAGTTCCCGGCTAATACGGCGGCGCTCCGATTCCTCCACCTCCACCATGTGCTCGGCCAGGCGCCTCACCTGCTCCTCACGCCGCGCGAGATCTTCCAGCAGGCGAGCCTTCTCGGCTGCCAGCCAGCAGCGCTCGGCGGCCGCCGAGAGCAGTTCGACCTCCCGCGGCATCCACTCGTACGACTTCCGGAAGGCAAACTGGAGAACACCGCGGAGCTTGCCCTCGGCGCGCAGCGGCACCGACCAGCAGGTGTGAAACGAACGGTGCCACTTCTTGTCCAACACCATCGACGCCGTCTCGGCCCCAATTGCGATACAGCGTGGCCGCGTCAGATCCCGTCTGGTCTGCGCCGCATTCCCCAACGGCACGCTGTGTGCCTCGCCGGGCCGGACGCCGCGGGAGATCCAGGTTTTCTCGTCTTCCTCCAAAAGATAGAGGCGCCCGTCGTCGGCGCCAGTATAGGTGAGGAGGGCCGCCAGAAACCGCGGCAGCATCTCTTCCAGCGTCCGCGATTCCACTTCCACCCGGAAAAGCTCATAGAACGCCTGACTCTCACCCTCACGAACCTGGTAAAAGGCGCTGTTCAGGCTGAGAATCACCAGGAAGTGGAGCTGGTTGCGGACCCAGCTCAGGTTCGTGACCTGGTCCGGGCAACGCTTGAGGAGCTCCGCGCTGAGCAGTTTGTCGTATTCACCCAGCGCCGCGACCACCGCTGTCGGTGTAAGGCCCAGTTTGGCCAGCCTGCGCCCCCGGTACTGAACTTTCTCCAGAAACCGGCTTAGCGGCTCTCCGGCCGCCAGGCATTGCGCCGCCGCACCTGCCGTGATCGACGCCAGCGAGTCGCGCTGGCTCGGCCCCAGCTTTTGCATCCTCAATCGGGTCAGGAACTTACGCTCCAGGGTGGCGAGATGCGGTGCCAGCAGTTCGGCCATCCAATGCAGGTGTGCCTGCAACTGGTGGCTTAGACCTGCAGCCGCTTCCGCCAACACCTCGGGATGTTCTACTGCGCGCACAGTAGTCCTATCGGTTCTATGGATGCCTTACTTTAGGCATCAGGAAAATGCTTAGGGTGGATAGACAGAACTGCGGTAAACATCGGCCTCCTCCGAGCCTGCGTCTCCCCGACCCCGCTCTTTACTGCTCCGCACGCTGGGTCCCAGGCGCTGAGCTTGCCCGGCGACGCTAATAGTACTGTTAGTCCACTCCATCCTGCAAGGAATTTCAGCCGCTTCGTCAATTGAGCGGAATATTCGAGGCAATCTGCCCGTCTATAATGTTAGTGACCGCAAACCGGCTGACGCGAGACAATTGGGCGCCTAGCCGTACACCACAATAGTCACCGTAGGCATTAAAGCAGAGAACAAACTGGCGACGGTTAGCGTCTTTATTCGACAGGAGCTGTGAACTCGTGAAGAGCAAGTGGAAGTGGATCCTAGGTGTGGGTGCCGTTCTCGTCATCGGCGGTGGCACGGTTGCCAGCGTCAAAATGAGCCAACGCGGGATTGTCGCCGTACAAACTGGCAAAGCCAGCCGGCAGGACCTGACAAGCCTGGTAACGGCGTCGGGCGAAATCAAACCCAAGAACTACGTCAACATCGGCGCGAACGTCATGGGACGGATCGTCGATATCAACGTGAAGGAAGGCGATCGTGTCCGTCGCGACCAGGTGTTGGCGCGCCTGGAGGCTGTTCAGGCCCAGGCCGACGTCCAGGCTCAGCAGGCCGGACTGAATTCCGCTCTCGCCGACTCGTCCGCTTCCGAGGCCGGTCTGAAGGCCATGGACGAGAACCTGCGGACCTCCCAGGCGGGCATCGACCGCTCGAAGTCCGAGCTGGAACGGGCCCGTCTGGACTATGAGCGCGCCCGCCAGTTGTTTAGTGAGAAGTTGGTGGCCAAGCAGGAGTTCGATTCCAAGAAGGCCGCCTACGACTCCGCGGCTGCAACGTTGCGGGAATCCGAAGCCAAGCTCAGCCAGATGAAGGCGCAGCGCGAACAGACTGCTGCCCAGTTGTCCGGCAGCCAGCGCCGCGTGGCCCAGTCGCGTGCCACCCTCAGCCGTTTCTCCGATGTGTTGCAGAAGCACAATGCCGTCACGCCCATCGACGGCATCGTCACCAACCTGCCCGTCCGTGTCGGTGAAACCGTGGTCCCCGGCGTCCAGAACTCGGCCGCTTCGCTCATCATGACCATCGCCGACATGAGCCTCATCACCGCCGAAGTCAAGGTGGATGAGACGGATATCGTCAATGTGAAGCTCGACCAGTTGGCCGACGTGACCATCGACGCCATCCCCAACCAGACATTCAAGGGTCACGTGGTCGAGATCGGCAACACCGCCATTCTCCGATCCACCGGCTTGGCCGCCAGCCAGAGCGCCGTCTCCAGCCAGGAGGCGAAGGACTTCAAGGTCGTCATCGCGCTCGACAATCCGCCCACGGAGATCCGTCCTGGATTGTCCTGTACGGCTAAGGTAATTACTGCTACTCGACAGAAAGCATTGGCCATTCCCATTCAGGCGCTTACCGTGCGCCAGCGTGGCGACCTCGAGCCCGAAACGAAACCGGGTAACGTTCAGGCCGCCAGCAACGCCGATCCTGATAAGCAGAAGAAGATGAAGGAAGAGCTGCAGGGGGTGTTCGTCGTCAAAAACGGCGCCGCCGAGTTCCGCGAGGTGAAGACCGGCATCACCGGCGCGACCGACATCGAGGTTCTCAGCGGGTTGAAGGATGGCGAAGAGATCATCACCGGCAGCTACAAGATCATCCGGACCCTGCGGAACCAGGCCAAGGTCAAGATCGACAACAAGGCTCCAGTCAAGACCGAGTCCTAACTCTGGACGGAGCGCCGAACGGAAAGAGAAGAAACGAGATCCTAATGGCTAGTGCGATCATCAAGGAAAAGAATGCCCGCGGCGCGGAGCTGAAGCAGAACAACATCGTCATCCGGACGTACGACCTCTGGAAAACCTATGTCATGGGCGACCAGGAGATCCACGCCGTGTCGGGTGTCGATGTTGAGATCAAGCGCGGCGAGTATGTCGCCATCATGGGACCTTCCGGCTCCGGCAAGTCCACCCTGATGAACCTCATCGGTTGCCTCGATACCCCCACCAAGGGCGACTACTACATCAACGGCAACCTGGTCAGCGAGATGTCGGACGACGAGCTCGCCCGCATCCGGAACAAGGAAATCGGTTTCGTCTTCCAGACGTTCAACCTGCTGCCCCGCGCCACGGCACTGCACAACGTTGAACTACCGCTCATCTACTCCGGCATTCCGGCCGAAGAACGGCTGGAGCGCGCCAAGCACGCCCTGCGCATCACCGACCTCGAACGACGCATGTACCACAAGCCGAACGAGCTCTCCGGCGGTCAGCGCCAGCGTGTCGCCATCGCCCGGGCCCTGGTGAATGACCCGTCCATTCTGCTGGCCGACGAACCCACGGGCAACCTGGACTCCGCCACCAGCGTGGAGATCATGGCGTTGTTCGAGCGGCTCTACACCCAGGGCAATACCATCGTCCTGGTCACTCACGAGCGCGACATCGCCGAGTACGCCCACCGCATCATCACCATCCGTGACGGTAAGGTCTCCCGCGATGAGATCAACCCGCATCCGGCGGCGACGCTCAACCGCTAACTCCACTTTGGGCCGGCGATGCCTACCGCCGGCCCCCGCCCTTCAACAGCGGCTCGAGATACTTCATCACCGTCCCCGCCACCATCTCCGTACCCTTCGCCGTGGGGTGCAGCCCGTCTCTCTGCATCAGTTCCGGCCTGGTCGCAACACCATCCAGGAAGAAGGGGATCATCGTCAGCTTCCTGGTCCGGGTGAGTTCGTGGAACACCTTTTCGAAGTTGCGGATATAGTCCGGGCCGTAGTTGCGCGGCAGAGTCATCCCGCACAGGATCACCTGCGCGCCCGCCTTCTGGAACGCATCCACCATCTCGGTCAGGTTCGCCCCGGTCGATTCCACTGGCAGGCCGCGCAGACCGTCGTTCGCCCCCAGTTCCAGAATCACGAAGGCCGGCTTCAGCCGCAGCGCTTCCGCCACGCGCGTCACTCCGCCATCCGTCGTATCGCCGCTGATGCCCTGGTTCACCACACGGTACTGATACCCCTTGGCGTCCAGCTTCCTCTGCAGGAAATCCGCGTAGCTCAGCCCCGGCTCCAGCCCGTATCCGGCCGTCAGGCTATCGCCGAAGGCCACAATCACCGGCCGCGCATCAGCCGGCTGTGCTGGCGGAGCGGGGACTTCGGCCGGCGGCTTCGTGCTGGCGGCGGGCTCCGGCTTCGGTTCGGGTGCCGAGCATCCGGCCATCAGCAGCACGGCGGCGACCCAGCCCAGTTTCCATGGCAAGCGCATCCCAGATCGGATTTTCAAGAATGAAAGGCCCTCAACTGCAATCATAAGGGAAGTACCTGCAAGCATGGCTAAATCCATCCTCTCCCTCCGCGGCGTCACCAAGTCCATCGACACCGGAACGCACCGCGTCCAGATCCTGCGCGGCATTGAGTTGGATATCCAGGAAGGCGAATTCGTGGCCATCATGGGCGCCTCCGGCTCAGGCAAATCCACGCTGCTGGGCCTGTTGGCGGGCCTGGATGCCCCCACCACGGGCACCATCCATCTCGATGGACAGGAGATCGCCCACCTGGGTGAAGACGCGCTGGCGGACCTGCGTGGCCGCAAGATCGGCTTCGTCTTCCAGAGCTACCAACTCATTCCCACCCTGACGGCCGAAGAGAACGTTCTGCTGCCCGCCGAACTGGCCGGCGACACTTCCCCCGCCGCCACCGCCCGCGCCCGCCAGCTACTCGACACCGTGGGTCTGGAAGACCGCCGTGAACACTACCCTGTCCAGCTCTCCGGCGGCGAACAGCAGCGCGTCGCCCTCGCCCGCGCCTTCATGCGCCGGCCGCCGCTACTGCTCGCCGACGAACCCACCGGCAACCTCGACTCCGTCAACGGCCGCCAGATCCTCGATCTCCTCCTCTCCATGAACCGCAGCGAAGGTGCCACCCTCGTACTCGTCACCCACGACCGCGAGCTCGCCACGTACGCCACCCGCATCATCACCCTCAAGGACGGCTCTGTCGTCTCGGACGAACGCAAGGAAGCCGCCTGATGTTCCAATCCGCTGCCTGGCGTATGGCGTGGCGCGAAGCCCGTGCCTCCGCTCCCAAGTTTGTCTTCGTCATTTTCGGCGTCGCCGCCGGCGTAGGTGCGCTCACCGGGGTCCGCGGTTTCTCCGCCGCCTTCCACGAGGCCCTGCGCCGCGAGGCTCGCACCCTGATGGCGGCCGACCTCACCATCCGCCAGTTCACTCCCTTCTCTCCGGCGCAGGACGCCGAGATTCAATCCTGGCTCAAGAAGGGCGCCCAACTCACCCGCATCACTGAGACTGTCTCCATGCTCAGTGCCGAGGGCGCCACCCCTGCTCTCGTCTCGGTGAAGGCCGTTGATCCGAACGCCTACCCCTACTACGGTAAGGTCCGTCTGGATCCCGAGCAGCCGCTGTCCAAGGCCCTCACCCCCGACACCGTCGCCGTTTCCGACGATCTCCTGCTGCGCCTGAATCTCTCCGTCGGATCCACGGTCAAGCTCGGCGAGGCGCAGTTCCGCGTTTGTGGTGTCGTCCGCATGGAGCCCGACCGCATGACCGGCTCCCTCAACGTCGGCCCGCGCATCATGATCACGCGGGAAGGCCTCGACCGCACCGGCCTCATGACCTTCGGCTCGCGCGCCTCGCACCGCTTCCTCTTCAAGCTGCCGGCGCAGGGCATTCCAGTGGCGCAGATGTTCGACGCGCTCAAGAAGGCGTTCCCGGAATCGATGGTGGTGGACTACCGCGACACGCATCCGCTCATCACGCGAGCACTCGACCGTTCCACTACATTCCTCAGCCTGGTATCGCTCATCGCCTTGATCGTCGGCGCCCTGGGCGTCGCTACCGCGATCTATTCGCATATCCAGCAGCGCCTGGACACCATCGCGATCCTGAAGTGCCTGGGTGCCCGGTCGTCTCAGGTCATTCGCATCTACACCCTGCAAACGCTCCTGCTGGGCCTCACCGGAGGACTCGCGGGCGTGGCTGTGGGCGGAATTGTGCAGCGCCTGTTCCCCATCCTGCTGGCCCGCTACTTCCAGTTTCAGAGCATTCCGTGGAACCCGTCGTTCGCCGTCGAAGGCATCCTCGCCGGAGTCCTGGTCACCCTGCTGTTCACAATTCCCCCGCTGCTGGCCGTGCGCCAGATCAAGCCCGCCCTCATCTTCCGGCGCGAAATGGCCGAGGTGAAGCCGAAGATCCTGAAGCGTCTGCGAATGCAGTGGCCCGCGATCCTCAGCGGACTACTGATCCTCGGAGGGCTCGGCGGAGTCGCTGCCTGGCTGGCCGAGTCCGTCAAAATGGGCTCCTACTTCGTTGGCGGCCTGGCTGTTGCTCTCCTTCTCCTTGCCGCCGTAGCCTGGCTCCTCCTCCGCGGCCTGAAACTCTTCCTCCGTTGGACTCCGGTCCGCCTACCAGTGGCTCTGCGCCACGGCATGGCCAACCTCTACCGCCCCGGCAACCACGCCACCAGTGTCCTGGTCGCCCTCGGCATCGGCGTAATGTTCACGCTCACCATCTATCTGGTGCAGAAATCGTTGCTCGTTGAGGTCGCCGGAGCCGCGCCCAAGGGCTCGCCCAACGTCCTGATGATCAACATCACCAGTCGCGACGAGGCGGCCGTGAAGCAGTTCCTCGACGCCCGCACCGATCTCACGACCAAGCCGACCCTGACCCCCTTGATCGCGGCGCGGCTCCTCTCCATCAACGGAACTGCGATTGAGGACCTGAACCTGTCCATGCCGGGCCCGCCCGGCAACGACGACAAGGGCGGCCCGCGCCGCCGCCGCCGATCCTTCACAACGCAGGTGACCTGGTCTGACAAGAAGCTCGACGACCTCGTCATTCGCAAAGGAGCATGGTGGAAGCCCGGCGAAAAGAGCCCTGTGGTGTCGGTCTCGGAACGTACTGCCACCAACCTGCGCATCGAGCCCGGCAACACCCTGCACTGGAGCTCCGTGGGCCGTGAGTTCGACGTGAAAGTCGTTTCCATCCACCGTGTCGAGGCGATCCGCTTTGGAGGCGAGCCGGACTTTATCTTCAACCCCGCCGCCCTCGAAGGCCTGCCCACCCAATGGTTCGGAGCCGTACGTCTGCCGCCGGCCAAGGTCTCGACCTTCCAGCGCGACGCCTACAAGCAGTTCCCGACCGTCACGGTCATCAACGCCGCCGATGTAATGAACATCGTCCAGGAGGTTGTGGATCAGGTAGCCCTGGTGATCCGCTTCATCTCGGCCTTCGCGATCCTGGCGGGCGCGATCATCCTGGCTTCGACGGTGGCGGGCACGCGTCTCCGCCGCAGCCGCGAATCGGCGGTCCTCAAGACGATCGGAGCCCGCCGCAATGTGCTGGTCTCGATCTTCTCCGTGGAGTTCGCGATTCTGGGCGCGGTAGCGGGCCTGATGGGCGGTGTCATGGCGACGGTCTTCGCGAGAGTGCTGCTGCTCCGCCTGCTGGACGCCCGGTTCCAGTTCGAACTGCTGCCCAACGCGGCCACGATAGCCCTGACGACGCTATTGGCAGTAGTAGCAGGCTGGACCGCGTCCATCAGGATCCTAAAGCAGAGACCGCTGGAAGTGTTGCGGGACGAATAGTATTTCGCTCGTCGCCAGCCCGGATGGGATACTCCCCAGTCTCTTCTCGCGCAACCGCTGGCGTAGTAGCGGGAACTCTGCCCTTCGGATATCATTCCAAACAGTATGTTTTCGACCGACCTGCGCTACGCTCTCCGGCTGATGCGGCGCAGCCCTGGCTTCACGGCAGTGGCGGTACTCTCCCTCGCCCTCGGCATTGGCGCTAATACAGCGATTTACAGCCTCTACTACACCATCATGCTCCGTCAACTGCCGGTTGCCCATCCTGAGCAACTGGTGGAGTTTCTGTTCAGCGACGACCCCGGCCAGGTCCGCGACGATGGCTATTGGGATTGGGACAGGTACGAGTACATCCGTGATCACAATCACGTTCTCTCGGCCTTGACTGGCACGTCGTTCGACAATCTGGCCAGCCTGCGAGTGGAGGGGTCTGACCCGGACACGGTCATCGAAGAGAGCGTTCTGGGGAACTACTTCGAGGTGCTCGGCCTGAAGCCGGCCATCGGCCGCTTGACCACGCCCGATGATGTTCCGGCCAGTGGTGAGGCAGAAGCCGCCGTGGTCAGTTGGTCGTGGTGGAATAGCCGCCTCCATCGTGATCCGTCCATCCTGGGCAGGCGCATCTTGGTGAACGATCGGCCGAGGACTGTCGTCGGCGTGGCACCGCAGGGGTACTCTGGCCCGCGTGTTGGGTCCCGTACTGACGTCTGGATCCCCTATCAGAAAGACACCGTGCGCCTGCTCGCCCGCATCAAGCCCGGTGTCACGCGGCAACAGGCCCAGGCGGAGATGCGTGTGTTGCTCCAGTCCCTGGTGGAGCAAAAGGCCGCCCGGAACCACACCAAGGTCAAGCCGATCCAACTCGATGTGGAGCCGGCGGGCGCCGGATTCGCCCGGGTGCGGGAGCAGTACGGCAAGGCGTTGATACTGCTGTTGGGGGTGGTCGGATTTCTTCTGCTGCTGGCGTGCATCAACATGGCAAGCCTGCTGCTGGCACGGTCGGCTGGGCGCCAGAGGGAGCTCGCGGTGCGCGTCGGACTGGGAGCCGGACGCGGTCAACTGGTGCGGCAGATGCTTACCGAAGCGTTGATGCTGTCCGCCGCCGGGACCCTGGCGGGCATGCTGTTGGCGTATGCCGGCACGGGCATCCTGGTGCGCATCATGGCGAGCGGCCGGGCGTTCGAGCACATCGACCTGGAAGTGCACCCTGATTTTCAACTGCTCGCGGTGACCACGGCGATCGGCATTCTTACGGCGTTCCTGTTCGGCCTCGCTCCCGCGATGTATGCCTTCCGCGCCACACCTGCCAACGCGCTGCGGCAAAGCGGACGCGGCGGTGATACGTGGTTCTGGCGCCTGTTCGGAAAATCTTTGGTGGCGGCTCAGGTGGCGCTCTCCATCTTTCTGATCGCTGGAACCGCGGTCTTTCTCGGCCACCTGTCCAGACTGCGAAATCTCGAGTTAGGCTTTCGCAGCGACCACGTCCTGCTGATGACTCTCGATCCTGACCACAGCAGTCATAGAGGCAAATCCCTGGCCGCGCCATACCAACGGCTGTTGGAACGGCTCCAAAGCATTCCGGGAGTGCGCTCGGCGTCCATCACCGCCTGCACGCCGCTCCAGGGCTGCGGGACTGGCAGCCGCTTTCTGAACGCCGAAGGATTTGTGGAGCAACCGGAGCAGCGCCTGCGCCCCGCAATCTACTTTGTTACCCCGCGGTACTTCGAAACGCTGGGCGTCCCGCTGCTTGCCGGACGCGATTTCAGCTCGCGCGATGTCGGCCATAGGCGAGCGGTTATTATCAGCAACTCCGTGGCGCGACACTACTTCCCAGGCCAAAACCCCATCGGCCGGAACATCACAGTGGTTCACGATCCGCGCCCGTTGCCGTTCGGCGACGATCAGCCCTACGAAATCATCGGAGTGGCCGGCGATGTCAAACCGTTCGAACTTCGCGACGCACCATACCCAACCATGTACTTCGATATGTTCCAGGTGGACCACGTGTTCGATCAGTTTCAAGTTCGTACCAGCGCCGACCCGGCCGCTATGGCCGAAGCCGCGCGACGGTTGGTACGCGAAGTGCTCCCGGATATGCCTGTCAAACGCCTGACTACACTGGAGGCTCAAGTCGACTCGAACATCGTGCCCGAGCGCCTGATCGCGATGCTGTCGGAGCTCTTTGGCGGTCTGGCAGCCGTATTGGCAGGCATCGGAATCTACGGGTTGCTCGCGTTCAGTGTGGCGCGGCGGACGAACGAGATCGGTGTCCGCATGGCACTGGGCGCGACGGCCGGCGACGTCAGACGGCTTGTGTTGCGAGACACTATGAGCTTGCTGTGCGCGGGGCTGGTGGTCGGATCGTTCCTGGCCGTATGGGGCCGGTCGCTGGCCGTCAGCCTGGTGCGGGACCTCAACCCGAAGAGTGCAGGTCCGCTTGCCTTAGCCGCCGGCGCGATTGCAGCCGTCGCGCTGCTGGCGTCATATGTCCCGGCGCGACGCGCAACTCGTGTGGACCCGATCGAAGCGCTACGCCATGAGTAGAGCAATGAGGATGCGAGGATTTGTGGCAAACTCTCTCACCATACTCATGGCCGCAAGTGACGGTCCTATCATCTGGCCTCCGTTCGAACCACCGCGACGTCCTCAAAGGGCATTTCTACATCAGCGCCACAGAACGTCCGACGCCACAGAACGGCTGTTATGCGGCGGGCCACACAAGATTTCATAAACCAACCGCAGTTTGCGCCGCCGCCCCGCATTCCGCACAATAGAACTCATGAGTGACTCATCCCTTACGCCGCGCCGCGTCCCCACCGTGGAGACCTCCTTCCGCCGCATCCAGACCGAATTTCCAGTGCCGGAGTCACTCCCCATCCTGCAAAAGCTCCAGGACTTCGAAATCCGCGCCATGGCCGGCCAACCCCCTGTCGTCTGGGATCGCGCCGAAGGCTTCCAGGTCTACGACGCCTGGGGCAACATGTGGCTCGACTGGTCCTCCGGTGTCCTCATCACCAACGCCGGCCACGGCCGTAAGGAAATTGCCGACGCCGTCAGCGCCCAGGCCCAGTACACGCTCCTCACCAACTACTGCTTTCCCTCAGCCATCCGCGCCGAACTGTGCGAACGCCTCGTCTCGCTCATGCCGGAGCCTCTCAAAAAGATCTTCCTCCTCACCACCGGCTCCGAGACCGTCGAGTTCGCGGTCAAAGTCGCCCGCATCCACGGCCACAAAATGGGCGGCCGCACCAAGAACGTCATCGTCTCGTTCGACAAGGCCTTCCACGGCCGCACCCTCGGCTCCCAACAGGTGGGTGGCATCCCGGTATTGAAGGAGTGGATTGGCAACCTCGATCCCGGATTCGTTCAGGTCCCGTTTCCCGACGGTTTTTGGACCGAGGACACCAGCTTCGAGCTCTTCGAGCGCACCCTGGCCGAGCACGGCGTCGCCCCTAGCCAGGTCTGTGCCGTCATCATGGAAACCTACCAGGGCGGTACCGCCGCCTTCGCCCCGGTCGAGTACATCAAGACCCTGCGCCAATGGTGCGACGGCCATCGCGCCCTGCTCGTCTTCGACGAGGTCCAGGCCGGCTTCGGCCGCACCGGCCGTCTGTGGGGCTTCGAACACTACGGCGTCCTGCCGGACCTCACCACCTGGGGCAAGGGCATCTCCAGTTCGCTACCCATCTCCGCCATCGTCGGTAAGCCGGAACTGATGGACCTGCCGAACCCGGGCTCCGCCTCGTCTACCCACACCGGCAACCCCGTCTGCTGCGCCGCCGCCCTGGCCAACGTCGATCTCATCGTGAAGGAAGAGTTGCCCCGCAATGCCGCCGCCGCCGGCGAAGTTCTCCAGCAGGGCCTGCGCGCCATCCAGGGGAAGTTCCCACAGGCCGGATACCTCGCTGGCAAGGGCCTGGTGGCCGGTCTGGCCTGCGTCAAGCCGCACAAGCAACCCGACGGCGAGCTGGCCCACGCCATCGTCTGGCGCTGCGTCGAGAAAGGTCTGTTGATGTTCTCCCCAGTCGGCCCGGCCGGTTGCACCATCAAGATCGCCCCGCCTCTCAACATCACCGCCGAAGCCATCCGCGAGGGCTGTGCCGTGCTGGAAGAAGCCTTCGCCGAAGTGCTGGCCGAGCGCGCCGCCGCTACGCCCGACGCCGTTGTGCAGGCCTGAGTACCCACGGAGCCGTACCATGCAAATCGCGACTATCGGCGGGGGCATGATCGCCCACGATCAGATCCTTCCCTCGCTCTACCAGATGCAGAGGCTGGGCTCGGTCGGGCCGGTGGAAGTCTGCGCCCGCAACGCCGCGACACTCGACAAGCTCGCCTCCTCCGAGATCATCCAGCGCGCCTTCCCGGGGCACTCGTTCCGGCCGCGTTTGGAACCCTATGCCGAGGTGATCGCCGGCCTCCCGCGCCACCAACTCGTGATCGTCGCCCTGCCCGATGACCTCCACTATCAGGCCGTCATGACCGCCCTTCGTCATGACCAGCACGTGCTCTGCGTCAAGCCGCTGGTCCTCACGGTGGCGCAGTCCATCGAAATCGAAGCCGAGGCCAGGACCCGCGGTCTCCTCGTCGGCATCGAGTACCACAAGCGCTTCGACGACCGCTCGCTCCTCGCCCGCCGCCGCTATCAGGCGGGGCTCTTCGGCGAGTTCAAGCTCGGCACCGCCTGCCTGCTGGAGAAGTGGTACTACCGGCACTCCAACTTCCAGAACTGGTTCACTCTTGACGCCTCCGACGCGTTCACCTACATCGGCTGCCACTACATCGATCTCGTCGCTTTTGTCACCGGTCTCAGACCCACCGGCGTCAGTGTCTACGGCATCAAGGACAGGTTCCCCAACGGCAACGAGGGCTGGCTGTGGACCGACGCGCGCGTGCTCTGGAACAACGGGGCCTGCCTCAATGTGCAGAATGCCCTCGGCTTCCCCGACGCCGCGCCCGGCACCAACATGCAGAGCCTGACGATGTACTGCTCGAACGGTCAGGTCGGAGGCTGGCTCCACCACTCCGACCAGTTCCGCGGCATGCAGTATTGCTACACCGCGAATCCCGGAGGTGACGGCATGAACACTTACGCCGAGCCCTCGCCCGACTACTTTCAATATGTGGATGTGGGCGGCCCCGGGCTGACGCCCGTGGGCTACGGCTACCGTTCCACCGCCTATATCGTGGAGCGGGCCCTGGAGATGCAAGGGAAGGATCTGACTGCCCGCCAGCAGCTTCTCGCTCAGTGGGACGCCGCTGCGGTAATGGCGACCCCGGCTAACTCCCGCTACAACGAAGCCGTGGTGGAAGCGGCTCGCGAATCCATCCGCGACGGCGGCCGGATGGTATCGATCCCATCCTAAGCCGCCATCACTGGAATCGGTCCGAGTCGAAACGCGCGGGTACGGCGGGCGCTCTGTCCGCGGCCGGCCCCCTGGCCGCCTTTCGACAGGCGCCCCTGCGGCTTCAGTTCCCTTTGAAACCCGAGTACTTGTTCAGCTTCGCAATCAGCCCCTTGGCCGCTTCCGGCACGGGCTTCTTGCCCTGCAACACAGCCTTGCGATCGACGCCGGTCCCGTAGAGCGCCGTGTCGACATCCTCATCGCCGCGTAGCGTCGCACCCTGTAGCGCGATGCCGCCGAATACGCCGCGCGACCGCGACCACGACAGAATCTCCGCTCGCATCGTCGCATCCGTCTGCGCCGTCGTGTCGCGGCCCACCGGACCCGCCGCCACGGTGGCCTCACCGCCCAGCGTGAACTTGCTCGACAGCAGCCGCTCCATGCCCTTCTGGCTCATCACCAGCATGATCACGTCGCTCTCCGCGCCGCCGATCTGGAATCCTACGCTGCCGCCTTCCACCCGCACGCCCACCGGGGCCGTCCAGCCCTTCCCGCTCGCATCACGGCAAGCCGCGAATCCGCGCCCATACTTCGCGCCGAGAATGAATCCGCCTTTCTTCAACGCGGGGACAATCACGGCGCATTGTGCCTTCGAAAACAGGTCCTGAGGAATCGCCTTGTCGCCCGTATCCATGATCTCTCCGAGCACGGCCGAGGCTTCTTCCAGACGCTTATTCTCCGCTTCGCCGGCCCAGAGCGAGGAAACGGCGAGAACAGCAAGTAAACACTTCTTCATATGAGTCGATGGTAGCAATGCCGCCGGACGATCGCGAGGCCCTGTCGTTTGTTTATGCTGGCCGCACCATGGCTTGCGCCGCCGCGCGCCCCGTTCGCACGCAATCCGGGACCCCAATCCCGTCATAGGCGTTGCCGGCCAATTGCAGGCCGTTCAGGCCGCGCAACAACCCGCGCATCTCTTCCACCCGCGCCGCGTGCCCCACCGTGTACTGCGCCATCGCCTTGCGCCAACGCCGGATCCGCACAAACGCCGGTTCTGTGTCCCAACCCAGAAGAAGCCGCAACTCCCGGCGCACCGAGGCCACAATCGCCTCATCACCAAGATCCAGAATCTCCTCATGGCCCGCGCCGCCCAGGAAGCAGCGCAGCACTACGTGGGTATCTGGCACGCGGTAAGGGAACTTGGCCCCCACAAATGTGCAGGCCACCAGCGTCTTGCGTTCTCTGGAGGGGATCAGGAACCCGAAGCCCGGCGGAATCCGGCCGCAATCGGACCGCCGGTAGCCCAGCGCCAGGGTCACCGACGAGCTGTATTCAATGCCCTCCAGCAACTGGGACAGCCGCCGATTCACGTCACGCAGCAGCACGCCCGCCTGCCAGGCGGGACACGCCATAATCACCCCGTCCGCCTCCACGGCCGTGCCGTCGACGCGCACTCTGTACCCCACGTCCGTCTTCTCGACGCCTTCGGCCCGCCCTGTAATCACTTCGCACTGCCCGGCGATGCGACGCTCCAGTTCGCCCGTCAACTGTGCCAGACCGCCCTTCAGCGTCTGGAACAACGGGGCCGGCTTTGCTGCCTTCGGCGCGCGCTTGCGTGACTCCAGCACTCCACGCGTCAGGCTGCCATAACGGTTCTCCAGCTCGACAAACCGGCTCAGCACGCTGCCAACACTCAGCCGCGCGACAGACCCGCCGTAGACGCCGGAAAGCAGCGGCTCCGCCAGGTAATCCACCGTCTCCTGTCCGTAGTGGTCGCGAATGAAGTCGGCCACGGTACGGTCCGGGAGCGGATGCGCCGGCGGCTTACGGAAATACTCCAGACCCATCCGGATCTTTGTCCCCCACGACAGCAGTGGACTCGCCGCCACCGGCAGGATTTTGGTGGGCACCATCATCATCAGCCCATCCGGCATGGCGATCAGCCGGCCGTTTTTTACGAGGTATGTGACACGCGAGGCATCGTTGGAGCTGATGAGCTGATCCGCCAGTCCCACTTCGGTGATGAGGTCATTCGCCGCGGGCTTGGCCGACAGAAAGCTGTCCGGGCCACCCTCCAGCACACAGCCCTCCACGGTGTCCGTCTGAATGACGCCGCCCAGGTGGGGCTGCTGTTCGACGATCGTGGGCCGGCGGCCGGCCTTCACCAGTTCATAGGCTGCCGAGAGCCCGGTGATTCCGCCGCCGATGATAACCGTGCGCACTTTAGGGCTTGAACTCGCGGACCATCTGCACGACGGCCTTGACGTTCTCCACCGGAGTCTCCGGCAGAATGCCGTGACCCAGATTGAAGATGTGGCCTGGCCGCGTCCCAGTGCGCTTCAGAAGCTCGTGGACCTTGGCCTTCAGTTCGGGCAGCGGAGCCAGCAGCGCAGCCGGATCCAGGTTGCCCTGAATCGCCGACCGGTAACTGATGTCCATCCACGCCTGATCGATATTCAAACGCCAGTCGACGCCCATCACATCGCCGCCCGCCGCGTGCAGTTCCCGGAAGTAGCCCGCCGCACCAGTGCCGAAGTGAATCACAGGGACACCGGTCGACCGGATCCGTTCGATCAGCGCCCGCGAATAAGGCGCCACATAGCGCACGTAATCGTCCGCGCCCAGCGCCCCCACCCACGAATCGAACACCTGGATCGCCCGCGCCCCGGCCGCCACCTGCAGCATCGCAAACGGACCCAGCACGTCCACCAGTTTGCCCATCAGACGCCGCCACAGGGTTTCATCGCGGTACATCAGCGTCTTCGTGTTGATGAAGTTGCGCGATGCGCCGCCCTCGATCATGTAGCTTGCCATCGTGAATGGCGCGCCCACGAAGCCGATCACCGGCACCTTGCCGTTTAGCGCCCGTGAGACCATCTGGATCGACTCGCCAACATACCCGAGTTCGTCTGTGTTCGCCGTCGACAGCGTATCCACGTCGTGCGACGTCCGGATGGGATTGTCGATCTGTGGACCTTCGCCCGCGACAAACTTCAGCCGCAACCCCATCGGCTCGATGGGCAGCAGTAGATCCGCGAAGATGATGGCTGCGTCGACATCCAGCACTTCCACGGGCTGTAGCGTAACCTGCGCCGCCAGATCGGGCCGCTTGCAGATCTCAAGAATGCTGTTCTTGGCACGGATCTCCCGGTACTGCTTCATATACCGGCCGGCTTGCCGCATGAACCATACCGGCCTCACGTCCGTGGGACGGCGGCGGCAGGCATCCAGAAAACGGCTGCTCATGGGAGGGACACGCATGCGATCTCCGATCTGTCTTCACACAGGAAGACCCGAAACTGCTTGGGCTTGTGCTGGGCGGCCCACTGCCGGCCCAGGATGAAATACGGTTTCGTCCACGCCTCGGTGTCGATGGTCCGGGGCGCAATCACCGACACAGACAACATCCCCTGCGCCGGATAGCCCTTGCGCGGATCCATGATGTGACTGTAAGTGGTGCCCCCGGCCACGAAGAACTTCTCCGATGTGCCCGATGTCGACATGGACTCGTCCTTGAGAAAATACTCGGCCACGTTGACCTTCGGGTTGCGCGGATTGGGAATCGTTACGCGCCACCCCCGCGTCTCGTTGGGAGGTACGCCGATGGCGTAAATGCTGGAACGTCCAGCCGTAATAATGCCGCTGGTCACGCCATCCTTCTTCAAAATCGCAGCCATGCGGTCCACCGCATAGCCTTTGCCGATCCCGCCCGGATCCATCTCCACCGGTTCGTCAAATCGCACCGTGCCCGCTTGGCTATCCAGGTGGATGTGGCGCCAGCCAATCCGGCTCAGGGCCGTGCGGATCTCCGCCTTGTGCGGAATCCGGCCCGTGCCCTTGTAGAACCCCCAGATCTTCATCAGCGGACCCACGGTGATGTCGAACGCTCCTTCACTCTCCCGGCTGTATTCCACACAAGCGGCCAGCAACTGGTACATCTCGGTGGATACCTTCACCGCATGCTCCGGAGCCTCCCGGTTCACCCGGCTCCACTCGCTCTCCGGCCGGTAATTGGACAACAGATTATCCAGCCGGCGGGCCTCTTCAAAGGCATCGTCCAGCGCCGAATCCAGGGCATACCTGTCGCTTCCGTAGACGGCGATCGTGTAGGTCGTCCCCATCGAATCCAGGGAACGCTCCAGCCGCAGCAGGGATCCTGGCCCCGGGCCGGCCATTGCCGGCCATGCGGCCATTAACACTAGAAGTAGCACAGAAGCCGCAAAAAAGCCCCACTTTGTGATACTTACAGACCAGATTTTGAGTCTTCGGCCAGGGGGCGTGGGTTGCACGGGTTCATTTCGGGCGCCTCGCGCGGCGCGCCCAGATTTTAGCCTACAACTGAGACCCTTGCTGAGGCAAGAAAAGCTCCTATTTTCTTGCAGATGAGCGGCCGATCATTCGGGCTGCGGCCCCACGTCCGGCTTCGGACGCCCCCGCCGCACCCGCCGCAGAAGTCTTTCGATGGGAGCACTTTGCGCAGATCCAACGTTCGATTTGAACCGCAATTCCGGCATCCGGAACAGCTCCAGCCGCTGCATCAGTTGGTGCCGCAGGTAGCCTCCCGCCGACTCCAGCCCGGCCAGGGCGTTCGCGCGCTCCTCTGCCTGCTGTGGCAGCACCACCAGAACATCCGCCTGCCGCATGTCCGGCGACACCACCACCTCGCTCACTTCCACCTGGTGGATACGCGGGTCGTCGGACTCATACCGGATCAGCTCCGACAACTCCTCTCTCATCTTCTCGGCAACACGGCGGGTACGAAGTGGGTCCACTATTCCAGCCTAGCCCATTGCGCTGATTTCCAGCACCCAATGTTGCCGCTCCGATATGATAAGAGATTCTGTCGAGGGTGCGTGGTTCCGGAGGAGGGCCCGTGTCCCATTCGGGATGCACGTCAAAACCGCCATCATCATCGGAGCCGGACCCGCCGGCCTCACCGCCGCCTACGAACTGCTGACGCGCACCGGAATCCACCCCATCGTGCTCGAAAAGAGCGAGCACTTCGGCGGCATCTCCCGCACCGCCAACTACAAGGGCAATCGCATCGACCTCGGCGGCCACCGCTTCTTCTCCAAGTCCGATCGCGTCATGAGCTGGTGGCGCCGCATGTTGCCCCTCCAGGGCCTGCCGCCCGGCACGCCCGAAATCGTCTACCACCGCATGCGCCGCACCCTGGACGACGTCGAACCCGGGCCCGACCCCAGGCTCGAAGACAAGGTCATGCTCCTGCGGCCCCGCAAGTCGCGCATCTACTTCCGCCGCCGCCTCTTTCAGTACCCCATCAGCCTGAGCGTCGACACCCTGCGTAAGCTCGGTGTGTGGCCGTCCCTACGCATCGGACTCAGCTACCTCCGCGCCGTGCTGCGGCCCCTCTCCAAGGAAGACACCCTCGAGGACTTCTTCATCAACCGTTTCGGCCGCGAACTCTATCGCACTTTCTTTCAGTCCTACACCGAGAAGGTCTGGGGTGTTCCCTGTTCGTCCATCAGCGCGGCCTGGGGCCGCCAACGCGTCAAGGGACTCTCCGTCCGCAAGGTGCTGGGCCACGCTTTCGGGCGCATGGTCGGCCTCGATGGGGGCGCGCGTAAAACCGAAACCTCGCTCATCGAGCAGTTCCTCTACCCCAAGTTCGGTCCTGGCCAGATGTGGGAGGAGACCGCCCGTCAGGTGCGCAAACTCGGCGGCGAGATCCACATGCGGCGACGCTTTGAAGGGCTCACCGTCGAGAACGGCAAGGTGACTGCGGTCTCCGCCACCAACCTGGCCACGGGCGAGACCGAGTCCTACCCCGCCGATTACTTCTTCTCCACCGCGCCCCTCTCCGAGCTGTTGGAGTCCATCACGCCGCCGCCCCCCCCGGCCGTCCGCGAAGTGGGCCGCGGCTTGGTCTACCGCGACTTCATCACCGTGGGCCTGCTCGTGAAGTCCCTCAAGATCCACGACCAGACGCCCCAGGGCCGCCAGCTCATCCGCGACAACTGGATCTACATCCAGGAAGCCGACGTCCAGGTCGGACGCCTTCAGATCTACAACAATTGGAGCCCGTTCCTTGTCGCCGACCCCAACACGGTCTGGATCGGTCTCGAGTACTTCTGCAATCAGACCGACCCACTCTGGAAGAGCGCCGACGCGGCACTGATAGACCTGGCCCGCACCGAGCTTGCCCGCATCGGCATCATCGAATCCGCGGACGTTCTGGATGCCACCGTGTTGCGGGTCGAGAAGGCCTACCCGGCCTACTTCGGAACCTACGACCGTTTCAACGAGATTCGGGCCTATCTGGACTCTCTGGAAAACCTCTTCCCCATAGGCCGCAACGGCATGCACCGCTACAACAACCAGGACCACTCGATGCTAACGGCAATGGTGGCAGTAGACAACATTCTGGAGGGCCGCATGGATAAATCCAATCTCTGGGAAGTAAATACCGAAACCGACTATCAGGAGGAAGAGTAGGCCCGCCCATTGTCCGGGAGCAACCGAACTCTCGCCCCACCATTCCCCCCGGCAACGCCGGGGGCCCGCCGCAACCCAGATAGCGCCCTCACCACCACCAACAACAACATCCGAGCCAGATCTCCGAGAGAAATAATCCCCAACTCCCACAATCATGAAGTGGTAGTCCTACTGACCTGGAGTGGCTACGCCCTCCACCCCACAATCCACCAGAGTGAGAACCTGGTCCGTTGGCGACAGCGGAGCGCAAAATCGCGTCCCTACGTCCTCGAGAAACAGTGCCGAAGGATAATCCTGGAGACCATTTTGAAGACGTGCCGGGCCAGGCACTGGCCGCTCCTGGCCGCCCACATCCGATCCACTCACCTCCACGCAATCCTGGAGACGCCGATAGACCCGGAATCATCGATGGGCGAGCTCAAGTCGGAGTGCACGAAAGCGCTCAAAGCCGCCAACTTAGCGGGCCCTGAGGATCGCATCTGGGCGGACTACGGCAACATCAGGATTCTCAGATCGGCGTACGTCATCGCCAAAGCGATAGACTATGTCCTCCACCGGCAAGGCGCCCCAATGGAGACCTACTCCGACGCATCCGACTCTGAAGTCTCCGACGAACGTCCCAACACCGAACGAACCTCCACTCAGTCCCCAACCTATAACCACACCCGCCCCACCATTACCCCCGGCATCGCCGGGGGCCCATCGCAACCCTGACAAACACCCCAGGCCCAAAGAATTCACTTCAACCAATCAACACTGCTGCTAACCAAGTTCGGCCCGGAAGTCTCCGACGAACATCCCAACATCCAGCGAAGCCATAACCAATCCCCAACCTGCAGCCACACCCGCCCCACCATTCCCCCCGGCATCGCCGGGGGCCCGCCGCAGCCCAGATAGCGCCCGCACCACCGGCAACAACATCCGCCGAAGCCTACGAGAGTAATCACCCCCAGCTCTCACAAACATAATGTGGTCGTTCTACTGACATGGCGTGGCTACGCCCTCCACCCCACAACCCACAAGAGCGAGAACCTGGTCCGTTGGAGGCAGCGGAGCGCAAAATCGCGTCCCTACGTCCTCGAGAAACAGTGCCGAAGGATAATCCTGGAGACCATTTTGAAGACGTGCCGGGCCAGGCTCTGGCCGCTCCTGGCCGCCCACATCCGATCCACTCACCTCCACGCAATCCTGGAGACGCCGATAGACCCGGAATCATCGATGGGCGAGCTCAAGTCGGAGTGCACGAAAGCGCTCAAAGCCGCCAACTTAGCGGGCCCTGAGGATCGCATCTGGGCGGACTACGGCAACATCAGGATTCTCAGATCGGCGTACGTCATCGCCAAAGCGATAGACTATGTCCTCCACCGGCAAGGCGCCCCAATGGAGACCTACTCCGACGCATCCGACTCTGAAGTCTCCGACGAACATCCCAACGTCCAGCGAATCCCTAACCAATCCCCAACCTGCAACCACACCCGCCCCACCATTCCCCCCGGCATCGCCGGGGGCCCATCGCAACCCTGACAAACACTCCAGCCCCAAAGACCTCACTCCAACCAGTCAACACTGCTGCTAACCAAGTTCGGCCCGGAAGTCTCCGACGAACATCCCAACATCCAGCGAAGCCATAACCAATCCCCAACCTGCAGCCACACCCGCCCCACCATTCCCCCCGGCATCGCCGGGGGCCCGCCGCAGCCCAGATAGCGCCCGCACCACCGGCAACAACATCCGCCGAAGCCTACGAGAGTAATCACCCCCAGCTCTCACAAACATAATGTGGTCGTTCTACTGACATGGCGTGGCTACGCCCTCCACCCCACAACCCACAAGAGCGAGAACCTGGTCCGTTGGAGGCAGCGGAGCGCAAAATCGCGTCCCTACGTCCTCGAGAAACAGTGCCGAAGGATAATCCTGGAGACCATTTTGAAGACGTGCCGGGCGAGGCTCTGGCCGCTCCTGGCCGCCCACATCCGATCCACTCACCTCCACGCAATCCTGGAGACGCCGATAGACCCGGAATCATCGATGGGCGAGCTCAAGTCGGAGTGCACGAAAGCGCTCAAAGCCGCCAACTTAGCGGGCCCTGAGGATCGCATCTGGGCGGACTACGGCAACATCAGGATTCTCAGATCGGCGTACGTCATCGCCAAAGCGATAGACTATGTCCTCCACCGGCAAGGCGCCCCAATGGAGACCTACTCCGACGCATCCGACTCTGAAGTCTCCGACGAACATCCCAACGTCCAGCGAATCCCTAACCAATCCCCAACCCACAACCACACCCGCCCCACCATTACCCCCGGCATCGCCGGGGGCCCATCGCAACCCTGACAAACACCCCAGCCCCAAAGAACTCACTCCAATCAGTCAACAGTGCGGCAAACACGTCCACCCCGGAAGTCTCCGACGAACATCCCAACATCCAGCGAAGCCATAACCAATCCCTAACCTGCAACCACACCCGCCCCACCATTCCCCCGGCATCGCCGGGGGCCCATCGCAACCCTGGCAAACACCCCAGCCCCAAAGAACTCACTCCAATCAGTCAACAGTGCGGCAAACACGTCCACCCCGGAAGTCTCCGACGAACATCCCAACATCCAGCGAAGCCATAACCAATCCCTAACCTGCAACCACACCCGCCCCACCATTCCCCCGGCATCGCCGGGGGCCCATCGCAACCCTGACAAACACTCCAGCCCCAAAGACCTCACTCCAACCAGTCAACACTGCTGCAAACACGTCCGCCCCGGAAGTCTCCGACGAACATCCCAACGTCCAGCGAAGCCATAACCAATCCCCAACCTGCAACCACACCCGCCCCACCATTCCCCCCCCGGCATCGCCGGGGGCCCGCCGCAACCCTGACAAAAATCCCATCCTCAAAGACCTCACTCCAACCAGTCAACACTGCTGCTAACCAAGTTCGGCCCAGAAGTCTCCGACGAACATCCCAACATCCAGCGAAGCCATAACCAATCCCCAACCTGCAACCACACCCGCCCCACCATTCCCCCCGGCATCGCCGGGGGCCCGCCGCAACCCTGACAAACACCCCAGCCCCAAAGACCTCACTCCAACCAATCAATACTGCTGCTAACCAAATTCGGCCCCAGAAACCCCGCCGCCGCCCGCTCCGCCGCCTCCAGTACCTTGGCCGCATTCTCTCGCGACCCCGAAACCGTCACCGCGGTCACCACCGCCCGGTTCAGCAGATTTTGATCGTCCACCTCGGCCACGGCGAGATTGAACCCCGCCCGCAGCCTGTCCTTCAGGCCTCGCACCCAGTGCCGCTTGTCCTTCAGCGAGTGCGACTCCACCAGTTCCAACTCGAGAATCAGTACACCAATAGCTGCCATAACGCAAAAAGACCCCGAGCCGAAGCCCGGGGTCTTGAGTCCTAACTCTTAGGCCGAAAGGTCCGGCGCGACCTTTTCCTTTACGAAACCTTCGATGATGTCGCCGACCTTCAGATCGTTGTAGTTCGCGATGGAAAGTCCGCACTCGAAGCCGGACTTCACCTCGCTGGCGTCGTTCTTGAACCGTTTGAGCGATTCCAGCTTGCCCGTATGCACCACCACGTTGTCCCGCAGCAGCCGCACCTGGCAATCGCGCGTCAGCGAGCCATCCAGAACATAGCAGCCGGCCACCGTACCCACCTTCGTGATACGGAAGGTCTCGCGGACCTCCGCGCGGCCCTTGTACACTTCCTTGAACACCGGCTCCAGCATGCCCACCATGGCCTTCTTGATCTCGTCCGTGAGCTCGTAAATGATGGTGTGCAGCCGGATGTCGACCTTCTCGAGTTCGGCCGATTCCGCGGCCTTCCTCTCGGGGCGGACATTGAAGCCGATGATGATCGCGTTCGACGCCGAGGCCAGCACCACGTCGGTTTCCGTGATGGCGCCCACGCCGGCATGCAGCACGCGGATCGTGACCTTCTCCGTGGAGAGCTTCTGCAGCGTGTCCGAAAGGACTTCCGCGGTGCCGCCCACGTCGGCCTTGAGGATGATGTTGAGTTCCTTGGTCTGGCCTTCCCGCAACTGCGCGTGGAATTGATCCAGCGTGATGCGCGTCTTGGCCATCTGCTGCTCGCGAGCCCGCACTTCGCGGAATTCCGCGATCTGCCGCGCCTTCGCAAGGTCGGTCACCACCTGGAGCTGATCGCCCACATCCGGCAGTGACTCAAGGCCCACCAGTTCCACCGGCATCGACGGCCCGACTTCCTTGATCTGGTTGCCGCGATCGTCGTACAGGGCACGGACACGGCCGAAGACCGTTCCGCACAGGTAGTGGTCGCCCACCCGCAACGTGCCGTTCTTGATGAGCAGGGTCGCCACCGGGCCGCGTCCGCGATCCAGTTGCGCTTCCAGCACCGTAGCCACGGCGGGCCGCGTCGGGTTGCCCTTGATCTCCTGCATGTCCGCCACCAGGAGAATCATCTCCAGCAGCAGTTCCAGGTTCTGGTGTTTCTTCGCCGACACCGGCACGAATGGAGTGTCGCCACCCCAGTCTTCCGGCATCAGGCCAAGGTCGGTGAGCTGTTGCTTCACCCGCTCCGGCTGAGCGTCCGGCTTGTCGATCTTGTTGACGGCTACGATGATCGGCACCTTGGCCGCCCGCGCGTGGTCGATGGCTTCCCGCGTCTGCGGCATCACGCCGTCGTCCGCCGCCACCACCAGCACCACGATATCGGTGACCTTCGAGCCACGGGCACGCATGCGGGTGAACGCTTCGTGACCAGGAGTATCGATGAACACGATCTTCCGGCCGTTGATCTCTACGTGATACGCGCCGATGTGCTGCGTGATACCGCCCGCCTCGCGTCCGGCCACGTTGGCCGTCCGGATGGCGTCCAGCAGCGAGGTCTTGCCGTGATCGACGTGACCCATGATGGTCACAATCGGCGGCCGGATCTCCAGGTCGCTGTCCAATTCCGTGCTGGAAACGTCCTGCACCGACTCTTCTTCGTAGCTCATCTTGGCCGTCGACGCACCAAAGGCGCGCGAAACTTCGTCGGCCAGCTTCATGTCCAGCGTTTGGTTGATGGTCGCGAAGATCTTCCGGTCGACCAACTGTTTGATCACCAGGCCGGCCTTCACGCCCAGCTTCTCCGACAGTTCCTTCACCGTGATGCCGTCCGAGATCGTGATCTCGCGGTCGATCGGTGGCGGAGGAGCCGGCTCCGACTTGCGGTAATGCGACTTGAGCTTACCTTCGGTATCCCGGTCCCGATGATCGCGCTGCGGACCGCGGCGTTTGGCCGCGTCCCGGCGCCCCGGCATCCGCCGTCTGTGGCGGTGGCGGTGCTTCTAATACTGGACTCGTCGGATGGGGGCCACGGCCGCGAAGCGGAGGACGCCCACCCGGCCCACCGCCATAAGGCGGACGGCCGCCGCCCGTCGAGGGCTGGCCCGGACCGCTGCGGCGCGCACCCGGATAGATCGGTTGACCCGGCGTTGGCATGCCGGGTCGCGGCGCGGCCGGTTGGCCCGGCGATGCCTTGGGTTGAGACTGTTGCAGACGCGCCAGAATGTCGGCGCGCGGTGGCACCACCGGCCGTGCGGCCGGTTGACCGGCCAAGGGCGGCCGTGTCGGCTGTCCGGCGGTCTGCTGGCGCGGATGACTCGGTGTCGGGGTCTGTTGCTGCGGACGCGGCAGATGCGGCGCCTGCGGACGCGGTGCGCCCGGCGTCACCGTCGGCGGACGCGGAATCTCACCACCCGGCAACGGCTGGCGAGGCCCCGAAATGATCTGTCCTGGACGAGGAGTCCCCGGGCCGCCGGAACGCTGAGCAATCGGAGCGTTGCGCGGCAGCGGCTGTGCCGGGCCGGCCGGTTTGGCTGGCGCCTGGCGCGGCGGAGCCGGCATCG
>NZ_OY762269.1:1500000-1737500 GCF_963665245.1 uncultured Paludibaculum sp.
ACAATCGCCGCCGTTGGTTCGGCCGCCATAAGCGAGCCGAAGTAGGTCTGGAAGCTGAAGGTGATGGCCTGGGCTACCTCGATCACCTGAGCGATGCCGCTCGTTCGCCCTACGATCTCGCCCTCAACGAGGAGTGGAGATCGGCGATCGAAAAAGCCTTGGAAGGTTTGAATCCGGTGTTCCGGTCGGCTGTCGTGCTACGGGACCTGGAGGATCTTAGTTACGAAGAGATTGCCGACGTTCTTGATGTCTCGCTCGGCACGGTAAAGTCCCGGATCCTGCGCGGTCGCGAGTCGCTCCGCAAGGCTCTGGTTGAACAGTTGGAACCGTCCAGAGGGCTGCATTTCACGCCTCAGACGGCCGCCGACTAAGAGGTCTGGATCGTTATGGACTGCCAACAAACCAGGTTGATGCTCTCCGCGCTCCAGGACGGCTGCGTAGTCGAATCTGAGCGGAGATTGCTGCTGGCGCACCTCAAACACTGCGCCTCCTGCTCGCTGCTCCAGGCGGAATTGGATATGGTCCGGCAATCGGTGCGCTCGGTGAAACTCCGGCCCATGTCGTCCCATCTCGCCCTATCCTTGCGCGCCATGGCTTCCCGTGAAGCGTCCCGCCGCCGCCGCTATGTCGATCTCCGCTCCTGGCTCCGCCACGCCGGGGAACACGCCGCCCTATCGATCAACAACCTCATGCGGCCCATCGCCTTGCCCGCTTTCGGTGGCTTGGCTTCCGCCGTCTTCCTCTTCTCCATGGTCATGACGAACTTCCAGGGCATCATCGTCAGCCACCCGAACGATGTATCCATCGCCATCGCCACCGTGCCCTCCGTCCGGGCCACGTTGCTGGATATGTCGGAGGCTGAGATCACGGTCGATGTTTTCGTCGACGAACAGGGCCGCGTCATCGACTACTCCTTCCCCGACGGCTACGGTTCCGCCAATACCGCCAGCCAGCGTCGCAAACTGGAGAATTCCCTGCTGTTCACGGAATTCACCCCCGCCACCACCTTCGGTATGCCCACCTCCGGATGGGTGCGCGTGAAGTTCAGCGGCCGCAGCCAGATCGACGTCAAGGGTTAGTCTCCTACCTTGGGTCGCCCTCTTGGTCAGCATTTTCTCTTTCAGCACTCGATTCTAGATCGTATTGCCGTGGCCGCCTGCCCTGAGCAAGTCGGCCTCTGCATTGAGATTGGGCCCGGACCCGGCGGCCTCACCGAGTTCCTTCACCCCCGCGCCAAGCGCCTCATCGCCGTCGAACTCGACTCCACCCTGGCTGCCAAACTCCGCGAACGCTATGCCGAGAATCCGAGCGTCGAGATCGTAGAAGGGGATGTCCTTTCCACGAATCTCTCGCAGTGGGGGCCCGCTACTGTCTGCGGCAACCTGCCTTACTACATCACCTCGCCCATCATCGAGCAGGTGCTCGCCATGGGACCCGCCCTGCAACGCGCCGTCTTCCTCGTACAGAAGGAAGTAGCCGATCGCTTGGCCGCCGCGCCCGGCTGCCGCGACTACGGCTACCTCTCGGTCTCCACCCAACTCTTCTGCACTGTGGAGCGCCTCTTTCTGGTCAAGCCGGCGTCGTTCCGCCCCCCACCGAAAGTGGATAGCGCGGTTGTCCGGCTCATCCCTCGCGCGTCCGTTGCTGTCTCCGACTCAAAGGCGTTCCTGCGCTTCGCGTCGGCCTGCTTCCGCCAGAAACGAAAGACCTTGCGCAACAACCTTTCGTCCCAATATCCAGCGGAACGGCTGAGGGACCTGCCCGAGGCTGGGCTTAGGGCCGAGCAACTCGGGATCCCCGAACTCATCCGTCTCTTCGGTGTCCTCAATTCGTAAACTCCGCGGCTTGGCGCATTCTGCATAGACCTTGGCGTGTTCTGCATGCGGGATTTGGCTGATGGCCCGTTAGTGTAGAGACATGCCTGACGTAAGAGCTTATTCCGCAGTCTCTTCCACTTCTCCTCTTGCTCCCGCCTCTGTGTCGCGGCGCGAGCCTACCCCCAGCGATATTGAGATCGAGATCCTCTATTGCGGCGTCTGCCACTCCGACCTGCACCAGGCCCGCAATGAATGGCACAACTCCCTCTATCCCTGCGTCCCCGGCCATGAGATCGTCGGCCGTGTGACGAAGGCCGGCTCGGGCGTCACGAAGTTCAAGAAGGGCGACCTCGCCGCCGTCGGCTGTATGGTCGATTCGTGCGGCGCCTGTCCAGAGTGCCAGGAGCACCTCGAACAGTTCTGCCAGCAGGGAGCCACCTGGACCTACAACGGTGCCGACAAACACACCGGCGGTCACACCTTCGGCGGCTACTCCGAGAAGATCGTCGTCGACCAGAACTTCGCCTTGCGCGTACCCGCCAACCTTGACCTCGCCGGAGTTGCTCCGCTTCTCTGCGCCGGCATCACCACCTACTCTCCGCTCCGCCACTGGAACGTGGGCAAGGGCCAGAAGGTCGGCATCGTCGGTCTTGGCGGACTTGGCCATATGGCCGTGAAGTTTGCCAACGCTTTCGGAGCCCACGTAGTTCTGTTTACCACGTCTCCGAACAAGAAGGCCGACGCCCTGCGCCTTGGCGCCCACGAAGTTGTCCTCTCCCGGAATCCTGAGGAGATGGCCGCTCACGCCGGGAGCTTCGACTTCATCCTCGACGCCGTCTCGGCCGAGCACGACCTCAACGCCTACCTCCCGATGCTGAAGCGGGATGGGACTCTCACCCTCGTCGGCGCGCCCGAAAAGCCGTTGCCCATCGCGAGCTTCAACCTCATCCTCGGCCGCCGCCGCCTCTCCGGCTCGCCCATCGGCAGCATCCAGGAGACGCAGGAGATGCTCGACTTCTGTGGGGAACACGGCATTACCTCCGACATCGAACTCATCCCCATCCAGAAGGTGAACGAAGCCTACGACCGCCTGCTCAAGCAGGATGTGCGCTACCGTTTCGTCATCGATATGGCTAGCCTGAAAAAGGAAACCGCCGCCTAACCTATGACCAGACGCTTCCGTGTGAACACGCTCCTTTCGGGCAAGTTGGAGGAACTGGGGGTTCCTCCGGCCGACGTGCTGCGGCACGCCGGCCTGCCCGCTGGGCTCCTTGACCTGCCCAAACCGGCCGTCACCACGGAAGAGCTGTTTGCCCTCTGGCGGGCGGTCGGCGAAGTCAGCCGCGATCCCGCCATCGGGCTCAAACTCGGCAGTGAAGACCGCATCGAGCGCTACGACCCGATTGCCATCGCTGCGCTCTATACGCCCAGTTTTGCCGAGGCCCTACAGCGCATGGCGCGGTACAAGCAACTCACCTGCCCCGAGGAGCTCCGAATCGTGAACGGTCCGCGCGAGACCAGCGTCGAGTTCCTCTGGCTGCTCGCCACCATGACGGAACCGCCCACGCTCATCGACCTCTGTTTTGCCTGGGTGGTCAACATTGCCCGGCGCGGCACAGGTGTGCCGCTCACGCCCGCCCGCATCCAACTCACTCGGCGGCGGGACCCGCTGCCGTTGCTGGAACAGCACTTCGGATGCCCGGTCGACTACGAAGGGGCGAGCAACGCGATTTTCTTCCATAACCAGGACCTGGAGCGGCCGTTTCTCACGCACAACGCCGAACTGCTGTCGATGATCGCTCCGCAGCTCGACCAGGAACTGAACCAGCGGGAGGCCGAGCAGAGCCTTCCCGACCGCATACGGCTAATCCTCAAACGTCAACTGGCCGGCCAGCGCCCCACTGTCCAATTGCTGGCCCGCGAGCTCCACATGAGCGTTCGGTCTCTGCAGCGCCGGCTGACTGCCGAGGGCTCGAGCTTCCAGCAGATTCTGGAAGAGGCCCGGCGTGAGATGGCCCGTCACTACCTGGTCCACTCATCGCTGGAACTGAACGAGACGGCTTACCTCCTCGGCTATGAAGATGCCAACTCGTTCGTCCGGGCCTTCCGCGTCTGGGAGGGGATCCCACCCGCGCACTGGCGCGAGTTGCAGCGGGTCTAGCGGATTCCATCCTGCTGATATCATCGAATTAGTGGCTGCTCCCGAGACCGATCCAACCGCACGATTCGCTGATATGCTGGCCGCCCTGGGCGCCGAGCCGCGCCTGCGCATACTGCGTCTGTTGCTCACCGCTCATCCCGGAGGGCTGGTCGTCGGCGACATTCAGGCCGAACTGGGCATTCCACCCTCGACGCTTTCCCATCACCTTGAGAAGCTGAAGAATGAGGAGCTCGTCAAAGTCCGTCGCGAAAGCACTTTCCTCCGGTACACGGCCAATACGGACGGATTGAAGGAGATGCTCGACTTCCTCTACGCCGAATGCTGCACGCGAGGCAATGTGATCCCTCCCGGCGACATCGCGCCTGCCCACTGAAGATGGGCGAGCGCCAGATTCAAAGAGAGGGAATAATGTACACATGCAGAAGTTGGCCCTCTTCCTGATCGCTTCCTCCGCCGCATTCGCGCAGACCTATCAACCCACCTGGGAATCCATTGACAAACGGCCCACACCGGCTTGGTTTCAGGATGCCAAGTTCGGCATCTTCATCCACTGGGGCGTGTATTCCGTGCCCGCCTATGCTCCGGTGATTCCCGGCAAGCTCGCCTACGCCGAGTGGTATTGGAACGCCATGACCAACGGCCAGAAGCCCGGCGCCAACCCCATCCAGTCCGGCACCTGGGAGTACCACAAGAAGATGTATGGCGCGGATTACCCCTATCAGAACTTCGCTCCGCAGTTCCGGGCGGAGCTCTATGACCCCGACCACTGGGCGGAGGTCTTCCAACGCTCCGGCGCGAAGTATGTCGCGCTGACCTCCAAGCACCACGAAGGTTTCGCGCTCTGGCCCAGCAAGGAAGCTTCCGCCACATGGGGCCGCCCGTGGAACGCCGTCGAGATCGGGCCCAAGCGCGATGTGCTGGGCGACCTCACCGAGGCAGTGCGCCGCAAGGGCCTTAAGATGGGCTTCTACTATTCGCTCTACGAGTGGTACAACCCGCTGTGGCTTACCGACAAGCCGCGCTACATCCGCGAGCACATGTTCCCGCAGTTCAAGGACCTGGTGAACCGCTACCATCCCGCCATCATCTTCAGCGACGGCGAGTGGGACCTGCCCTCCTCGGAATGGCATACGCCGGAGCTGATGGCCTGGCTGTTGAACGAATCGCCCGTCAAGCAGGACGTGGTCATCAACGACCGCTGGGGCAAGGACAGCCGCCACAAGCACGGCGGCTATTGGACCACCGAGTACACGCCCGGCATGAGCGGGATGGATCACCCATGGGAAGAGAGCCGCGGCATGGGCTTCTCCTACGGCTACAACCGCGCCGAGAACCTGTCGCACTACCACTCGGGCAAAGAACTGGTCATCATGCTGGTCGACCTCGTCAGCCGTGGCGGCAATCTTCTGCTCGATATCGGCCCTGACGCCGACGGCACCATTCCCGTGGTGATGGAAGAACGCCTCATCCAGATCGGCGACTTCCTGCGCGTCAACGGCGATGCGATCTATGGCACCAAGCCCTGGACCACGTCGCGCCAGTGGAGCACCGGCGAAGTGCCCAAGGTCGAGTACAACAAGGAGTACGAGACCGCCTACGACCTGTCGAAACTGGTGGCGAAGCCCGCCGCGGGCAAGGCTTCCCTCGACGCCTTCTTCACGGCCAAGGGCAACAACGTATACGCCATCATGCCGCGCTGGCCCGGCCGCCGCTTCGTCCTGCAGTCGAAGGCGGCACTCAAGCCGAAGGCCGTGGAACTGCTCGGTGGCGGCGCCCTGAAATGGCAGCCGACGCCCGCCGGCCTGGCCATCACCCTGCCGGATGTTCCGGAGGACCTGATGCAGCAGCCGGCCTGGGTGATCAAGGTCAGCCAGTAACCGTCATGCTCAAACGCCTACCCTTGCTGTTGCTGGTTCCGGTCCTGGTTCTGGCTGCCGATGATCCTGTCACAGCCCGCCTGGATGCCATCATTGCGCCCCTTGCCCAGGGGCGCACGCCCGGCTTGGCTGTGCTGGTCCGGCAGGATGGCAGGTCCCTCTTTCAGCGAGGGTATGGTGTGACGGATCTCCGCTCGGCCACGCCCATCGATGCCGAGACCAACTTCCGCCTGGCGTCCTTCACCAAGCAGTTCACGGCCATGTCCGTGATGCTGCTGGTGAAGGACGGCAAGCTCCACTACGACGATCCGCTCACCAATGTCTTCCCGGACTTCCCTGCCTATGGCAAGGCGATCACCATCCGCCACCTGCTCACGCATACGTCGGGACTACCGGATTATGAAGAGGTGATGGAGGCCGGTTCGCAGCGGTGGACGCCGCAGGACCAGATCCGGGATGAAGAGGTTTTGAAGCTGCTCAAGGCCCAGCGGGCCGGCAAGTTCGCCGCCGGAAGCAGTTGGTCATACAGCAACTCCGGCTACGTGGTGCTGGGGTTGGTCGTCGCCAAGGTGTCTGGCCTGCCGTTCGGCGAGTTCCTGCAGAAGCGGATCTTCGCGCCGCTGCACATGGATCATACGCTCGCCTACGTAGCCGGTACAAACAACGTCGTCCACCGGGCGTATGGCCATTCGAAGCAGAAGGACGTTTTCGTCGAACGGGACCAGAGCTCCACCTCGGCCACGCTGGGCGACGGCGGCATCTACTCAAACCTCACCGACCTGGCGAAGTGGGATGATGCCCTAACCCGGAACACCCTGTTGGACGCATCGGCGATGAAGGAGGCCTGGACGCCCGCCAGGCTCGCGAACGGCGCACCTACCCGCTGGCCGTCTGAAAAGAACGAGGACAACCTGAATCCAGGCAAGCCGGTCTCCTACGGGTTTGGCTGGTTTCTGGATCCGTACAACGACCAGAAGCGCATGTGGCATACCGGCAGCACCACTGGATTCCGGACGGTGATCCAGCGCTTCCCCCAACACAAGCTCACCGTCATCCTGTTGAGCAACCGCACTGATCTTGATGCCGCGCAGCTCTCGTTGAAGGCTGTTGACGCGGTGGTGGGCGCGCATTAAGCCTGTCCGTTCCCGAAGCCTCGCCCGCGCCGGCCGCATCCAAAAAGTCAATGGAATATCGACAGCTAGGCCATTCCGGTCTCAAAGTTCCAGCCCTGAGTTTCGGAGCGGGCACCTTCGGCGGTACGAATGACTTCTTCAAGGCCTGGGGGGACACGGGTGTTCCCGAAGCCAAGCGCATCGTGGATCTCTGCCTCGACGCCGGCCTGAACCTTTTCGATACCGCGGATGTCTATTCCGACGGGCACTCGGAGGAGATCCTGGGTAAGGCGCTCGAGGGCAAGCGGAACCAGGTCCTCATCTCCACCAAGGCGACCTTCGCAATGGGCAAGGGGCCGAACGATCTCGGCTCCTCCCGCCATCATCTGACCGAGTCGCTGGAAGGTAGTCTGCGACGCCTCGGCACGGATTACGTGGACGTCTATCACATGCACGCCTTCGACGCGACGGCGCCCGTGGAAGAGACCCTCGCCACGCTCGACGGCTTCGTCAAGAGCGGCAAAGTTCGCTACATCGCCTGCTCGAACTTCTCGGGCTGGCATCTGATGAAGTCACTTTCGGTGTCAGAGCGTTACGGTTGGTCGCGCTATGTCGGCCATCAGGTTTATTACTCACTGATCGGACGCGACTATGAATGGGAACTGATGCCCCTGGCACTGGACCAGAAGGTCTCCGCGCTGGTGTGGAGCCCACTGGGTTGGGGTCGGTTGACGGGCAAGATCCGCCGTGGCCAGCCGCTGCCCGAGGTGAGCCGCCTGCATTCGACGGCCGAGCAGGGGCCGCCTGTCCCGGACGAGCATGTGTACAACGTGGTGGACGCGCTGGATGAAGTGGCGAAAGAGACGGGCAAGACCGTCGCGCAGATCGCCCTGAACTGGCTGCTGCAGCGGCCCTCCGTCGCCACCGTCATCATTGGTGCCCGCAATGAAGAGCAGCTCAAGCAGAATTTGGCCGCCGCCGGCTGGAACCTGACGCCGGAGCAGGTGGAGAAACTGGACAGGGCCAGCCAGACGCAGAAGACCTATCCCTACTGGCACCAGGTCCAATTCGCCTCGCGGAACCCGCTGCCTGTGCCGCAGTACTGATCTCAACCCGAGGGCGGGGCGGGCAGCCCGCCCTCTGATACACTCGAAGTGCGCTGACCAACTGGCAGCGACCACCGTACGATGACGCCTTTCGGGGCGCATGTAAGTCCGGGGACTTGATCGAATCCGACAGGTACCAAGGCGATGCTGAGACAATCTATTCCTTCCTTCGCGTCGAGCCCGCGTCCACCTGTCCCCTGGGGGCAGTGAACGATGCAGGCTGGACACTTTCTCAACGCAAAACAGGAACAACGGCGGCTCTCGATGGTGACGTGCTACGACTACACGTTCGCCCGGTTGCTGGCGCGCAGTTCCATCGACGGCATCCTGGTGGGCGACAGCGCCGCCATGGTGATGCACGGCCACCCCTCCACCATCGCGGCCCGGGTGGAGATGATGAAACTCCATACGGAGGCGGTTGCCCGGGGCGCCGGCGATAAGCTCATCGTGGCCGACATGCCGTTTCTCTCCTACCGCATGGGCTGGACCGCGGCCCTGGATGCGGCCCACGTGCTGATGAGCGCGGGCGCCCAGGCCGTAAAGCTCGAAGGAGTCGATGGACACGAAGACGTCGTGCAGCGGCTGGTCGAGAGCGGGATTCCTGTGATGGGCCATCTCGGGCTGCAGCCCCAATCGATCCACGCGTTCGGGGGCTACAAGGTGCAGGGACGGGGCGATGAAGCCGCCCAGAAGATCCTGCGGCAGGCTGTCGCCCTGGAACAGTTGGGCGCGTTCTCGATTGTGCTGGAGTGCATCCCGGCTCCGCTCGCTTCCGAGGTGACCGCGGCGCTCAGGATCCCGACTATCGGTATCGGCGCCGGCGCGGGCTGCGATGGGCAGATCCTGGTCCTGCAGGATCTGCTGGGCATGAACACCGACTTCCACCCGCGCTTTGTGCGGCACTTCCTGGAAGGCGCGAACGCCATCGTGGAGGCCCTGGATGGCTATGACCAGGCGGTGAAGAGCGGGTCGTTTCCCGCGGTGGAGGAGAGCTACACATGAAGATCTGGACGACCGTTCGTGAGTGGCAGGCCCGCCGGGCGGAACTGCACGGCAGCATCGGCCTGGTGCCGACCATGGGCGCGCTGCACGCCGGGCATGGCGCGCTGGTGGAGCGCTGCCGCCGGGAGAACGATATCGTGGTCGTGAGCATCTTCGTCAACCCCACCCAGTTCAACAATCTGGGTGACCTGGAGCGGTACCCGCGTACTGTGGAACAAGACCTGCGGTTGCTGGAGTCGCTGGGTGCCAACGAGGTGCTGATGCCTGGCGCGGGCGAACTCTACCCGGATGGCTATCGGCTGAAGATCGAGGGCGGCTCCGCGGTGGAGGGCATGGAAGGTGCCCATCGACCCGGACACTTTCAGGGCGTGATGACGATCGTCCTGAAGCTGCTGAACGTGGTGCGGGCCGATCGCGCCTACTTCGGTGAGAAGGATTATCAGCAGCTTCAAGTGATCCGGGAGATGGTGCAGGACTTCTTCGTCCCGACGGAGATCGTCCCCTGTGAGACCGTCCGTGCCGAATCCGGCCTGGCGCTGAGCTCGCGGAACGCCCTGTTGTCGGATGATGGCCGGCAGCGGGCGGCCAGTGTCTATCGCTCGTTGACTACGGCGGCGACTGCCGAAGAAGCGAGGCGCCTGCTGGAGATCGATGGCTTCGCGGTCGACTACGTGGAAGAGCGCTGGGGCCGGAGGTTTGCGGCTGCCACGCTGGAAGGCGTCCGGCTGATCGACAACGTCCCCGTGGGGGAGGCCCAGTAAGATGCTGCTCTGTGTGGACGTAGGCAATACGCAGATCTTCGCGGGCGTGTACGACGGCGAGGAGCTGAAGGTCACATTCCGGCGGACCTCCAACATCCGGTCGTCCTCCGACGAGTTCGGCCTGTTCTTCCGCAGCATGCTGCGCGAGAACGGCATCGATCCGGCGCAGGTCGAGATGGCGGCCGTATGCGCCGTGGTGCCGGACATTGTGCACTCGCTCCGCAACGGTTTCCGGAAGTACTTCCAGTTGGAGCCGTTCGTGCTGGGCCCCGGCGTCAAGACGGGGCTCAAGATTCGTTACCGGAACCCGCTGGAGGTGGGTGCGGATAAGATCGCGAACTCCATCGGTGCGCTGCTGCGGTTTCCGGGCCGCAATCTGCTGATCGTCGACTTCGGCACGGCCACCACGCTCTGCGCGGTGAGCAAGGAGAAGGAGTACCTGGGTGGCATCATCACTCCGGGTATCTACACGTCGATGGAGATGCTGGAGTCGAAGACCGCGCGGTTGCCGGCGGTGGAGATCGTGCGGCCGGCGGAGGTATTGGGGCGGTCGACTGTGGAGAGCATCCAGGCCGGGCTGTTTTACGGGACGGCGGCGACAGTGCGGTTCCTGGCCGAGACCGTGACGGCGAACTACTTCGCGCAGGAGCGGCCGCTGGTGATCTCGACCGGCGGTTTCGGAGCACTGTTCAAGGGCGAAGGCTTGTTCGATGCCACCGTGCCGGAACTGTCACTGCTGGGCCTGAAGAGAGCGGTCGAACTGTCGAAAGGATAGGGTTGAGATGCTGCGAAAGCTATTGAAGTCGAAGCTGCACCGGGCCACGCTGACTGGCGCGGAGCTGCACTACGAGGGCAGCCTGGGCGTGGACGAAGATCTTCTGAAGGCGGCCGGACTGCAGCCGAACGAGGCGGTTCACGTGTGGAATGTGAACAACGGTTCGCGGCTGCAGACGTATGTCGTGCCGGCTCCGGCGGGCTCGGGTGCGGTGTGCCTGTATGGCTCGGCGGCACGAAAAGGGCAGGTCGGAGACGTGGTGATCATTGCCGCCTTCGGGTGGATGGACGAAGAGGAGGCGAGAGTCCACCGGCCTCAGGTTGTGTTGCTGGGCGAAGGGAACCAGGTGAAGGCGGTGCGCTGAAGCCGAACGGGCCAGTGGGAAATGCGGCTATAATTGGCCATTCCCATGAAGATTCGAGCTTGCCTTTCCGTCGTTCTGCTCATCGCCTCGGCCGCCAGCCTGATGTCCTGGCAACCCAAGGCGGACCCGCGGCTGGCTGGTGCGTTCCGGGGACCGGAGAAGGAGGGATGGATTCCCGTCCGTCTCCAGGGCACTCCGTCGGAGATCGGGTTCCAGCATGGCTACCTGCTTTCCGCCGAGATCGACGACGCGCTCAAGGTAACCAGGCTTTCGTTGACCCACGATTCGGGCCACGACTGGAACTTCTACAGAACGGCGGCCGAGAAGGTCTTCTGGCCGCACATCGAGATCGAATACCGGCAGGAGTTGCAGGGCATCGCCGACGGTTTGAAGGCCAAGGGCGTGAAGGCGGATCTCTACGATGTGGTGGTGCTGAACGCCAACATCGAGATGAGCTACTACACCGGCGTGCTGGACAAGAAGAAGGAGTCGAATGCCCCGGACCGCTGCAGCGCGTTCGTGGCGACGGGCTCGATGACCAAGGATGGCAAGATTGTCATCGGTCACAACAACTGGTCGGGCTATCTGGAAGGCGCGCGTTGGAACATCATGTTTGACATCCGCCCGTCGCAGGGCCACCGGATCCTGATGGATGGCTTCCCTGGCTTCATTCACAGTGGTGACGACTTCGGCATCAACTCGGCCGGCATCGTGATTACCGAGACCACCATCACCCAGTTCCGCGGGTTCGATACGAACGGGATTCCCGAGTTTGTGCGCGGCCGCAAGGCAATGCAGTACTCGTCGAGCATCGACGATTTCAATCGCATTATGCGGGCTGGAAACAATGGTGGCTATGCGAACACTTGGCTTGTCGCGGATCTGAACAAGAACGAGATCGGGCGGCTGGAACTGGGCCTCAAGCACGTCACCTTGGATCGCAAGAAGGACGGCTACTTCGTGGGCGCGAACTTCCCCATCGATCCAGCCCTGACGGCGGAAGAGACGGACTTCCCGGCGCAGAACCAGTCTGTCAGCGCGAATGCGCGGCGCACGCGGTGGGAAGAGCTGATGGCGGAGTATAAGGGCAAGGTGGATGTGGCGAGCGGGAAGTCGTTCCTGTCCGACCACTATGATGCCTATGCCAAGCAAGCGAATTCGCCGAACGAGCGCACGCTGTGCGGGCATGTCGACTTGTCGGCGCGCGGCTTGAAGCCCTGGCAGGAAGAGCACGGCCCGGCGGGCGCGGTGCAGGCGAAGATCACCGACGCCACGATGGCGCGGCAGATGACGATGGAAGCAGCGATGGGCCACCCCTGCGGGATCGGCTTCAAGGCGGCCGAGCACCTGAAGAAGAATCCGGAGTTCGCCTGGATGAAGCCGCTGCTGAAGGATCTGCCATCACATCCCTGGGCGCGGTTCGAGGCGGCGCGCTAGGGCCTGGCGAGTTCCAGAGTGTGGACGCCCTGTTGATCGCAGGCAGGGTTGAGCAGGTAAGACGCGACCAGCCAGTAGAGCGCGATGACGGGGATCAGCATGAAGGCTCCGTCGACGGCGCAAACCACCATATAGACCGTGAGGGAGATCAGAGCAGCCCGGCGCAGCGGGCCCAGCGCGCCCAATCCTTCCGCGGTGAGGCAGGCGGCCACGGGTGCGGTGAGCCAGGCGATGAAGGCCAGGAGTCCGGCCAGGCCGAAGTTCTGCAGGAAGCTGGTGTAGGTCAACTCGCTTATGCCAAGGAACGGCATTTCCGGGCCGAAGAGGCTGAACTCCACGTTGGGCAGCGCCTCGAGCCGGCCACCCAGGTTCTGATCGAAAAGAAAGTCCGTGCCGGTGCTGAGAACGAAGAGGCCGGCCGCCCCCATCCCGAAGGCGGTTGCCAGGTGTACAGGCGACCGCAGGAGCATCGAAACGGGCCGCCGGCGGAAAATGGGCTCCCACAGAACCAGCCAGATGAGCATGCCGGCCCAGACGGTGCGTGACAGCGTGAGGAAGAGCGCCGCCAGGTAGATGATCCGCAGCGTGCGCGCCGGCCGCAACGCCCAGAACAGCGGCCCCAGAATCAGCATGCAGATACCGAAGATGTTGCCGTTGTTGTAGGTGGAGACCAGCTTGACCAGGCTAGTCCGCTGGTTGTGCTTTTCCCAAATGCGTCCCACGTCGTCGGAGTTTACGGTGATGTAGGGTACTTCGATAGCCGAGCCGAGGAAGTTGCGCGAGACGAACTCGACGAGGCCAAACAGGGTCACGAGGGCGACGCAGAAGACCAGCAGTCGCTGCGTGTCGCGGTGGACCAGGGCGGCGCCAAGCGAGCGGAAGCAGACGAGAAAGACAAACGGCAGAACACAGACATTGGCGATCAGAGCCAGTGCGAAGCCCTGTTCGTAGTAGCCCCAGATCGTGATCTTGAGCAGCGAAATGATCGCGAGGGGGAGCGTCATCAGAATGCAGACGACAGAGGGCCGGTTCCAGGTGGTGGTTCTGACGCTGACGGCAAGGCAGGGTAGAGCGGCCACGCCGAGAGCGAGATAACTGAAGGTAATGGGGATGCGTTCAAACTTGATGCCGCCCTTGGGCATGGCCACCAGGAGAAACAGGACGACGGCGGCGGTGAACAGAGCCGTCTTCGACGGTTTGGGCCAGCGAGGGACGGCGTAGTAGATGCGCGGCGTGCCGGCCTGCCTCTGATCGCTTTGGTACAGGAGTTGCGTACTGGAAGATGGCATGGGCGCCCCGGGTCTCTCCACTGGGTTAGTGGCGGCCGGCCGCGAATCCTCTCAGCACCCGGTGTGTTCCGTTCCTGGACGGTGGCGTCGCGTTAGCGGACACTCACGAAATCACGCACTTCAATGGAATCCGCGAGATACGCTGGCCAGAGGCGTGCGCACTGGCGCGCAGGGAGGCGCCTACATGGGAAAGTCGGAGCGCGTTCGTGAAGTGCTGACCAGCCCGTTGACGGCCAGCGAACTGGAACGGAGGGCCGCCGAGGGGTGGCATCCGGTGGCGGTGGAGTGGGAGCGGATGGTGGAATCCGCGGAGGATTGGAGGCCACCTGTGCAGGAGGTGCCCTATGGCCTGCGGGTTGCCGCCGACCACAAACACCTGGAAGAGGATCCGGAGGAGATTGAGATCATGCTCGGGATCCTGGAAGGGATTGTCGAGGACCGGTCGATGTCGCGCATCGCGGACGAGTTGAACAAACGTGGCTTCCGGATGCGGACGGACGAGGCCTGGACGCAGTCGGGCGTGTTTGAGCTGCTGCCGCGCCTCATCGACTCAAGCCCGCGGTTGTTCAAGCGGGACGAGTGGATTGAGCGGCGGCGCAAGCTGCGGCACGCTGCGGTTTGATGGGGCTAGACGCCTCGACGGCCGTGCTCCAGGTAAGCGAGCACCGAGGTGAGCGCCAACTGGTATTCCATGGGGCGCAACTCGCGCGGCCACAGGCGTTTGACGAGGTCGTCCGCAAGGTCCGCGCCATCGCTTTGGAACTGGGCGATGTCGCGGGCGCGGGCGGCGTGGTGTTCGCGCGTCCGAGTGGTCCATTCCCGGAGTCCTGTAAACGGCGCGCCGTGGGCGGGCAGGATCTTCTGGACCTCTATCTGGTCGAGGCGGTCGAGGCTGGCGAGGTACTGGCCCAGCGCGTCCTCGACGGTGCCGTCGGGCTCGGGCAGCCAACCGACGTGCGGAGTAATGTCCTCAATGACATGGTCGCTGGAGAAGAGGTAGCCGAACTCCGACGCGTGGAGGCAGCACAGGCCCGGAGCGTGACCGGGTGTCCAGACGACCTCCAGCGGGCCGAGCCAGCTTTCCAGCGCGGCTCCGTCCTCCAGATAGGCATCGGGACTCAGAGCGGGGAAGGTCCGCAGCAGGCGGTCGTAGCTGGCGAGGACCGTTGGGCGAAACGAGTCCGGTGTGCCGGCCTGCTTCATGGCCTCTTCCAGCAGTTCCTGTGGACGGCGAGTGCCGGTGAGCCGCATCAGCAACTCGGCGTCGGCGCGGTGCATCCAGACTGTGGCTCCACTGGCATCGCGCAGGCGCGCGGCCAGGCCGCAGTGATCGGGATGGAGATGCGTGACGACAATCTGGCGGAGCTGCGCGGGGGCGACTCCGGCGTCGTTCATGGCTGCCGTGAGCGCGTTCCAGCAGTCGTCCGTGTCCATGCCCGTATCGATCAGCATCCAGCCGTCGGGGCAGGGCAGCAGGTAGACGTTGATGTGGGGCGGGCCGAAGGGCAAGGGCAGCGGGATGCGCCAGATGCCGCCGTCGAGCAATTCAGATGGAAGTGACAGTTTAAAGCGCCTCCGCTGCGTGATAACTGCTGCGAACCAATGGGCCGGATTCGATGTGCGAAAAGCCCATCTGCTGTCCAGCCTGCTTATACCCGGCAAACTCCGCCGGGGTGACATAGCGTAACACGGGCAGGTGCTGGGGAGTAGGGCGCAGATACTGGCCGATGGTGGCGAAGTCGACCTGGTGAGCGCGCAGGTCGCCGAGAGTGCTCACGACTTCCTCATTCGTCTCACCCAGGCCGACCATGAGTCCAGACTTTGTTGGGATCTCCGGCCGCAAGGCCTTGGCCCAGGCCAGCATTTCGAGCGAGCGCTCGTAGCGGGCGCCGATGCGCACCTGCTGGTAGAGCCGGGGCACGGTCTCGATGTTGTGATTGAGGACGTCGGGCGCGGCATCCATGACGATGGCCATCGCGTCTTTGTTGCCCTGGAAGTCTGGTACCAGCACTTCCACCTTGCAGCCCGGGATGCGCTGGCGGATGGCGCGGATGGTGAGGGCGAAAAGCTCGGCTCCGCCGTCTTTGCGGTCGTCGCGGTTGACGCTGGTGATGACGGCGTATTTCAGCCCGAGGATTTCGCAGGCCTCGGCGACGCGGTCGGGCTCTCCATAGTCGACATCGAGAGGTTGGCCCTTCTGGACGGCGCAGAAGCCGCAGCGCCGGGTGCAGAAGTTGCCCAGAATCATGAAGGTGGCGGTGCGGTGATTCCAGCACTCGCCGATGTTGGGGCAGGCCGCGCTGTCGCAGACGGTGTGGAGCTTGAGGCGATCCACCAAACCCTTCAAATCGCGGTAGTTGTCCCCGACCGGCGCCGGCGCTTTGAGCCATTGCGGCCGCTTGGGTTTAGTCTCGATGGAAACCAGCACAGTTAATTCGATGATATCGCGGACCATGCGCGATGCAATGAAGCGCCGATACGACGAAAGCGGCACGGCCATCGTATGCTCAAAGTAGATCAACAAGAAGCAACGGAGCGCGCATGAGCTTAGTGGAGGGGTCTCTCGACCTCGGATTCGGCGTGGTCTTTGAAGAGCTTTACGGGCGGGATGGACTGGAGCGACTGGACCAACGCTTTGCCGACTATTTGCGGAGCGGCGATGCCGACCTGTACGCCCAGTTTGAAGCGGCGCGGGCCAATCCGGCGTCGCTGGCGCCCAAAGAACAGTCGGCTCTGATTCTAGCGGCCGCCCCGCATCTGGAAGATTTTCTCGGCGAACTGTTCGGCATCACGCCGGAGCTGCATACGCTGCGCCAGCGGCACCACCGGCTGGCGCCGATGCTGGCCCTGAAGCGGCAGTTTGTCGTTAAGAAGGCGATCTCCGGCGTGACCACGGAGCACGCCGAGGCCATTGACGGACCTGCGCTGGCAGTCGAGCTGGCGGTGCTGTTCGGCGAGCCGCTGACGGATGATTCGTTCACGGCCCACGTGAGCGGGTGGCTCGCGGCCGAAGATCAGCACGTGCCCGAACTGGCACTGGCGGCGCAGTATGCGGCCTGGGCCGCGCTGTCCACCGAGGGTAGGAAGCAGAATTACAAGGGTGTCCTGTTCCGTACTCCGCACAAGCTGGTGATGGAGCATCTCGTCGATGTTGAGATCGAGGAGATGGACGGGATCCCGCGATTCCGGCTGCCGGATGACGAACTGCGCCACCGCGACGGGTTTGCGTTGACCGACGCTGGCATGGACCTGCCGCGCGCCGTGGGTCAGGCGCACTACTGCATCAAGTGCCACAACCAGGGCAAGGATAGCTGCTCGACCGGGCTGCGCGAGAAGTCGGGCGAGTTCAAGAAAACCGTCTTCGGAGTGACTCTGGCGGGTTGCCCGTTGGAAGAGAAGATCTCCGAGATGAATGTTCTGAAGGAGCAGGGTTGCCCGATTGGCGCGTTGGCGACAGTGGTGATCGACAATCCTCTGACAGCCGCCACGGGACACCGTATCTGCAACGACTGCATGAAGTCCTGCATTTATCAGAAGCAGGACCCGGTGGACATCCCTCAGATTGAGACTCGGACCTTGAAGGACGTTCTGGAACTGCCGTGGGGCTTCGAGATTTACAGCCTGCTGACGCGCTGGAATCCGCTGAACTTCCACAGGCCGCTGCCGCGCGCGGCTACGGGCTACAAGGTGCTGGTGGTGGGTTTGGGGCCGGCCGGATTCGGGCTGGCGCACAACCTGATGAACGATGGCCACAGCGTGGTGGCCGTGGACGGGCTCAAAATCGAGCCGCTGCCGGAGCAGATCAGTGGCGTCGACGCGTTGGGGCAGCGCCATCGGTTCCATCCGATCCATGACATCCACGAGCTGTACGAGGGGTTGGGTGAGCGCGCGATGGCTGGGTTTGGCGGCGTGGCGGAGTATGGCATCACGGTCCGCTGGGATAAGAATTTTCTCAAGATTGTCCGTCTGCTGCTGGAACGGCGTGCGGAGTTCAGCATGTTCGGCGGCGTGCGCTTTGGCGGCACGCTGACCATTGAGAGCGCGTTCGCGATGGGTTTCGACCACATCGCATTGTGCATGGGCGCGGGCAAGCCGACAGTGATCCCGATGAAGAACGGCCTGGCGCGCGGCGTGCGGCAGGCGTCGGATTTCCTGATGGCGCTGCAGTTGACCGGAGCGGCCAAGCGCGACTCCGTGGCGAACCTGCAAGTGCAGTTGCCGGTGGTAGTGATCGGCGGCGGATTGACGGCTGTCGATACCGCGACCGAGTCGATGGCGTATTACCCGGTGCAGGTGGAGAAGTTCCTGCAGCGCTACGAAACGCTGGTGGTGGAGCGGGGTGAGGCAGCGGTGCGCGCGGGTTGGAACGAAGAAGAGCGGGTCACCGGCGACGAGTTTCTGGAGCATGCCCGAGCCTTGCGGCGAGAGCGGGCATTGGCCGAGCAGGCGGGCCGCGAGCCGAACTTCATTCCGCTGCTGAATGAGTGGGGTGGTGTGACGATCGCCTATCGGCGGCGGCTGATCGATGCGCCGAGCTACACGCTGAATCACGAGGAGGTCGCGCTGGCTTTGCAGGAGGGCATCCGCTTCGCTGAGCTGTTGACGCCTTCCGAAGTGGAGGTCGACCGCTTCGGACACTGTTCCGCGTTGCATCTCAAGCGTGACGGACAGACCGTAGTGCTGCCGGCGAAGACGATTCTTGTCGCGGCGGGCACGCAACCCAACACGGTGCTGGGCCGCGAGGATCCGGTGAACGTGACAATCTCGGGCCGGAACTTCCAGGCTGTGGATGAGGACGGGCACCCGGTGAAGCCGGAGATCGTGTCGAAGCCGGCTGTGTCCCGTGTCCTGACTTCGATTCGCGCCGATGGGCGGGCGATCAGCTTCTTCGGCGACCTGCACCCGTCGTATGCGGGCAATGTGGTGAAGGCCATGGGCGGCGCCAAGCAGGGCTATCCCGTGGTCACGAAGATTCTGTCACGGCGGGCTTCGACCGGGCCCACGCCTGAGGAGCTGTTCGCACGTCTGAACAGCGAGCTGCGAGCGACAGTGGATGAAGTTATCCGGCTGACGCCGAATATTGTCGAGGTGGTGGTGCGGGCGCCCTTAGCGGCGCGCGCGTTCCTGCCGGGCCAGTTCTACCGGCTGCAGAACTACGAATCCCTGGCCTCGCGGGTGCAGGGCACCACGCTGGCGATGGAAGGCCTGGCTCTGACCGGCGCGTCGGTGGACGTCGAGAAAGGCCTGTTGTCGACAATCGTGCTGGAGATGGGCGGGTCGTCGGATCTATGTGCACTGCTGAAGCCGGGTGAACCCGTGATCCTGATGGGTCCGACGGGCACCCCGACCGAGACGCCGGAGCACGAGACGGCTCTGCTGGTGGGCGGCGGGTTGGGCAATGCGGTGCTGTTTTCCATTGGCCAGGCGCTGCGGCGAAAGGGCTCGCGGGTGGTGTACTTCGCGGGCTACAAGAAGCTGGCGGACCGCTACAAGGTGGAGGAGATCGAGCAGGCGGCGGATGTGATTGTGTGGTGCTGCGACGAGGCTCCGGGGTTCGCTCCGAACCGGCCGGGCGACCACACGTTCGTGGGCAATATCGTCGAGGCGATGCTGGCCTATGCGCGTGGATCGCTGGGCGAGGCGCGGATCCCCCTGACCGAGGTGGACCGCGTGGTGGCGATCGGCTCGGATGGCATGATGCGCGCCGTGGCGGAATCGCGGCATGGGGTACTGGCTCCGTATCTGAAGAAAGAGCACCATGCGATCGGCAGTATCAACTCGCCTATGCAGTGCATGATGAAGGAGATTTGCGCGCAGTGCCTGCAGCAGCACAAGAACCCGCTCACCGGGGAAGAGACCGTGGTGTTCTCGTGTTTCAACCAGGATCAGTCGCTGGATTCGGTCGATTTCGGCAACCTGCGTGCGCGGCTGGCACAGAACGGTGTCCAGGAGAAACTGACGCGGCTATGGATCGACCGGAGCCTGATGGCTGGTGGGCATCGAGACGTATCCCGTTACAAACCTGTCGGTTAGAGATAGAAGAGTAAATCGATAGACAAACACTACTTTCCCATTGACACACATGGGCGGCGCGGCCTATCATGCCAGTGATAGCTTCAGTATTCAGACTCGCTCGTCTCTGTTGACCTGCACCGCCCGCGCGATGGCTCCTCCGCGATAAGCAGCCCCTAAGTCGCCGGAAATCCAAAAGGGAGCCTATGTCCGAACGCAGTTTTCCTCTCAAAACCCGAAGTGTGTTCACACTTCTGGGACGGGCCACTCTGGCCATTTCCCTCTCACTCCTGTTTGCCCACATTGCACGGGCACAATCGGCGAGCGGGCTCACCGGCATTGTTCTGGACCCCAGCGCGTTGCGGTTGGCGAATGTGAAGGTCACCGTACAAGCACTGGACACGGGCGATACGCGCTCGCTGCTGACGAATGCGGAGGGCGAGTACAGCGTGGCGCCGCTGCAACCGGGCCGCTATGAGATCTCGGCGGAACTGCCGGGCTTCCAGCGCTACAGCCAGAAGGGCATGACGCTGGAGTTGGGCCGACTGGCGCGCATCGACATCACTCTGCAGGTAGGCCACGTCAGCGAGTCTGTCGATGTCGTGGCGGAGAACCAGCTCATCGAGTCGGAGACGGCGACGGTGGGGCAGTTCATCGAGAACAAGACGGTCCGCGACATGCCGATCAACGGGCGGCGCGTGGGCGATCTGCTCAAGCTGATGGGCAACGCGGTCTATATCACGGGTGACGTGATCCGGCCGCGTGTAACGGTGGCCGGCAGCCGCGGCGATCAGCAGCAATGGTTGCTGGACGGGGTGAATGCCTCGAACGTGGCTCTGGAGATTCCACAGGCGCTGTTCAATCCGCCGGTGGAGTCGGTGCAGGAGGTGCGGGTCCAGCAGAACAACTACTCGGCGGAGTTCGGGAATACCGCGGGCGGAGTGGTGAGTGTCATCACACGCTCCGGCACGAATCAGTTTCACGGCAGCGCCTACGAGTTCTTCCGCAACGATGCCATGGACGCCAGGAACTTCTTCTCCGCGCAGAAGGCTCCGCTGCGGTACAACATCTTCGGGTTGACGGCCGGCGGGCCGATCATCAAGAACAAGACATTCTTCTTCAGTTCAAACGAGTGGCAGATCCAGCGCATTGGCCTGACCCGTGTTTACACGGTGCCGACGGCGGCGCAGAGGACGGGCGACTTCTCGCAGACGCTGACGGCGGCCGGTGCGCTGGTGCCGATCTACGATCCGGCGACGACTCGCACGGATCCGGCGAATCCGGCGCGGACGATTCGCGATCCGTTCGTGGGCAACATCATTCCGTCGAACCGGCTGGACCCCGTGGGCGCGAAGATTGCGAGTTACTATCCGGCGGCGACGCGGGCGGCGGCGAACCTGGCGGGCGCGAACAATTTCGCGCGGAACGAATCGACGAACCTGAATTTGACGACTTGGACCACGAAGGTCGATCACATTCTCAACGACAATTCGCGGCTGGGTTTCCGGATGGTGCTGCACAACTTCCCGACGGATACGGCGGCGACGTTCGACAACCCGGCGGCCGATCCGGACGGCTCGATCACGACGCGGCGGGCATACAGCTTCCTGGGGACGTACACGCGGAATTTCGGGAGCCGGGTGGTGAACGACTTCCGTTTCAACTATCAGCCGCGGCGGTTCCGGCAGGACACCTTGAGCATTGGCGGCAACTGGCCGGCGCAACTGGGACTAAAGGGCGTGACAGGGTCGGCCTTCCCGCAGGTGACCGCTTCGGGCTATGTGAATCTGGGCGCGGGCACGCAGCAGCGCATCCAGACTCCGATCCGCGATACGGACATTGTCGATGTGTACAGCCTGCTGCTGGGCAAACACTCGATCAAGATCGGCGGCGAGGCGCGATTCGGCCAGAACCAGGACGACCTGAACAGCCTGACGTCGGGTTCGATCGGGTTCGGTCCGCAGCTGACGGCGCCTTCGGGCACCACCAGCGGCGGCAACGCGATCGCGAGCCTGCTGCTGGGTACGGCGCTTTCGGGCAAGATTCAGGACACCGACATTCTGGACCGGCGGGCGGCGTACTATGCGGCGTTCGTCCAGGACGACTGGAAGTTGACGCGCGATTTCACGTTGAACCTGGGCGTGCGCTGGGAGACGCACACTCCGCGCGTAGACGCGAACGACCGCCAGAACTCGTTCGATACCGCAAAGGTCAACCCGGTCTCCGGAACGCCGGGCGTGGTGACATTCGCCGGAAGAGATGGACTGGGTTCGAAGGTGTACAACTCGGACTACGTGAACTTCGGGCCGCGCTTCGGGTTTGCCTGGAAGCCTTTCGAGCGGCGGAGCCTGGTGGTGCGCTCAGGGTATGGAGTGTACTTCGGGCCGCCGATTCCGGGGTCGAACACGGCCAGCGCCGGCTTTGAGACCAGCGGCGATTACAGTTCGCCGGATAGCGGCAACACAGCCGCGTTTCTGCTGAGCAACGGATTCCCGGCGACGGTGCCGCAGGTGCTGAACAGCGGATTTGGAGCGGTGCCGGTGGGCTCGGCGGTACGGCTGGCTCCGGTGTATATTGGGCAGGACCGGGAACTGGGTTACTCGCAGCAGTGGAACTTCTCGGTGCAGCAGGAACTGCGGGGGAATATCGTGGCAGAGGTCTCGTATCTGGGCAACGTGGGGCACAAGCTCCCGGCTCCTGACACGAGCATCAACCAGGTGCGGCCGGAGTTGCTGCTGGGCGCGGGTTCGGCGCAGACGCGGAGGCCGTTCCCGCAGTTCGGCAATGTCACGCTGCTGACGCCGATGTGGGGCAACTCCAACTACCACGGGCTGAATGTGAAGGTGGAGAAGCGCTTCTCGAATGGCCTGAACTTCCTGACGAATTACACATGGTCGAAGTTTATCGACGATGTGGCGTCGAGCTTTGAAGTGGGCGCGGTGCCGTCGGGCTACCAGGACTTCTACAATCGCCGGGCGGACCGGTCGCTGGCGGGGAATGATGTCCGGAACAGGCTGGCGGTGAGTTCCGTTTATGAACTGCCGTGGGGTCATGGACGGAAGCTGCTGAACCAGGGATTGCTGTCGAACCTGGTGGGCGGCTGGAGCCTAGGCGCGATTCTGATTGCGCAGGCGGGCAGTCCGTTTGGGCTGGTGACGCAGACGAATACGAGCAACGCTTTCAATCCGGGACCACAGCGGGTGAATGTGCTGCGGGATCCTTCGCTGCCGGCGGACCAACGGACGGTGGCGCGGTGGTTCGATACGACGGCGGTGGCGGCTCCGGCGGCTTACACGTTCGGCAATTCCTCGCGGGCGCTGCTGACGGGGCCGGGGCTGCTGAACCTGGATGTGTCGCTGCTGAAGAACTTCCGCTTCAGGGAGACCGGCAATGTGCAGTTCCGGGCGGAGTCGTTGAACGTGGCGAATCACACGAACTTCCAGGCGCCCGGACGGTCGCTGGGCGCGGCGAATTTCGGCGCGATCAGCTCGGCGCTGCCGGCGCGCGTGATGCAGTTGGGTCTGAAGGTGGAGTTTTAAGTGCCAATGGAACGCCGTCAATTCCTGAGACAGCTTGCTGGCGCGGCCGCGGCTTTGCCCGCAGCCGCCTTCCAGCCGCGGAAGAGGCCGCTGAACTTTGTGTTCATCCTGGGTGACGACCTCGGCTGGACCGATCTCTCCTCGTATGGGAGCCAGTTTTACGAGACGCCGAACATCGACCGTCTCGCGCAGCAGGGTACGCGCTTTACCAACGCGTATGCCGCCTGCCCGGTCTGCTCGCCCACCCGGGCGAGCATCATGACCGGCAAATATCCGGCTCGGCTGGGGATTACGAACTACCTGCCGGGCAAGCACCCGACGCCCTATTCAAAGCTGATCGGCGTGGATTGCGTGCAGCAGTTGCCGCTGGCGGAGAAGACAATTGCCGAGGTGCTGAAGCCCGCCGGCTACCGGACTGGCCAGTTCGGCAAGTGGCACCTGGGCGGCGAGGGCTTCGGGCCGGACCGTCAGGGTTTTGACACTACCTTTGCCGCGCAGGGTGGGGTGGGCAGCTACTTCTATCCGGGGTGGCGTGGGAAGAATCCGGTGATCGAGGGCAAGCCGGGGGAGTACATCACGGACCGGCTGGGGGATGAGGCTGCCGCCTTCATTCAGGCGAACCGGGCCAATCCGTTCTTCGTGTATCTGCCGCATTTTGCTCCGCATGTGCCGCTGCAGTCGAAGAAGGAATACATCCAGAAATACAGTGCGAAGATCCGTAGCGGCGCGCGGCATTACGATCCCGTCTATGCGGGCATGATTCAGAGTCTGGACGATAGTGTGGGGCGCGTCGTGAAGGCGGTGGAAGAGAACGGACTCGCGGAGAACACGATCATTGTCTTCAATTCGGACAATGGCGGATTGAGCGCTCCGGAGTGGCTGTTGAAGCCTACAACGTCGAACTGGCCGCTGAGGGAGGGCAAGGGCCACGTGTACGAAGGGGGCATTCGCGTGCCGCTGATTATCCGCGGTCCGGGTGTGCGAAAAGGGGCCGTGGACGATACGCCGATCTCGAGCGTCGACTATCTGCCGACCTTCGCGGAACTCGCGGGTGTCGATGCGCCGGCGGGCGTGGATGGCCGGAGCTTCGCCTCGCTGTTACCGGCAGCGCGACGATTGCCGCCGAGGCCGCTGTACTGGCACTATCCGCACTACAGCAATCAACTCGGGCGGCCGGCCAGCGCGGTGCGGTTGGGCGAGTACAAGCTGATCCGGTTCCACGAAGACAATCACGTGGAGCTTTACCGCGTGACCACGGATATCGGCGAGCAGACGGATCTGGCTGAGTCCCAGAAAGCCAAGGTGCGGGAGCTGACACGGCTGCTGGACGCGTGGCTGAAAGAGGTGGATGCGAAGTTTCCAACGCCGAATCCGAACTACGATCCGGTTCGGGAAGCAGAAGGGTACTGGTGGAAGCAGCCGGGCGCTTACGAACGTTTCGGCAAATGAGGGGAGACGCGGGGCGGTTCTGGTGAGATCCGCCCCGCGTGGGACTTTGGACTATTCGTAACGCAGAGCTTCGACAGGATTGATGCGGGTGGCGCGGCGGGCCGGCAGGTAGCCTGCGGCCATGGCGGCAATTGCCAGGGCCAGGATGGCCAGCAGGACGACGACGGGGTCGTTTGCCTTCACGCCGAACAACTGGCTTTCGGCGAAGCGGGCCAGTCCGAGGGCGCAGGGCACTCCGAAGACCGTACCGATGGTGAGCACGATGGTGACTTCGTGCAGGACCAGGGAGCGGATGCGGCTGGAGCCGGCGCCGAGCGCCATGCGGATGCCGATTTCGCGTGTGCGGCGGGCGACATTGAACGCCATGACACCGTAGAGCCCGAGCATCGCGAGCAGCGTGGCCAGGATGGCGAAGGCCGAGGCGAGCTGCATGACGAGCTTGTCGGAGCGGATGTTGCGCTGCACCTGGTCGTCGAGCGTGCGCAGGCTCTCGATGGGGAGATCGGGATCCAGACCCGAGATGACGCGGCGGATCTGGCTGGCGACCTGATCGGTGGGCAAGGGCGAGCGGACGTAGAAGGAGAGGCTACCGGGCTCCTTATCCTGCCGGTAGGGGATGTAGTAGATGCGCGGCACCTTCTGGCGGACACCGGAGTACTTCGAGTCTTTCACGACGCCGACGATTTCGATGTTGAGGGGATCCTTGCCTCCGCTGCCCAGCTTGAAGCGGCGACCGATGGGGCTGGCGTCCTTGAAGAAGTGGCGCGCCCAGGTCTCGTTGACGATGGCCACCTGGGGACCGGCCAAGGTATCGCTGTCGGTGAATTCCCGGCCGCTCACCAGGGCCACACCCATTTTGCCGAAGAAGCCGGGGCCGACGGCGTTGTACATGGAGTGGGTATTGTCGTCCACTTCCTTGCCAAACCCTTCGACGGTGATGTTGTTACCCCAGTTGCTGCCTGAGATGAGGGGGACCATGGAGGCGGTCACGTTGACGACGCCGGGGATGGCGGCAACTTCCTGCTCCACGCGCTCAAAGAGCTGCCGAGCGCGATCGGGCTTGTAGCCGTTGAGGTCGGGCGACAGGCGGAAGGTGACGACGTTTTCCGTCTTGATGCCCAGGTTCTCGTGCATCAGATTCACCAGGCTCTTCAGGAACAGGCCCATGGGGATGAGCAGGAGCAGGGAGATTGCGACCTGCGCCGCCACCAGGCCTTTGCGCACGCGGACGCCGCCGCGGCTGGCGGAGGTGTTGTTGGAATCCTCCTTGAGAACGCCTGAGACGGAATTGCGAGCCGCCGCCCAGGCAGGATAGAGGCCGAAGAGGACGCCGGTGAGGAGGGCGGCGACCACGGAGAAAAGGAGGACTTTCGGGTCGAGGTGAGCGGTGATGGAATACGAATTCGTCTCCGGGTCGTTGATGCCGCTGATGAGAGCATCGAGCACCCAACTGCCAAGGATGATGCCGACGACGCCGCCAGCGACGGAGAGCAGCATGGCTTCGGTGAGGAGTTGGCCCATGATCTGCATTTTTCCGGCACCGAGGGCTGACCGGATGGAAAGCTCGCGATTGCGCTGGGCTGCACGGGCCAACAGGAGGTTGGCAGCATTGGCGGCGGCGATGAGCAGGACCAGCGCCGTGCACACGATGAGCACGAGGAGCGGGGTCTTCATGAACTCGCGCGTTTCGCTCTGACCCAGGGCGCCGGGCTCCAGTTTCATGCGGGCATCGCGATACCGCTTCCGGAAGTTCTCGTTGCGGCCCGGATCCGCCTTGAGTTGCTCCTCTATCAGGGCCGTGAAGGTGCCATTGAGTGCACTCTGGGCCTGTTCGCGGGAGGTGCCGGGCGCGAGGCGGGCAAAGGAGTAGATCCAGAAGTCGGTCCATTTGTCGCGGCCGTCCCATCCGGGGGTCATGGCGGGCTTGAAGACGAGGGGGACGAAGACATCGGGTTCGTCGCCGAGGGTCACACCCGTGAAGCCCTTGGGTGCGACGCCGACGATTGTGAAGACTTGGCCATTGACGCGCATAGGCTGATTGAGGACGTCCGGCCGGGAGCCGAGGCGGTCCTGCCAGTAGCCGAAGCTGAGGACAGCGACAGGCTGGCCAGCGCCCTTGTCGTCGTCGTAGGAGATCATGCGGCCCATGAGCGGCTGGACGTTCAGCGTGGGGAAGAAGCCGCCGGAGACCACTTCGACGCCGCCGTCGAGGGTCTTGCCCTGGAAGGCGATGTTGGCGCCCAGAAGACGGTAGCCGGCGATGTCCTTCAAGCCGCTATGGTTGCGTTCGAAGCCGCGGAACATCGGGTAGCTGAAGATGTAGTTCATGCCGCCCGAGTTGTTGGTGGAGTTGCGGCCGCCCTTGAAATCGCCGGGAGAGGTGAGGACGACGAGCTCCTGCGGCCGGTCCACGGGCAATGCACGGAGCAGGATCTGGTGCAGCAGCGAAAAGATCGCTGTGTTGGCGCCGATGCCCAAAGCAAGGGAAAGGACAACGACCAGGCTGACCACCGGGGTCCTGGCCAATGCACGGAGGGAGTAGCGAATGCCGTTCATGATCGGAGTCCCAGGATGCATGGCCCATGCCAGACGGTAAGTGATTGAATCTTAATAACTGTCTCAAGTCGAAGCGGGAACAGAGTGTCCGGATGGCGTGAGCGGCCGTCCCAGAAGCGGACACCTGCCTATTCGATCTTGCGGAGGGTGCGCAATTCGACGTGGAGATAGCGGATGGAGCCGTCGGGACCCGGCACGAAGATGAAGTCGCTGAGCGGGCCGTCCGTGGTGAAACGGCCGCTGTTGGCCGGCTTGGCGGGGTACCGCTTGCCTTCGAATCCGACGACGAGATGGCCGGATTCCTGTGTAATAGTGATGCGCCACGAGCCTCCGGCGTAGGTGCCGATGTAGGTCTTCAGCGTTTCCTCGGGGATGACAGAAGGGACGGGTGGCTCGGGCTCCGCAGGGCCGAAAGGAACGACCATCCCCATGGCCCGCTGGGCCACCGCGGGCAACGTGGAGCCGCTGCGGTTGGTCACAATGATGACGGCGGATTGCTGATCGGGCGCCATGACGATGAGGGAGCCGTAGCCGACGCGGGCCCCGCCATGCGAGAGCGTGAAGACTCCGCGATCCTTCGACGCCACCAGTCCGTAGGTGTACTGGTCGCCGCCGCCGGGGATGGCGGAGTGCGGCTGAGACATGGCTTGGATCACGCCTGCGGGCAGGACCTGCTTGCCGTCCAGTTTTCCTTTTTGCAGGAAAGCCAGGACGAAGCGGGTCAGTTCGCTGGTGCTGGAAAAGAGACTGCCGCCGGGCCAGGTGGCGGCATCGTCGGCGAAGGGACGCAGAACGCGCGGGGCCTCTTTCGAACTGACCTCGTGCTGCTGGGCGAAAGGATAGGTCATGGCCTCGAGGGGGCGGAACGTGGAGCGGTTCATACCCAGCGGGCGGAGAACGCGATCGGCGACAGCGTCGGCGAAGGGCTTGCCCGTGACCGATTCCAGGACGAGCCCGGCGATCCAATACCCAAGGCTGGAATATGAGTACACAGCGCCTGGCTCCAGTTCGAGGATCTCCGGCGTCAGTGCGCGGATGCCTTCGGCCAGGGCCACATCGTCGTGGCGGCCGTAGCGCGATCCGCGGTCGCCCAGACCGGCCGTATGGGAGAGCAACTGGCGCAGTGTCAGCGCGCCGATGGCGGACTGCAGGCCCTGTACATACGTCGCGATGGGTCTGTCGAGGTCGGCGCGGCCCTCTTCCACCATGGTCAGAACGGCCGCGGCGGTAAACATCTTGGTAGTCGAGCCGATGCGGAAGAGCGTCTCCGGTTGGACGCGCGTCTGTGTTTCCACGTCAGTCACGCCGAAGCCCTTTTCGTAGACCACCTTCCCATGGCTGATGATAGCGATGCCTGCGCCGGGCGTACCGGACTCCTTCATGGCCCGGCTCACGAGATTGTCGAGGTCAACGAAGGCGCTGGTTTGCGCGTGAAAGGGGAGCGCACACGCAATGGTAAAGAGTGCGAGCAGGCGCATGAGTTTGCTATCACAGACTGAGACGGATTGCCCGGCGGGAAGTCACCAAATTGCGGAAACTGTAGGGATGACGCCCGCTCCTATCAAACCTTTGATCGCAATGTCCGTGCTGGACCAGGTCGACGTCCGTGTTGGGACGATTCTTGCTGTGGAGGAGGTGCCGGGCTCGGACAAACTCATGCAGTTGCGTGTCTCCTTTGGCGACCACGAAAGGACGATTGTCGCCGGCATCCGCCATGAACGGGAGACGCCCAAGGAGATGGAGGGGCGGCAGGCGCTGTTTGTCGTCAATCTGGAACCGCGCCGCATGCGTGGGGTTGTGAGCGAGGGGATGCTATTCGACATCGGATTCGGCGATGGGCTGCGGCCGGTGCTGGCGATGCCCGAAGCTCCAGTGCCCGATGGGACGAGGGCTTCCTAAGGAGTCAACCATGGCCCTGCGGGCCGCCAAAGCGGATGAAGCCGCGCCCCGTGTCCCAGTCCCCGACCGTAAGTGAGGGGCTGCGCACGCGTCTTCAATGGAGTCAACCATGGCCCTGCGGGCCGCTAAAGCGGATGAAGCCGCGTTACGAACCCCAACCGTAAGGGAGGGGCCTCCGCTCGCTGCGAACCGCGCACGTCAGTAAGCGGGTACCCGTTCCGAACGCGTCTTCAATGGAGGGAGTCCGGCGCACCCTCGCGCGGGGTCACGAACCGCGCGAGGGGTAAGGAGAAGGGCCGCGCCGGCCTACGGGGCCACCGTTGCGTTCGCCATGCCTGGAGTTGGGGAGGACAGGGTTGCCCACACCGGCAAGTCGGACGGAAGGCGGCCGTAGGAGATGTCAGAGGTCTGTTTCCCGAAGCTGGCGGTGTCGATGGCCGTCACCCCGTCGGCGGCGAAGATGCCCAGTTCTTCGCCGTCGGCGCTGAGTTTGAAGGCGGCATGTAGGGCCCCGAGAGCGGCCTGATCGTCAGCCCAGAAGATCAGGTAGCCGCCTGCCGGAATGGTGACGCCCTCGGGGATCTTGTATTTCGTGGGATTGGCCAGATTGTCGGTGAGATAGAGGCCGCTGAGCGAAACCTCCGTGTCACCGGGGTTGTAGATTTCGAACCAGTCGTCAAACGCGCCGTCGTGATCGGTGTTGGCGAGCACCGTCTTGTTGTCGGCCATGATTTCGTTGATGTAGAGGAGCATTGAGCCCGTGGCTGGTTCCGTGCTGCCGGTGGCGGGGTTATCAGCGCCCGGTGTTGGCTGATTAGTCAGTTCCCAATGAAGGCCGGAGTCGCCGATGCGGATATACGATTGTCCGGCGGTCATCTCGGGATAGTCGACGGAATCGATGATCGTGCTGGCTGACGAAATGTCGGTGGTGTAGTACAGGTAGAGCGTTCCGCCCCCTGTTTGCAGCGTGAAGGGCGCGTGGGTGCTGCCCAACGACGATGCCCCGTCAAGCCAGAGAATCAGATGCTGGCCGTCAGCCAGCTTTCCAGCCGGTAGAGCCCACTTGGTGGGGTTTGCGGGTGAGTCGGTGAGGTAGAGGTTGGCCAGGTCCACGGTACCGGGCCCGAGGTTGTGGATTTCGATCCACGGCTTGTAGGCGCCGGTCTCGTCCTTGATGGCGGATGTATTGACGGTCATCACCTCGTTGAGGCGCAGATCGGCCGGCCGGGCATAGGTGTCGAGCACGGGGCGCAGGTAGACCACCCGGCGGGTGACGAAGTCAGTGAGGCCCAGCACAGTGGTCTGGCCCGTGCTGACGGAACTGGCGAGGGCGGTCTCAAAGTCGGTATTTGAGTAGAACTTGTTCGGGTCGGTGTAGACATCCGCGCGGATGAGGTCCGCGAGTTCCTGGATGCGTGTCTGCATTGAGGATGTGTCGAAGCCCTCGCGCAGCATGCGCGCCAGTTGGCGCAGGTAGGTCCGCTTATAGGTGTCGTCAGCCCAGAGCTTTGACATCAGCGGCCGGCTGTTGTTGCTGGATGACATGCCACCGCCCGGCCCGCCCCCGCCGGGGCCGGATGATGAGGTGGGCAACCAGAAGGGGGCGAGTGTAGGCGGATTCGAGATACGCGGCGAACCGTCACCGGTCGTGCCGAACGACTCGTTCAGGTCCCAGTGGATGTGAATGAACTGGCCTGTGTCCTGACGGTGGTACAGCATGAACTCCGACGCGGAGCCGGCGTAGGAATCGAGATTGACGAACAGAATGTTGAGGGCGATGCCGTAGAGCATGTTCTGGACATCGCAGATCGGTTCAAGCTTGGCGGGCAGTTCGGCCGCATCCGTGTTGTTGAGGATGTCGAGGAACTCGATGAGGTCCGAGTAGTCGTTGGCGGCCTCATTGGTTTTGAGCTCGTAGAGCTGGGAGTAGCGAGCGGAATCGGTCCCGAGATAGGCCAACGTGGCGTTGGATTCGCCGGCCTCAAAGAGATTGCCGTCCTCGCTGTCGCCGAAGCGGCTCTGCATCATGGTCTTGTCGGGCTCTTCGACGGCGATGTAAAGACCCCAGTACTCGTCATTGACATAGACGCGAGTGTGCACGGCTCGCATCGCCGGGATATATTTGGCGGTGAAATCGAGGAAGAGCTTCTCGCGCAGGAAGTCGGGTTGCAGATCTCCATTGTTGAGATTCAGCTTCTTCAGGCCGAGGAACTTTGCCTCGGAGTCGTATTCGTTGAAGTCGAGCTTGAACGACTTTTTGACGCTGGATGAACGGCGGAAGGATGCGTTGCCCTTGAAGCGCACGCCAATGCTGGACAGGACGGTATCACCGTACTGGAAGCGGGCGGGGAAGTACGGGTCTTCGGAATTGCTCGCGTGGGCCTGGTAGAGCGTGTTGTACCAGTTGGGGTCGTCAAAGTAGATACGGATCTCACGGACTTGGCTGGCGTCGAAAAAGGAAGCGGCCTGGTCAGCGGACAGAGACGGCAGACCCAGGAGGAATAGCGCCGCTACGAGAATGATCGAATGCATCGCAAAGTACTTCTAGCTATTGAACGTGTCCATTAGGCGGGGCGTTGCCGGAAGGAATGTAAAGGAGAGTTAATGAAAAATCAAATTCTGTAAACCGCTAGAATGGGGATTTGGTCATGCGCATCCCTACCTTTTTGTACTTAGTTAGCCCACTTCTACTTGCAGGTACTATCTGGGCGCAGGAGCGCGCCGCGTTCTCCCGGACACCGCAGGAACTCCAGCAGGCATTTGCCGGAGTCGAGCACGGCGATGATCCGGTGACGGTGTTGCTGGAAGAGGTCCGCTTTGACTTCGACGCGCAGGGGCGCCATACGGAGCGCCGCCACGTGATCTTCAAGGTCTGGAAGAAGGAGGCGGCGGAGGGATGGGGCATGCTGGAGCGCTCGTGGGCGCCCTGGCTGGAGCAGAAGCCGGAACTGCGGGCGCGGGTGATCGCGCCGGATGGCGAGGTGCATGAGCTGGACTCGAAGACGATTGCCGAGTCGCCGGTCGATTCGAGCAATGACGGCACGCTGTCTGACCGGCGGGTGGTCCGGGCTCCTCTACCCGCGCTGGGCGAAGGATCGGTGGTGGAGCAGGAAGTGGTGGTGCGGGAAACCGCGCTGCAACTGGATGCGGGTACGGTGCGCTATTTCTATTTCGGCAACTATGTGCCGGTGCTCCGGACACGGGTGGAGATCGCGGCGCCGGAGTCGCTCCCACTGCGTTACAAGCTGCGTCTGTTACCCGAGGTGCAGCCGCGCGACCAGCGGAAGAGCGGAATCCGGACTATCGTTCTGGAGCAGGGACCGATGAAGAAGCTGGAGGATGCGCCGCCGCTGCTGCCGCCGGACGAGCCACGTTCTCCGCACGTGGTGTTCTCGACGGCGCCGGACTGGAACCGTGTGGCATCGGGCTACGGCGCGCTAGTGGACGGCCAGTTGAAAGGCTTCGACGCGACCTCGTTCCTGCCCAGGTTCCGGAGTGGCCTGACGCGCGAGGAGAAGATCCTGGCCATCGTCGATAAGCTCAACCTGGAGATCCGCTACACGGGCATTGAGTTCTCCGAGGCGTCGGTGGTACCGCGCAAGCCCTCTGAGGTTTTGGAGCGGAAGTACGGCGACTGCAAAGACAAATCGACGCTGGCCGTGGCAATGCTCCGCGCGGCCGGCATCCCGGCCCACGTGGCGCTGCTCTATTCGTCGACGGGCTCAGACATCGAACCGGATCTGCCCGGTATGGGCGTTTTTAATCACGCAATTGTCTATGTGCCTGGGTCGCCCGAGTTCTGGCTGGACCCGACGGACCAAGACTTACGGCTGGACGTGGTGTCCGCGCCGAATCAGGGGCGCTACGCACTGATCGCCGCTGCCGGGACGAAGGACCTGATGCGTACCCCGGAACTGACCGCCGAGCACAATCGCATTGTGGAGACACGCGAGTTTCACCTGGCCGAGATTGGACGGGCGAAGGTTAGCGAAATCAGCGAGACCTATGGTGTGTTCGACCGCGAGTACCGCGGCGCGTTTGGGAGCCTGGATAGCCAGAAGCTGCGGGTTACGCTGAAGAGCTACTTGGACTACACCTACGGCGAAGCGAAGTTCCTCCGGGCCGGGACAGGCCGGCAGGACGACCTGACCACACCGTTCCGTCTCACCGTGGAACTCGAGGATACGCAGCGCGGGACGTCGGACCGAGCCGAGGCGGCCGTGGGCATCTTCACGTCGCAGATCTTCAATCGCCTTCCGCAGGAACTGCGGGAAGCGGTGAAGAAGGAAGAGAAGGAAGGCGAGAAGCCGAAGCCGCCGCGAACGCAGGACTTCTATCTGGCACAACCGTTCACCAACGAATGGCACTATCGCATCCACATGCCTCCTGGTTTCCGGGTGCGGCAGATGCCTGCGGCCCAGAAGGAGCAACTTGGGCCGGCGTCGTTCCGTTCCGCGTTCCGGCTGGATGGCGACGTTCTGTTGGGGGAGTTTAGCTTTGTTGCGCCCAAACGGCGTTTGACCGCGGCCGAGGGCGCGGCGCTACGTGATGCGGCCGTGGAGTTCTCGAAGCGCCCGGTGATGCTCGTCTTCTTCGACCAGATTGGCGAGGTGGCCCTGGCGGCGGGCCGAGTGCGCGAGGCGCTGCAGGCGTTCAGCGACCTGCGAAAGCTGCATCCCAAAGAGGCGCTGCACGCGACGCAGACTGCGCGGGCGCTGCTGGCGGCCGGTGGCGGATCGTCAGCGCGGGCCGAGGCGCGGCAGGCCGTCGCCATGGAGCCGAAATCGGCGGAGGGCTTCATCCAGTTGGCGGAGATTCTAAAGAACGACATGGTGGGCCGGCCGATGGCCAAGGGGCTGGACGCTGCCGGCGCGGTGGAGGCGTACCGCAAGGCGCTGGAGATCAAGCCGTCCGACGACAAGACGCGGGCGAATCTGGCGATTCTGCTGGAACATAACGCGGACGGGGTTCGTTACGGCCCAGGGGCCAGGTTGGTGGAGGCGCGGGCGGAGTATGAGAAGATGCTCGACAAACTGGCGGGCCTCGGCGTTCCCCAGAACTATCCGGTGCTGCTTTTCCGCATGGGCAAGTCTCTGGAGCTGCGCGATTACCTGAAGAAGCAACCGGATTCGGAAGTCAACCAGGCCCTGCGCATCTGCGCCGATGCGATGCTGGAGGGCTCTCAAGTGGCCATCCGGACGGCCGGTGAATTGGCAGGGGCCGGCGCGAAGGTGCAACGCCTGACGACGGCGGGCCAGTCGCTGATCATCGCGCGGGAGTATGGGCTGGCGGCGGATCTCCTGGAGGCGGGGGCGGCCGGTTCAGCCAATCCGGCCGGCGTCACCGGGCTGGTGCTGACACTGCGGAACACCAGGAAGTTCAACGACGAGATGCTGTCCATCCAGAAGCCCGCCGACGCCATTCGCGTCTTTTTGTCGCGGCTGCTGCACCTGGATCAGCATAGGGAGGATTGGGCGGAGCCGGTGAGCCCCCTGTTGCAATCGGGCCAGACGGAGGACACCATCAAAGGATTCCAGCGCGGTGTGGGGGCGGCTCTCAGCAAGCTGACGACTTCCGGGGTGGGGTTGGAGGTGGGTTACGATCTTCTGCAGTCTTCAGCCCAGTTCGTCGAAGAGGGTAGCGATGAGCTCGGCTGGGTGGTGCGCGCTACCTTCCCGGGCTCCAACGCGGGAACCACCAATCAGCAGACCTGGTTCATCGCGAAGGAGCCGGCGGGCTACCGCATTTTGGGCCTGGATGGCAGTTACGAGGGGGTCGGTCTGCACGTGTTGAAGCTGATCGCCGCCGGGCGTCTGGACCAGGCAAAGGTTTGGCTGGACCGCGTCCGGCAACAGCTACGGGCCGGAGACGGCGACGATCCCCTGGGTGGGGCGATGTTCGCGCGGGTGTGGCAGGCGCGCCTACCGGCGGAGTCCGGTCCGATGAAAGTGGCAGCGGCGCTGCTACTGACCAGCCAGAAAACCACCGCGCCCGTGGCGATCCCGATTCTTGAGGAGGCGCGTAGTGGAGCCTCCGCCGCTCACACCCCTGCGATTCTCGCCGGCCTGGAGGAAGCTTACTTTATGACGGAGCAGTATCGGAAGTCGCTGCCCATCGCCACCAGCCTGGCGACCGATCTGCCGCAGTCGCCGGAGGCGCTGGCGATTGCCATCCGGGCGACCTATGCAGCGGAGGGTCGGACCGCGGGCGCGGCCTTGCTGACCGAACGGGTGAAGGTCTTCCATGACGATGTCATGGCGCTACGTAGTGCCGCGCGGATAGCGATGCTCTTTGGCGACACTGGGTCGGCCATTTCGGTGGAACGCCGTATCGTCGATTCGGGCCGCGGCACCTCCAACGACTACAACGCTCTGGCTTGGCTGGACCTGATGGCCGGGCAGGTGACCCAGGCGACACTCGATACGGCGAACAAGGGCGTCATGATTGGCGGCGCGGAAGCGACTGGCCTTATCCACACAACAGCGGCCATAGCGGCTGAACTCGGCAAGGAGACCGAAGCGCGCGGCGCAATCCTCCAACGCATCAAACTGCTGGGCTCGGAGGAACCGGACGACGACGACTGGTATGTCTTTGGCCGCATCGCCGAACAATACGGCCTGGCTGCAGATGCCGCAGCCTACTATCGGAAGCTCTCCAAGCCGGGCAACGACCTGATGGTTCCGTCCAGTAGCTATGGCCTTGCCCAGCGGCGCCTCAAGACAATGGAGGCTCGAAAGAAGTAGAGGGAGCGCCCCGCTCACTTCTTCTTCAGGTCCACATCGCCCAACAGTTCCAAAGTTGGGTTGAACTCGATGGACTCCGGTACTTCCGGCAGTGTCGCCTTCACCGCCGCGCCTGGCGCTATGAAGCGGAAGCGGCCGACACGCGTGCCGCTCTTGAACTTCATCGCCAACGGCAGTTCCATGCGGAAGCCGTCGGGCACGCCGGTGATCTGTGGTTCGACCACCAGAACGGGCTTGCCGCCTTCCTGAACGATGCTGTATTGCCCCTTGATCTTCGGCACCGCTGAGTTGTAGACCCACTGATTGATGAACCACGACATGTCCGTGCCCATGTGCTTCGAGAGTAGGGTCTGGAAGTCGGCCGTGGAGGCAGGCTTGTCAGGAAAGGACTTGACGAAGTCGCGCATCAGGGTGAAGAAACGCGCGTCGCTGCCCGTTTCGTAGTCGTGCATCATCATGCGGATCATGTGCAGCACATACGCGCCCTTCGTGTAGATGAGCTGGCCGGCAGCCGGGCAGTCGGGTCCGCCCAGACGGTAGCCCAGCGACAAAGGACCTGCGTCATTGGGGACCATGGGCGTGCCCAACGCCACCAGGATGTGGTCGTGCTGGTGTTTCAGGTAGTTCAGGAACGGCTTCGTGCCCTTCGTCGCCTGGATGTAGATCGCCGCCGAGTAGTCGGCAAAGCCTTCAGAGAGCCACTGGTCGCGATAGTTCTTCCACACCACGGCGTGGCCCCACCACTGGTGGCTGATCTCGTGCGGCCCCACCTCCTCCAGGAACGACTGCATGCCGCCGCGATCGAGCTTGAGCTGATTGCGCGCGGTGCCGTCGAGGAATGACGTATAGGGCAGGAAGACCAGGCCCGGCCACGACTGCCCGAAATAGCCGGCGGGCTGCTGCGTGACGCGCAGATACTTGTCCGGCAGTTCTCCGAAGATGCGAGTGTACAGGTTCATGGCCTGGATCGCTTCCGCCGCTGCCTTCGTCGACATACCGGTGGTGTTCAACGCGCCGGAAGAGATCCCCAGTTGCGCCGCGGCCGCCGGATTGTTGTCGAGCAGCATGCGGAGCTCCTCCAACTCGTCCGTGAGTCCGGGGTTAGCCGACACGCTCACCTGGAACCCATTGGCTTCCAGCGACTTCGTGGAAAACTTGCCGTAGTTGAAGCCGGATACCGTGGCGGGACGCTGGCTATCCCATTCCGTCACCTCTTCCTTCCCCTCGATGGCGCGGCGTACTTCCTTGCCCGTGCCGACCAGCGTGAATCCCTTGGGGATGTGGAACTTGGTGTGGAAGATGGCGCGGTCGCCAAAGTCCTCGCCGGGCGATGTCGGACGGGGGAACCAGGACGAGCGGGCGCCAACGAAGAAATTGCCGCTGCCGGCCTTGTCGATGATGTCCTTGCCGGCGTAGGTGAATGTCCATTGATACGGCTTGCCCGCTTCCAGCGGAGCCGGTGCGACCACCCACAGTGATCCATCGCGCTTCTCGTTCTCCTGGATGAAGCCTAGAGCGGCGCCTGCCTGATCCTTGATCTCCTTGACCCGAAGGCTGGATGCCAGACTGATGCGGACCAGTTGGTCCCCGGAGATGACGGCATCGAACTTGGTGGTGGCTGTCGCTGCCACACTGGCATTGGCCGCGATCACTGTGTCGACATCGATCTGCGTGGTGTCGACGATCTGCTTGGGCAGCGCGGCAACACCCGCCTTTGCGCCCAGGTCCGTCAGCGGGAAGGCATTCCAGAGTTCGCTGGAATCCGAGCTCTTGACGCGGATGAGCGACACCTCCTCGTCGTCCGCCGGAGCAAATTCGTAGAGCAGAGTTCCGAATTGCTTTGTCTTCAGCAGGGCGAGACAGTAGGAACTGCTCGGCCGGGTCAGGTAGCGCAGTACGTTTGCTTCGGCGTTGAAGTGGAGTTGCTCCCGGAACGTCTCCCGGGCTGACTTCAAGGTAGGGATCAGGGAGTCCACTGAGCCGGCGGCGGCCTTGCCCTGTTTCAGCACTTCGGCCTCGGTGGCGTCGGAAAACAGGAGGACCAATTCGGTGAAATGGTCGTCCACCTCCTCGCCCTTGCGGGAGAGACGCCGGGTTTGGGCCCGTTCGGCGGGCGCGGCAGCGGCGAAATGGAACACGCCCTGGCCCTGAAACACCGCGGCGTAGGTCCGGCCGGCCATGGGCGGAAGAAAGGCGAGCTTCCCGGATTCCAGTGTGATTGTGACGGCCGGGCGGCGCAATTCGACCTTTTCGCAGGTGACGACGCGGGCGGCATCCGGCAGGGCCTCGCGGGCGGCACGGTAATCGGTGAGAAGGGCGGCTGGGTCCGCCGCCGACAAGAGGACGCAAGTCGAGCAGGCGGTGGCAAGCAGATCAAAAAGGCGCATGGACCGAGGGCGGGACGAGCGGTGGGATACTACGCCGGACGACCGATGCCGAGACCTTTCCTGGCGGTGCGTAGGCTGCGCGCCACCGTAACTAACCTCATCCGATGGCAAAAACGTGCGGTGTTTCCGCCAGTCGCTCGCAGTATATCACCGCAAATCGAGGCGTCCGCGCACTCAGTCTGATGATTTATTTAATTTCATGCTGGATAGGTTCGGGCTCAATCGGCGAGCGGGTGGCCGAGGCCGAGCCGGTGAGTTTCCGGCCGTGGCCGCGCCACGCTGACCCGGACTGCTTGACTCTTTGGTGTTGTTGCCCAACCCGGTTAGAGGCTACAATTCGGTTTGACTAGACAGCACGACCAGTAGTGCCAGGGGCATAAGGAGAAGGACTCATGAAGGGTGACCCGAAGGTTATCGAATACTTGCAGGAAGTTCTGACGGCCGAATTGACGGCCATCAATCAGTACTTTCTCCATGCGGAGATGATGGAGAACTGGGGCTACGAGCGGTTGGCGAAGATCACCCGCAAAGAGTCGATCGAGGAGATGGTGCACGCTGAGAAGTTGCTGCACCGCATGCTCTACCTGGATGCTTCGCCGAACATGAGCGAGCTGTTCCCGCTACGCATCGGCCAGACGGTGAAAGAGCAGATCGAGAACGATCTGGCGGTGGAGTACGATGCTGTGCCGCGTCTGAATAAGGCGATCAATGCCGCGGTTGCCGCCGGTGACAACGGATCGCGCGACCTGTTCGAGTCAATCCTGAAGGACGAGGAGCACCACGTCGACTACCTGGAGGCGCAGCTCCACATGATCAAGGAAATGGGCTATGAGAACTATCTCGCCCAGAATATGAAAGAAGACGAGTAGCCCTTCCAGAATCGAACTGGAAGTGACGCGGCGGGCACCCCTCCACAAGGGCGGCCCGCCGTTTCGCATTGGGAGGAACCGATGACGAAAAAAGCCTCGGTGGCAGGGATGGAAGTGTTTCGCCGGGCGCTGCGGGAGGCGATGAACGAACTGGGCTTGGACGCGTTCACATTAGCACCCTGGTTTCGGGGCCACTCCGACGTGGCATTCCAGCTCCTGCCCGGCTTGTTCCGGAACCCGGACAACGCGCCGCAGGAGTGGAACATGTTCGCCTACTTCCTCAACGACGGATCGTCCCTGCTCGAGCGCGGCGTCAGTTCGTGGGAAGTGCTGGCCTACATGCAGCACCATGGGTTGCCGACGAGGCTGCTGGACTGGTCGGGGTCGCTGCAAACGGCGTTGTTCTTCGCCACAGCGCACCGGTTCCGGCGCGACGAGGTACCGGCCAGCCCGTGCATCTGGGTGATGAATCCCTACCGGTTGAATCGCATCTCGGCCAAGTCGAAGCAGCACTACGTGATCTACGACGAGACGGACCGGATCTCCTTTGATTACCTGGAATCGATCCGCAATGGAGCGTGGCCTCGTAAGCTGCCCGTGGCCCTGGCCGCGCCATGGCGAAACCGGCGCGTGATGGCGCAGCAAGGCAGCTTCACCGCCCACGGCAGCGATAGCCGTCCCATCGAGGACATTCCGGCCCTGAAGCGCTGCATCCGGCGTGTGGATATCGATCCGGCGCTGGTGCCGGCCATCCGCGAAGAGCTGGCAATTGAAGGATTTAACCACTTTCAGGCATTTCCGGATCTGGACGGCCTGGCACAGCGGCTCCGCTATCAGTTGATGCTGGGCTGAGCGGAGTGAAAGCCTCCGCCGCCGGGCGGCTACAATGGAAAGACCCTCACCAATCATGACCAAGACTCGTGTGCAGTGCCACTCTGCTGTTCTCTCCGCTCTTCTTGTGACGGGCGCCGTACTTTCTACCCTGCCGGCGAGGGGCGAAGTCCGCAAAGTCACCGGCGCCGCGGCACTCGAAAAACAGCTGGAGCGCCTGCGCGTGGTCGGCAGCGTGTTGATGATCGCCGCCCATCCGGACGACGAAAACACCGCGTTGCTCGCTTACTGTGCCCAGGGCCGGAAGTTTCGCACCGCCTACCTTTCGCTAACACGCGGCGAGGGCGGCCAGAACCTCATCGGCAGCGAGCAGGGCGATCTTCTGGGCGTGATTCGAACCCAGGAACTGCTGGCGGCGCGGCGTGTGGACGGCGCCGAGCAGTTCTTCTCCCGCGCCATCGACTTTGGCTTCTCCAAAACCGCCGACGAGACACTGCAAAAGTGGGGCCGCGACAAGGTTCTGTCCGACGTCGTCTGGGTCATCCGCAAATACCGGCCTGATGTGATCTTCCTGCGTTTCTCCGGGACGCCGCGCGACGGGCACGGCCATCACCAGTCGTCGTCGATCCTGGGCAAGGAAGCGTTTAAGCTGGCCGCCGATCCAAAGGCTTTCCCCGAGCAACTGAAGTACGTCCAGCCCTGGCAGGCCAAGCGGATCATGTGGAACGGCTTCAGCTTCAATCGCCAGCAGGAACAGGAGATGGATGCCCTGCCGCAACGGCTGATGGTGGATACGGGTGACTACGACGCGGTGCTGGGCCTCTCCTACGGGGAGTTGGCCGGCATCAGTCGCAGCCAGCATCGCAGCCAGGGGATGGGCTCGCCCGAACGCAAAGGCGCGGCGCCCAACTACCTGATCCTGTACGGCGGCGAGCCCGCCACCAAGGATTTTATGGAGGGGGTGGATATCTCGTGGAGCCGGCTACCGGGCGGGGCGGCGGTGCAGAAAGTGCTGGACGAGGCCTTGGCCGTCTACTCCATGGCCGCGCCCGAGAAGGTGATTGCCCCGTTGTTGAAAGCGCGCAAGCTCATTGTGCCGATCGACCATCCGGACGCCCGCCGGAAGCTGTCTGAGCTGGATGAAGCAGTGGCGATGGCGGCTGGACTCTGGTTGGAGGTTGGCGCCGCGAAAGCCGAAGCGACGCCTGGTGGCAGCGTCACGTTGGATCTCACCGCCGTGAGCCGCGGTCGAGCGAAGGTGGAACTGGAGGGCGTGAAGGCCGGCGACAGCGTCTCGTTCCCAGGCACCGAGTTGGCCTACAACAAACCGTATACGGCCAAGGCCGAGTGGAAGGTCCCGGAAAACGAGCCGCTCACGCAGCCGCTGCAGTTGCGGGAGCCGAAGTCGGGTAACCTGTACACCATTTCGGATCAGCGCAAAATTGGTCTGGCGGAAGACGAGCCGGTTCTGACCGCGGTTTTCCGCGTGAAGGTCGAGGGCGAAACGATCGAAATCCGCCGGCCGGTGGAAAACCGCTATGTGGACCACGTGCGCGGTGAACTGTCGCGACCGTTCGTCATCGTGCCGCCTGTCTCGCTGAGGGTCTCGGAGACCGCTCTTCTTTTTTCAGAACACAAGGCCCGGCCAGTCTCTGTCGAAGTGGTTGCCCGTCGGCCCGGCCAGACTGGCTCGGTTTCGTTGCAGGTGCCCGCGGGGTGGCAGGTGACTCCGGCCGAAAATCCCTTCCAACTCGCCGATGCCGGCCAGATGACGACGGTGTCGTTCGAGGTGACGCCGCCGGCGGCCACCGCGCGGGGTGAAGTACACGCCAGCGCGCACATCGGCAATCTGACCGTGGCTAGCGGAATGACGCAGCTCAATTACGACCACATCCCACTGCAGACCGTATTTCCGGCCGCCAGGACCCCGGTGGTGCGGGTGGATGCGAAGATCAGCGCGAAGCGCATCGGATATGTCATGGGTGCTGGAGACGAGGTCCCGGCGGCGCTGCGGGAATTGGGCTGCGACGTCACGTTCCTCGGCGCCGACGATCTGGCGCGCGGCGACCTGGGTCGTTTCGACGCCATTGTGACCGGTGTCAGGGCGTTCAACGTGAGAGAAGATCTGCGTGCCAGCCGCATCCGCCTGCAGCAATACATGGAGGCCGGTGGCACCGTGGTGGTGCAGTACAACATCATGGATGGTCCGTTCTTCAGCAATGACCCTGGGAGCGGGACAAACATGGGCCCGTATCCCTTTAAGCTCAGCCGGAACCGCACGACCGTGGAAGAGGCTCCGGTGCAGTTCCTGAAGCCGGACGACCGGCTGCTGCAGATTCCCAACACGATCACGCAAGCCGATTTCGATGGCTGGGTGCAGGAGCGCGCTCTCTATTTCCCATCGGAATGGGATTCGAAATACACCGCACTGCTGGAAACGCACGACCCTGGCGAGGCGCCAAACAAAGGCGGACTGTTGTACGCGCGCGTCGGCAAGGGTGCGTACATCTATACCTGCTATGACTGGTTCCGCGAGTTGCCGGCGGGCGTGCCCGGCGCCTATCGAATCTTCGCCAATCTCGTGAGCGCAAGCCGTTGATCCACATGGGGAGTGTCGACGCATGAACGACGAACGGCCCCCGTTCTTTAGCACCTGGGGCAGGCTGTACACGGCGGTGATCGTCTACCTGGCCGTAGTCATCGCGCTGTTTGACCAGTTCACGCGGAGATTCAACCGGTGAGACCGCTCGATTGGATCGTGATGGTGTGCGCTCTGGCCGGCGTCGTGCTCTACGGGCTTTACCGGTCGCGCGGAAGCAGTACCACTGCCCAGTATCTGTTGGCCAGCAAGACGATGCCCTGGTACGCCATGGCGCTGTCCATCATGGCCACGCAGGCCAGCGCGATTACCTTCATCTCGACGACAGGGCAGAGCTACGTCGACGGGATGCGGTTCGTCCAGTTTTACTTCGGGCTGCCGGTTGCGATGATTCTGGTGGCGGCCATCGCCGTGCCGCGCTTCCTCTCCAGTGGGGTCTACACGGCGTATGAGTATCTGGAGCGCCGCTTCGATTCGAAGACTCGCACACTCGTCAGCGCCGTCTTTCTTGCGCAGAGGGGGTTGGGCGTTGGCGTCGCTCTATCGGCGCCCTCGGTTGTGCTCACGGCCATCCTGGGCTGGCCCGATCAATGGACCGCCCTCATCGTGGGTGTCGTCGTAATCGCCTATACAGTCACGGGTGGGATTGCTGCGATTACCTGGGCCGACTTCGTCCAGATGCTGATCATGAGCGCCGGCCTGATCGCCGCCCTGGCCGCGGCGATCGCACTGCTGCCGTCGGATGTGAGTTTTGGCGATGCCGTGGCCGTGGCGGGCGCCGCCAGCCGCCTGAATCCCGTGGTTTGGAAATTCGACCCCAGCGACCGCTACAACGTGTGGAGCGGGCTGATCGGCGGCATGTTTCTGATGCTTGCCTACTTCGGCTGCGACCAAAGTCAGGTGCAGCGCTATCTCACTGGAAAGAGCATTTCGCAGAGCCGTCTGAGCCTGTTGTTCAACGCCGTCGTCAAAGTTCCGATGCAGTTTTTCATCCTGTTCATCGGCGCAATGGTGTTTGTCTTCTTCACCTTTGAGAAGCCGCCTGTACTGTTCCATAAGGTGGCTCTGGCACGCGCCGAGCAGAAGGCGGCCTTTCCTCTGATTCAGGGCGCCTACGATCGCGCTTTCGACGACCGCAAAGCCGCAGCGCAGGACATCATGAACGCGCGACGGTCCAGCGATCCGGAAGCCGAGACCCGAGGGGTGCAGCGCTTCAAGGCCGCGCAGAAGGATCTCGACGGTGCGCGGAAAGAGGCGGCTCAACTGGCCGCCGACGCCAACGGTGCCGTCAACGACACCAACTACATCTTCCTCACCTTCGTCACCAAGTATCTGCCGGCCGGGTTGGTGGGCCTGCTGCTGGCGGCGATCTTCGGCGCTGCGATGTCGGTGAGTTCCGCCGAAATCAACTCCCTGGCAACGGTCTCGGTGATCGACGTCTACAAGCGCCACTTCAAGACGACCGGTGACGATCACCACTACCTGCGCGCCTCACAGTGGGCCACGGCCTTCTGGGGCGTCTACGCGGTCATTACCGCACAGTTCTCCAGAAACCTCGGTTCGTTGGTGGAAGCGGTGAATCTGTTGGGTTCGTTCTTCTACGGCGGGTTGCTCGGCGTCTTCGCTCTGGCGTTCTTCTTCCCGAGGGTAAAGGGAACCGCCGCGTTTCTGGGTGTGCTGGGTGGAGAGGTCGCGATCTTCGCCACCTGGAAGTTCACCAACGTGGCGTTCCTCTGGTACAACGTGGTGGGTTGTGTCGGCGTCGTCTCCCTGGGTTTGCTGTTCTCGCTGTTTGAGAGCGAAGACACGAAGGGCCAGCCCTAGAGCCGGCCCTCGAATCGCAACGAACTAGACCTCGATGGAACTCACCTGGACACGGGAGCGGCGTCCTTCCACCACCACGATGCCCGATTCCGTGACGTGGTACTTCTGCTTGTCGGCCTCCAGGTCGTAGCCGATTACGGTGTCTTCCGCCAAGTGCACATTCTTGTCAAGGATTGCCTTGCGCACCTTGCAGCGGCGCCCCACATCGCAGTTGTCGAAGACGATCGAATCTTCCACCGTCGAACCCGCGTGGATGCGCACGCCACGTCCGATGATGGAGTTGCGCACCATGCCGCCGGAGAAGATGGAACCGGCCGAGACGATGGAGTCGACCGCGCTGCCGCGCCGCCCTTCCTCGTCGAAGGTGAACTTGGGTGGCGGATCGTCATAGCTGGCCGTACGCAGCGGCCATTGGCGATTGTAGAGATTGAGGGCTGGCGTCACCATGCGCAAGTCCATCGTGGCTTCGTAGTAGGCGTCGATGTTGCCAACGTCCCGCCAGTACACCGGCGCTCCGATGGGGTCGCCCGGAATGCGGTTGGTCTGGAAGTCGTAGGCAAAGACGTCGCCACGGCTGACCCAGCGTGGCAGGATGTCGCGCCCGAAGTCGTGCGAAGTCTTCTCCGTCTTGCTGTCTTCGTACAGGAACTTCAGCAATGGGCCGGTCGAGAAAATATAGTTGCCCATCGAAGCGAGCACCATGTCGGGATTGCCCGGCATCGTCGGCGCATTCGGATTCTTCTCGTGGAAGGCCAGAACCCGGCCATCACCAGCGATCTCAATCACGCCGAACTCCGATGCGAATTCCTTGGGCACCGGGATGGCCGCTACCGTGGCCTGTGCGCGCTTTTGTTCGTGAAACTCGATCATTTCGCGGATGTTCATTCGATAGATGTGATCCGCGCCGAATACGGCCACGACATGCGGGTCCGATTGTTCGATCAGGTTCACATTCTGGAAGATGGCGTCCGCCGTCCCGCGATACCAGGTCTCCCCGGGCGAGCGCATCTGCGCTGGCACGGGGATGATGTAGCGGTCCTTCAGAATTCCCGAGAATTCCCAACCGTCCCGCAGGTGCTGCAGCAGCGACTGGCTCTTGAACTGAATCAGGACGTAGATCGAATGTATGCCGGAATTGACCAGATTCGAGAGGACGAAATCGATGATGCGGTACTGGCCGCCGAAGGGTACGGCGGGCTTCGCTCGCTCCTTGGTGAGCGGGTAAAGGCGGGTTCCTTTACCGCCGGCGAGTACGAAGGACAATACTCGAAGCTGCATGCGGCATCTCTCCTTGTGCGTGCATGATACCACCGGATTGTTTTCGGACGCTGGCAAGTCCGTGTCACTCTTTTGAGTGGCGTCTGGCCCTGTGATTACTTCGCTTTGTCCTGTATGGATTGGATATAGGCAATGAGGTTGCGCAGTCGTTGCGCGGACTGGGCGCTGCCGGCGCCTGGCGCCGCAAGAGATGGGCCCCACACCGGCATCTGCTTGCCGCCATGCGCGGCCAGCGCATCGGAGCCACCCAGAATCCTCTCGAGCCTGGCGGCTGGAAACGCTCCGTTGCCGCGCCGTGTGAGTTGCGTCAGATCAGTGGGCCGCATGCGCATGGCGGCCGCGGCCGGACCGTCGCCTTTGCCGGACAATCCGTGACAGGAGGCGCAATGGGATTTGAAGAGCCCGTTACCCGATTCCGGGCCCGGCGCCGGCGCGAAGGACTGCCGAGCTCGGGGTGGACCGGCGAAAGTGCTGCTGGCTGCGGCGATGAGCAGGACAGCGACCGTTTTGATATATCGGAACATAGCCTTCCCCGCCGTCAGGTTAGTACTCCACTACCACCACGGCAAGGGGTGTGGTTAGCTAACCTTTACTTGCCCGTCGTTCATGGGTGTGTTATCAATGAAGGCAGATTGATCCGCAATTACTGCCCGTAAATCGGGTGTCAAGCTAGCTATCGCCAGGAGAACCGCCTTGGAGTCCCCCAATCGACGACTGATTCGTCCACCTTTAGCCGAACCGAAAGAGAGGGCGTCGAGCGGTGCACGTGCTTCCGCCCTTCAGAAGAAGCAGGCTCCACCGGATACCACCAACGCCGAAAACTTCTACTACGTCAAACAGATGCAGTCGAAGACACCCGTGGTCATCGTCCTGCAGGACGGGGAAGAACTGAATGGCGTTCTGGAATGGTACGACAAGGGCTGCCTCAAGCTGACGCGTGACGAAGGCCCGAACCTGCTCGTCTACAAGTCCTACATTAAGTACATCTACAAGCAGGAAGGGTAAGCCCCTTCCTGCTTGTAGGGCACTCGCTCCTCAGGCCGGTTGGTTCGCCCGTTCCTTCTCCCGCTCGAGAATTCTGGCCCGCAGTTCCAGCCTCTGTTTTCGTCGCTCCCCCGCCTGCTCCCAACGATGGCGCTCCATCTCCGTCTCAGGCAGGACTTGAGGAATCGCCCGCGGATGACCCTCCGCGGACAAGCCGACGAACGTCAAATAGGACGAGTTCGTATGGCGGACTTCACCCGTGGTCAGGTCCTCCACCATTACCTTCACGCCTACCTCCATGGAGGTCCGGAAGACCCGGTTCACGCTGGAACGTAGCGTCACGAGCTGACCGATCTGGATAGGAAACAGAAAGGTCATGTAGTCGACCGAGGCGGTCACCACCGGGCCGCGCGCGTGACGCATCGCGGCCGTGGCGGCGGCCATGTCGACGAGATGCATGATGCGCCCGCCTAACAGGTTGCCCAGCGGATTGGCATAGATGGGTAGGGCGAACTCAGAAAGTTCGCTGGCGGACTCACGGACGGGACGGCCTTCCATGAAAGAAAGGTAGCATGGGAGATATGTCCAGACTGGAAGCCGTTCGCGCCCTGGTGGCTCAGGATCCCAATAACAGCCGGATCCGGTTCATGTTGTGCATGGAATACCTGGGCGCCTCGGACTGGCAACAGGCCGTCGACGAACTGCGGGACTTGCTCGCTCGCGATGCCAACTACGTCGCCGCTTACTACCAGGCCGGCCGTGCCAGCGAGGAACTGGGCCAGGAAGATGCGGCTCGTGGCTTCTACCGCGATGGCATCGAGGCGGCGCGTCGTACAGGTGACGGGCACGCGCTCAGCGAGCTGCAGGCGGCGCTCGACATTCTAGGCTGAGGCGCGATACTCCGCCGACAGCAAACTGTACAGGCGCATATCCACATACACACCGTTCAGCTTCTGCCAGTGACGCAAAATGCCCTCGAATTGGAACCCAAGGCGCTGGGGGACCGCGCACGATCGCTCATTGCCGGTGGCGCAGCGAATCTCAACCCGTTCCATCTGCAAGGTCTCAAACGACAATCGGAGCATTGCCTGGCAGGCGCGTGTGACGAGGCCCCGGCCTGCCTGTGACTTCGCCACCCAGTAGCCTATTTGCAGATTGCCGTTGGTCAGATCAACATCGTGCAATCCGATGACGCCCGCCAGTGCGCCCCCCGCGGGCCAGATACCGTAAACCAGCGTCTGCGCGGCCGCGCGCTTCTTCTCCATATCCTGCAGGAATTTTAATGAGTCGGCCGGCGAGTGACTGAAGTCCACCCACGGCAGCCACTGCCGCAGATGGTCGCGATTGGCCTCCACCGCCGTGTAGATCTCCTCTGCGTGGCTCGCGTCCAAGGCTCGCAACTCCAGATCAGGTCCCACCGCGATCAAGGCTTCCGGCTCATTCGGGAACTTAGCTGACGCCATGACTCCAGATTAACGGAGGCCTCAGGCGAGCCGCGAGTTTACACAGTTTTTGCATAACATCCGTTGCCATCATTCGTTACAACTTTGAAGGAGAATTGCAGTGGACGAGCTATGGCGTGGACTTCGGTTCAGCGCGCGGTCTTTGTGGCGCACCCCCGCGTTCTCGGTGATCGCAATCTTGACTCTCGCCTTGGGGATCGGCGGCACCGCAGCCATGTTTTCCATCGTGAATGGAGTGCTGTTGAAGCCACTCGCCTATCGCGATCCGGGCCAGTTGGTGGTGATCCGCGAGAGTATCAAGGAGCTGTCCCATCTCTATCCTGCGCTGCCCGCTAACGCTCTCCACGTGGAGGCCTGGCGCGACCGCTGCTCCTCGCTGCAGGGCGCTGCGCTGATGCGCGGAACCACGCTGAACCTCACCGGTTCCGGTGAGCCGCAGCAACTGACTGTGCTGTCGGTCTCCCCCTCACTTCTGAAGGTTCTCGGGGTCCAACCCCGGCTGGGTCGTGATTTCCTGCCGGAGGAGGACACGAAGGGCCGCAATCGCGTGGTGGTACTGGCCGACGCATTCTGGCGCCGCATCGGAGCCGACCCCGCGCTGGTGGGCCGCACCATCACCCTGGACGGCCTACCCCACACCGTGGTGGGCGTGCTGCCTGCCTCCTTCCGTTTCCCCAAGGGCGCAAAGTGGGGAGCGCTGGAAGGGTTGCCTACGGAACTCGATCTGCTGCGTCCCGAGTTCATCAACCGGGCCGACATCTCTCCGATGGCCGAGTTCAATTACGCCGCGTTCGCGCGTCTGAAGCCCGGCGCCAGCGTCAAACAGGCTACCGATCAGATCAATGCTGTACAGGCGCAGATCGTACACGATTCCGGCGAAAAGCTGACACTGACGGCCCTCGTGAGCCCCATGCAGGAGCTCGTCGTCGGCGATTCGCGCCGTGGCCTGTTGATGCTCCTAGGCGCGGTGGGCGCCGTGTTGTTGATCGTCTGCGTCAACCTGGCAAATCTGTTGCTGGTGCGCGGCGCCGGCCGCGGCCGGGAGGTCGCTATCCGGCTGGCCATGGGCGCCGACCGCGCCGGTCTCGTCCGGTTGGCCCTGCGCGAGAGCCTGTTGCTGGCCTTGCCTGGCGGCCTGTTGGGGCTAGGATTGGCCTGGGCCGCGGTCCGGCTGTTGGTAAACCGCGCCGCCGTGGACTTGCCGCGTGTCGACGAGATCTCCGTCGATTGGCAGACCGCTCTGTTCGCTCTCGCCGTCAGCCTCCTGACTGCCGCCGCTTTCGGCATGCTGCCCGCCTGGCGGCTGGCTTCCGTCGACCCGCAGGAATCGTTGAAGGCCGGCAGCCACACCACCACCGAGAGCCGTGCCAGTGCCCGGGTGCGTGCCATTCTGGTGGGCACGCAGACCGCACTCGGAGCGACACTGTTGATCTTCGCCGGACTGCTCAGCACCAGCCTGTTCCACCTGCTGACTGTGGACAAGGGCTTCCAGACGGCGCGCGTGCTGGCATCGGAGGTGGTGCTGCCGTCCTCGAAATACGGTGAGACCGCGACTCGAACCCGTTTCTACGACAAGCTGCTGGCTCAGGTTCACACGCTGCCGGGCGTCGAGTCGGCCGCACTGCTCAGCCACATGCCGCTGAGCGGCCAGGTGTGGGTGAATCCGCTCTCTGTGGAGGGTGACATCCGGCCCATGCTGCAGCGGCCGCTGGCCAATATGCGCTTCATCAGTCCGGACTATTTCCAGACGCTCAGCATGGATCTGCTGGTAGGCCGCCCCTTCTCCGAGGCCGACCGGGAGCGCAAGGTCATCATCCTCTCCGAAGGCGCGGCCAAAAAGCTCTGGCCTGGACTGAATCCGCTGGGGCGGTTGGTGCAGAGCGGCGGCCCCTCCTCGCCCAAGGCGGAAGTAGTGGGTGTCGTCAAGGACACGCGTGTCGTGGAATTGGAGTCCGGACCGGTGATGATGGCCTACCTGCCACACTGGCAGCAGTCCCGATCGCGAGCCGTGCTCATGATCCGCACGGCAACCGACCCATTGCAGATGGCCGGAGCCATTCGCAGGGCCGTGCATGAAGCGGATGCGGAGGTACCCGTGGCGCAGCTCGTAACCATGGATGGACTGGTGGACCAAGCCGTGGCCCGGCGGCGCTTCCAGGCCATGCTGGCGCTGGGCTTCGCCGCGTTTGCGTTGTTGCTGGCCGCCTTGGGCGTCTACGGGGTCGTCTCTTACTGGGTGGAGCGCCGCCGGACGGAACTCGGGATCCGTGTTGCCCTGGGTGCGCAGAGCGGCCGGCTGTTCGGTCTGGTGCTGGGCCGTGGGTTGGTTCCGGTGGCTGCCGGTCTCGCCGTGGGGTTGGTGTTGGCCTGGGTGGGTGGTCGCGCGGTGGAGAGCCTACTGTTTGAGGTAAAGGCCGCGGATCCGGCAGTCTATGGCACGGTGGCGGTCGCCTTGTTCGGCCTGTGCGCAACCGCGTGCGGAATTCCGGCGTTGAAGGCGGCGCGAACCAAGGCCGTGCAGGTGTTGCGCGACGAGTAGACCGCTACTCGGCCCGGCCTTTGAGCTCTACTACGAGCATTTCGGCTTCTGAGGCGGTCAGTTTCTTTTCCAGGCAGAAGTGACCCGGAGACTGGATGAAGAAGTCACCATCCTCGAATGTCGAGTTTTTGCGATGTCCCTGGTCGTCGCGGACGCGCCATTTCTGCTTGCCGAAGAAGACGATCACCGCCGGGCGAGTCAGGCTGAGCTTCAGGCGCGGCTTTTCCTCGGGCGGGAACTTGCCGCGGGTTACCCGGAAGTCGGGGTTGTCCTGTTCCACGGCGAAGTGGGAGTCCTGCAGCGGCGGACCGGGCACGATGCTCGGATCTGCCTTCAACTTCGACTCGATTCGCATGGATCGGCTGGGCGCGCTGGTCAGTTGTCTGGTGGCGTGCGCCATCGCCCGGCCGCCGCGCGAATAACGAGCCGTGCGGGCTTCGCGATGGGCCTCGCGGGTCGTGCCGTCCGAGCTGGTCGTCACCGAATGAATGTCGGTAAAGGCTACCTGCATCATGGGATAGCCGGGATGCGTGTGCATGGCCGTAGCCGTGGCCGGATCCGAGCCGACTCGGATGAGCCTCACAAACTGATTCTCGAAAGCGAGCTTGTAGCGCTGTGGCGCGGCCGTCAGGGCGTCCTGATACTGCGCGGTGACGACAGGGCACACCGCCACTAGGGCTCCCACGAACAAGCCAATACGAACGGACGTGCCGCGAATACCCAATCCGGTCCCCATTACTTAATGTCCGCGATTCTACCATGCGAGGAAGTTGTGCCAGGATTGTCTCCTTCGAGGTTCTCTGGGTCTGTGTCTTCCGTAGTAGACTCTCGTCCATATGTTCTCCAAGGTCCTGCGCCGCACACACATGTACCTGGCGCTGTTTCTCACGCCCTGGGTCCTTATGTACACGGCCTCAACGTTCGTGATGAACCATCGCGAGTGGTTCAAGGATCTGTACGGTGGGCCGCCCAAGCCCGCGGTCTTCGAACGGGAAATGGCCTACGACGCGGCCTTCCCCGAAGGCGCCAGCGCAAAACAGATGGCTCGCCAGATCCTCCAGAGTCAGAACATGGAGGGCGCCTTCAACGCCAACCGGCGCATGAAGGACGATGCCCTGATCATCCAGCGGCTGGACCCCATCACCCCGCGCCGCCTTACTTACGAGCCGGCGTCGAAGAAGTTGACCATCGAGAAAGTGCCGTGGGAATCGCGCGGATTCCTGGAGCGCATGCACCGCCGTCGCGGCTACCAGCACGACTACGCACTGGAGGACGCCTGGGCCGTCTCGGTGGATCTGTTCATTGCCGTCATGGTGTTCTGGGTGCTCTCCGGGCTCTGGATGTGGTGGGAGATGAAGTTGACCCGCCGGACCGGAGCGCTCTTCGCACTGGGCGGCACGGCGCTGTTTGCCTTGTTCCTGGTGACGATATGACCTTCAGCCACCTCAACCGGCGCACGCATCTCTACCTGGCCATGGCGTTGCTGCCGTGGTTTCTGATGTACGGGGTCAGTTCCCTGTTCTTCAGTCACGGCCAGTTTTTCGACGACCGCGACAAAGCGACAGGCCTGCCGCTTTGGAACCCGCGGTTTGACCGGACCTACGCGATCCAGGTGCCCGACACCGGCGATTTGCGAGCCGTCGGCGCCCGCATCATGAAGGACAACGAGTTGACTGGTTCTTTCGGGGTCTACCGCCAGAGCCCGGACCAGTTGAACGTGTACATCTACACATCACTGCGCTCCACGCAGGTGAAGTACTACATCCGCGAACAGCGCCTGGTCGCCGAAGATCGCCGCTTCCGCTTCGACCACTTTCTCACCGGCCTTCATGCGCGAGGCGGGTTCGAACAGGCCGACTTCCTGAACAAGCTCTGGGGCGTGCTGGTGGACGTGGTGTGTCTCGGCTTCCTGCTGTGGATCGCCACCGGGCTCTACATGTGGTGGAAGCTGACACCAGCGCGCCTGTGGGGCTGGGTGGCCCTGTTGGGCGGGTTCTGCTCTTTCGCAGTATTCTTATGGAGGCTCTGACGGTCCGGTCTGCCGCGGCGCCGGCATCGTCAGGAGCAGGAGATTCGGTCGTGGGCCTCAACATAGTTGAGCTCTTCGTCGCCCTCACCGTGATCCCAGGTCTCCGAACAAACAGGGACGCGCGCATCGTGGATGACTTGGGGATCGATTGATCGGACTATGCCCGCCGTCAAAAACGCGAACCTTGTCCATAATAATCAGTGGGTTGCGGGCGGACAGCGAGCGGTGGGAACGAATCTCCAGGCATCCTGAGCGGTGAGCACAACCCGCTCAGGACCCTCGATGTGACTCCGCGCCTCGGCGCGGTTCTAGAACGGGACGTCGTCGTCCGAGATGCCGCCAAAGTCGGGTTCGTTGGCCGGAGCAACGGCTGGCGCACTGCGAGGCCGCGGTTGGGAAACAGGCCCGCGCTGCGACGCTTCGCCCCAGCTTGAATCCGCTCCGCCCGTGCCTTCCCCACGGCCGCCCAGCAGAAAGATCTCTTCCGCCACCACTTCGGTGGAGTATTTCTTCACGCCGTCCTTGTCTTCGTAGCTCCGCGTTTGCAGGCGGCCTTCCACGTAGATCTGCTTACCCTTGGTGAGGTACTGCGCCAGATTCTCCTGACGCCACGCGACCACGTTGTGCCAGTCGGTCTCGTCTTTCCATTCACCAGTCTGGTTGTCTTTCACCCGGCGGTTCGTGGCCAGGGTGAAGCGGGACATCGACACTCCACTCGTCGTGAAGCGCGTCTCCGCGTCCTTGCCCAGGTGCCCGATCAGGATCACCTTGTTTACACTTCGGCTAGCCATACTCACGCAGAGTACCACAACAATTCCGGCCCATTCGGCGGAGCGAAGAGAATTGATCGGTTGATCTCTGTAGCCAAACGCGTCATCATGCGATCTATATCTTATGGACCGCAAGCTCCACCGCCCGGGCGCGCCGGCGGGCTTTCGGGCATAGAATTTAATAGGGAACGGCGGGGCCATGCGCAACGGGCATAGTGGCTGTCGAACGAGTGTTGCCCTCGGGGCGATAGGAGTACTTCTGTGGCTGCCTTTGGAGCTGCGCTCGCAGACAGTCATGAAGGGGGCCAATGGCGGTCCCAGCTTGGTCAATAGCGATCTGGCCGTTCTGGAAGCCCGCGAGCCGCGCAAGGATCTTCCCTGCGTCGTCACTCCCACGAAGCCTGTGCTCGGCTTCGATCTCAAGTTCCACTCCGGTTATGACATCTCCGTCCCTCTGCGCGAGCTCTCCGGCTCGGAAAACCTGTTAACCATCCTGTTCCGTGTCACGTCCAACGAGAAGAAGGAAGAGCCCGTATACTTCTCACAGAAGATCCGGGTGCCGTCCGTGGACGCGGACGCCAAAGGGGACGCCTACTTGCAGGGAACCTTCGATCTCGGCGAAGGCCAATACCAGGTCGACTGGCTGATGCGCGACCGCTCAGAACGCGTGTGCGCCAGTTTCTGGGATTCCGAGGCTACGCTGCCGGTGAAGGACAAAGCCGTCACCATGAGCATGGCGGCCAACGACATAGCCGCCAGCGACAAGGAAGAGTTTCTCGACGAACCTCCGGTAGACCGTTCCTCCGCCGAATCGCTGGTGTCGGTGAAGGTGTTGGTGAATTTTGCCCCGCAGAACTCCGCCGCCTCCACTCTGCAGCCGGCCGATACCACGGCTCTGGTGTCCATTCTCCGCAGCATCCAGCGCGATCCGCATATCGCGAAATTTTCCATTGTCGCCTTCAACTTACAGGAACAGAGAGTGCTGTACCGTCAGGACTCGACCGATCATATCGACTTCCCCGCCATCGGCGAGGCGCTGAAGGGGCTGCAGTTGGGCCGGGTCAATCTGGCTAAATTGCAGCAAAAGAACAGCGAAACGGGATTCCTGGGCGACTTGATCCAGTCCGAGTTCAAGCATGACGGGTCGTCTCCCGACGCCCTGATCTTTGCTGGCCCCAAGGTGATGCTGGCCGAAAACGTCCCCGCCGACACCCTCAAAGTCGTGGATCCGGATTACCCCGTGTTCTACATGAACTACAACCTGTATCCTCACCTGACGCCCTGGCGTGACAGCATCGGCCAGGCGATCCGGTACTTCAAGGGACAGGAATTCACCATCAGCCGGCCGCGCGATCTTTGGTTCGCGGTCACTGAAATGGTGGGGAAGATAGTAAAATTCAAGGCAGGGAAGAGTGCTCATACCGCGTCGTCGTCCAGGGGTTTCAATGAGGCAGCGTTACATTAATTCATGGAGACGGGCATGGCCCGCCATCCTGGCCGCGTTGGTCCTGCAGTCGGCCTCCGCTCTGCAGCCGCCGCCGCGCGCCATGGAGCCGAAGAAACTGGCTCCGTACGTCACATCCCCCCAGCCCATCGTCGAGAAGATGCTCGAGATCGCCAAGTTGAAGAATGGAGAGACCCTTTTCGACCTCGGCTGCGGCGATGGACGGATTCTGTTCTCCGCCGCCCGCACCTTCGGGGCTAAGGCCGTCGGCGTGGAGCTCTCGCCCACGCTGGTCAGGAGAGTGCAGCAATCCGCCGAATCCCAAGGGCTGCAGGATCAGGTCAAGGTGATCGAAGGCGACATGATGAGCGTCGACGTAGCTTCCGCCAATGTCGTATCGCTCTACCTGATGACCGACGCGAACGAGCAACTGCGCCCGAAGCTCGAGAAGGAGCTCAAGCCCGGTTCCCGCGTGGTCTCCCTGGAGTTCAAGATCAAGGGCTGGAAGCCGTCCAAGGTGGAGAAGGTGGAGGTGCATCGCCACCCCTACACCATTTACCTGTACGACCTGCCACAGAAGTGACCGCCGCTCGCGCTATCCTCCATTCATGAGCTTTTGTTCCGCGCTGCTCCTCCTCCTGGTGGGAGGATCGGTGGGCAGCGCAGTCAGCGCCCAGCCGCCGCTGAAGCCCGGCCGCAAATACACTACCGTTGAACGCTTCTCTCCGGAACGCCTGGCGGCCGTCCATGCCGCCCGGATGCAATTTGCCCGCGAACGCAAGCCGGGTCCCCCGATCGGCGTCTATCAGGACTTCCCCGCTGTCCTGCACGTCCACGCCGAGGACGCGCCGCACACCCTGGGCAAACGCGCCGAGGTTCTGGCCGCGGCCAAACAGACCGGCATCCGCGTCGTCATGCTCAGCGACCACGGCGGCCCCCAACCCGCCACCTGGCATGGGTTACGTGACGGCGTCCTGTTTCTGGCGGGCGCCGAAAATGGCGGCAAACACGAACTCATCTACCCGTCGCCGGCGCCCGGTGTCCGCTTCCACTCCCACCCCGAGGGTGAACTCAATGCTTCCGCCGAAGGCTGGGACGGCATGGAGATCTACAACCGTCACGCCGACGCCGAGGACGATACCGACCTCATCGCTTACCTGAAAACAGCCGCCTCGTCGCCCGCGCAACTTCAGGCGCTGGCCCAGATCTTCAAACAGTTTCCCGACGAAGCCTTTGGGGCGGGGTGCGACTACTGGCCGGAGATCTTCGCCCGTTGGGACAGCATCACGTCCACGCGGCCGTTCACCGGGATCGCTGCCAACGACGCCCATCAGAACCAGGTCCTGGACGGCGGCAAGTTGGTGCTCGACCCCTACCCTGTCGCCTTCCGCAACGTGGTCACGCACATCCTGGCTCGTGAGTTGACGGAAGAGTCGGTAATCGCCTCCCTCCGCGCCGGCCGCGCCTATGTCTCTCACGACTGGCTTTGTGATCCGGCCGGCTTTTACTTCATTGCCACCAATAACTTAGGTGTCTATGAGATGGGTGATGCAATTCCCCTGGCCGGCACCACCCGCCTGGTGCTGCGCTCGCCCATCGCCGCCAACTGGAAGATCTTCTATGAGGGCAAGGTGGTGTTCGAGCAGAAGGGCGCTCTTCTCTCTTACGTCGCCGCCGCGCCCGGTTCCTACCGCGCCGAGGCGTGGCTGGAGGTCGATGGCGAACAGCGTCCCTGGATCTACACAAACGCAATCCGTACGGAAAAGCCCGACTACTCCAAGGTAGGTCTGCCCAATCAGACCCTCGACCCCGGCATCGGCGTCGAAAAGGACATCGAGTACACCGCCGGCGCGGCGGAAGACGCGGAGAAGCACAAACTCGACATCTACAAGAAGGAAGGGCTGGCTGCGAATGCGCCGGTGCTGTTCTTTGTCCACGGCGGAGCCTGGCGCTCCGGCGACCGCAAACAGTACCCGTTCTTCGGGAACCTTTTCACCAAATCGGGTTACATCGTGGTAGTGCCCAGCTACCGCCTCTCGCCAAAGGTGAAGCACCCCGGACATATCGAGGACGTCGCCGCCGCGTTCGCCTGGACCGTGAAGAACATCGCGGCGCGCGGCGGCGATCCGGCCAGAATTGTCGTGGCCGGCCACTCCGCCGGCGGCCACCTCGTGGCTCTACTGGCCACCAATCCACAGTGGCTCGCCACCTATGGCCTGGACGCCCGCAACATCCGCGCTGTTCTGGCGCTCAGCGGTGTGTACAACTTGACGGCACTGGAAGGTTCCACGAATTCCGCTGTCTTTGGCTCCGATCCCGATGTGTTGCGCGGCGCATCGGCTTTGAAACAGATTCGCTCCGGCCTGCCTCCTTTTCTGGTCACCTACTGCCAGTGGGACTACGCGACGCTCCCCCAGCAGGCGGTCGAGTTCCACGATGCGCTGAAATCGGCCGGCCTCCGGTCGGAACTGGTTTATATCCCTGGCGAAAGCCACATTACCGAGATGACAAATATCACCAAACCCACGGACGCTTTGGCCCGCACGATGCAGAACTTCCTGGAGGGCCTCCAATGAGCGCCGCGCCGGAGTTCGATGTCGTCGGAGTCGGACTCAATGCCACCGACACCATGATCGTGATTCCGCACTTCCCCGCCTACGGTGGCAAGGTGCCTTTTCTGGACGAGATGTTCAGCCCCGGCGGCCAGGTGGCCAGTGCCATGGTCTGCTGCTCCGCCTTGGGCCTCAAGGCGAAGTACATCGGCACCATCGGCGACGATCAGCGTGGCGACATCCAGTGGCAAAGCCTGGAGGGCTCTGGCGTGAACCTCGACCACGTCCAACGCCGCGTCAATTGCCCGAATCAGTCCGCTTACATCCTCATCGATCAGACCACCGGCGAGCGAACCGTCTTCTGGAGCCGGTCGGATTGCCTGCGGCTGGAGCCCGACGAGATCACGCCGGAGATGATCACCTGCGCGCGCCTGCTCCACATCGATGGCCACGACACGCCGGCCGTAGCCCATGCCGCCCGCATCGCCCGGCAACACGGCATCCCCGTCACCGTCGACGTCGACACCCTCTACAAAGGTTTCGAGAACGTCCTGCCCAATGTCGACTACCTCATCACCTCCAGCGAATTCCCGGAACGTTGGACCGGCGAGGCCGATCCCATGAAGGCCCTCACCCTGCTGCAGGACTCCTTTGGTATGAAGGTCGCGGCCATGACGTTGGGCGCCCACGGAGCGCTGGCCCGCGTCGGCGGCCGCTTCGTCTACTCCCCCGCCTTCGTCGTGAACTGCCTGGATACCACCGGTGCCGGAGACGTCTTCCACGGAGCCTTCTGCTACTCTGTGGTGAAAGGCTTCGAAATTGGTGAAGCTCTGGAGTTTGCAAACGCAATGGCTGCTCTGAATTGCACGGCCATGGGCGCCCGCGGCGGCATTTCACCGGAATCTGAAGCCCGCGCTCTCATCGCCCGCGGTGAGCGCCGCACCAAGTCGGAGTTCAAGGCTTACCGGATCTGAGCGAATGATCCCGATTCACGATTCGCAGCGCAGCTTCTCCAAGCCGGTGATGACCACCCTCATCATCGGCCTGAACGCGCTCGCGTTCCTGTTCGAGCTCTCCTTCGACCCCTTTACCCGCAACGACCTCATCGCCGTCCTCGGTTTCGTGCCCGATCACTTCCGCTGGATCACCCTGTTCACCTCCATGTTCCTCCACAGCGGGTGGATGCATCTGCTGGGTAACATGTTGTTTCTATGGGTGTTCGGCGACAATATCGAGGACATCCTGGGCCGCATGAACTTCCTGGTCTTCTATCTGCTCTGCGGTGTGGCCGCAGCCATGGGCCAGTACCTGATCAACCCTGACTCGCGCATCCCCATGGTCGGCGCCAGCGGCGCCATCGCCGGCGTCATGGGCGCCTACATGGTGAAGTTCCCGCACGCGCGCATCACCATGATCGGCTGGTTCATCATCATCTTCTCCTTTGATTTGCCCGCCTACGTGGTGTTGCTCTACTGGTTCGCCCTCCAATTCTTCAGCGGCTTCGGAGCCATCTCCGACGTCCAGTCGCGCGGCGGCGGCATCGCTTTCTTCGCCCACGTCGGTGGCTTCCTGGCCGGCATGGCGCTCATCCATCTCTTCAAAACACGCGACCTCTACCGCCAGCGTCGCGACCTGCTCTGGTAAATGTTCTACCCACCCCTGCTCGACCTGGAAAACGCGCCCGCTCTCGATGTGCTGGCCATTGCCGCCCACCCCGACGACATCGAACAGACCTGCGGCGGCGCCCTGCTGAAGATGGCCGAGATGGGCTATGTCACCGGCGCGCTCGATCTCACCGCCGGCGACATGGGCACTCGTGGCTCACCCGAACTCCGCATGGAAGAGGCTCGCAAAGCCGCCTCCATCCTGCGTCTGGACTTCCGCGAAAACCTCCAGATGCCCGATGCCCGGCTGGAGAACAGCATCCCGCTGCGCATGACCCTGATGGGCGTCATCCGCCGGCTGAAGCCCAAAGTGCTGATCCTCCCCTACTGGGAAGCCCGCCACCCCGACCACTACGTGGCCTCCATTCTCGGCTTTGAGGCTGCTTTCCTCTCCGGCATCCGCAAGATGGACGATCTGGCCGAACCGCACCGGCCCTTCAAAGTTGTCTATGCGTCCAGCTACGCCACCGTGGCTCCGTCGTTTGTCATGGACATCACGCCCTACTTCGAACGCCGCATGGAATCCCTCTTCGCCTACGAATCCCAGTACGGCGAAACCGCCCAAGGGGCCGGCCTCTTCCCCAAAAAGGAAGAGATCCACGACCGCTTGCGGTCCATCGCCCGCTACTACGGCAACCTGATCGGAGCCAAGTACGGCGAACCCTACGTCGTCAAGGAAACCATGAAGGTGGATGACCTGGTGTCGATGGGCGTACGATCGTTCTGACACTCCACGAGGTAGTCAGCTCATGTCCTCTCGCCGCGAATTCCTTTCGGCCGCTCTGGCGACCCAAATACCCGTCCAGAAGGCCGCCAACGTCAGCCACATCCAGATCAAAGCGGACAAGTTCTACTTCAACGGACGAGCCACCTACGCGGGCCGTGTCTGGAAGGGCCATTCCATTGAGGGCCTGTTGCTGAACTCGCGCGTGGTACAGGGCATCTTCGACGACGAAAACCCGCAAACCGTCTCCAGATGGGCCTATCCCGACACCGGCAAGTGGGATCCCAATCGCAATACCGACGAGTTCCTCGCGGCCATGCCGCAGTGGCGCAGACATGGACTGCTCGGCATCACGCTCAACCTCCAGGGAGGCAGTCCCCAGGGCTATTCGAAGGAACAACCCTGGCGCAACAGCGCCATTGCCCCCGATGGCTCGCTCAAGCCCGCCTACATGGCCCGCCTGCAACGGATCCTCGAGAACGCCAAGTCCATGAACATGGCTGTGATCCTGGGCATCTTCTACTTTGGCCAGGACGAATACCTGGCGAACGAAGACGCCGTGCGCAAGGCGGTTCGCGAGACCATTCGGTTTCTCCAGCGCGGTGGCCACTGGCACGTTCTGGTGGAAATCGCCAACGAGTGCGACAACCGGAGCTACCAGCAGCCGCTCATCCAGGCTCCGCGCATCCATGAATTGATCGCCCTGGCCAAATCCATCACCACGGCCGGGCTGCGCCATTATGTCAGCGCCAGCTTCAATGGCGGCTCCATCCCCCACTCGAACGTTGTGAAGGAAGCCGACTTCCTCCTGATGCACGGCAACGGCGTCCGTGATCCCAAACGCATCACCCAGATGGTCGAGCAGGCCCGCCGCGTGGAGGGCTACCGGCCCATGCCCATCGTCTTCAACGAGGACGACCACTTCGACTTCGACAAACCCGAGAACAACTTCGTGGCCGCGATAACGGCCGGAGCCTCCTGGGGCTACTTCGACCCCGGCGCCAGCGACTACGCCGACGGCTACCAGTGCCCGCCCGTGAATTGGGGCATCAATACCGATCGCAAGAAAGCGTTCTTCCGTCTGGTGGCGGAAATGTCCGGCGCCCGCGTCTGAGACGGTACCCCAGCCGGCGCGTAGCGCATCAAAAGGAAGAATGTCGCAAGGAACTATCGTTCGTGCCGCCGCCGGCCAGGCTCAGTTTTCTCCAGACAGGATGGGCAAGGTCTCACTGGCCGCGGCGGATCATCTCTACGCCGGGCTGAACTGCCTGCTGCCCGGGCAGCAGCACCAGGCTCATACCCATGCCGACCAGGACAAGATGTACGTCGTCCTCGACGGAGCCGGAGAAGTCCAACTGGGCGAAGAACTCTCGGCCGTGACCGCGGGTGACCTCATCCTCGCGCCCGCCGGCGTCCTACACGGCATCCATAACACTGGGGTCGACCCGCTGGTCGTCCTCGTCGTCTTCAGTCCGCCGCCGGTCCGCAAATGATCCGTCCGGCCCTCCTCCTGTTGCTCGCCGCCGCGGCTTTCGGCCAGGAAAGCGGTGTCCAATCGCTTGCCAGCAAGGCCTTGGCCGCCGAGCTGACGCGCATCGAGCAGGAGTCCGGAGGCCAGCTCGGTCTAGCTGCTATCTGCCCGGAAAAGAACCTGCGCATCGGCTGGCGCGCGACGGACCGCTTCCCCCTGGCCGAACTCGCCCACCTGCCCGTCGCCATCCGCACCATGGCCCTGATGGAAGCGGGCCTCCTGCCCTTCCGCAAGTGGGTGCGGGTGGAACCCGGCTCCTACGTCTCGGGCCACAGCCCCATCCGCGACCGCTATCCCGAAGGCGCCGTCCTTACCATTGGTCAACTGCTCCGCTATGCCATCGCTGAGAATGACGCCAGCGCCAGCGACGTTCTGCTCACGTTGTCAGGCGGCCCGCAGCCCCTCACCTCCACCATGCAGCGTCTGGTCAAGGATGGCCTCCGCGTCGATCGCACAACCAAGGAAATGCGCGCCGACCTCGAGAAACTCGGCCCCCAGGCCATAGCCGCGGACCCTCGAGATTCCACCACGCCGGAAGCCTATACGGCGCTTCTCACTCTGGTCCACCGCCGCATGCTCCTCAAGCCCAAGCCCGCGGAACTCCTGCTGACGTGGCTCTCGGAGGCGAGTCAGAGCCCACAACGCCTGAAGGCGCTGCTCCCCGCGGACGTGCGGGTCTGGCATCTTCCCGCCACCTGCGGGGCAAAGGACAAAACGAATCTCTGCACCAGCGATGCAGGCGGCATCGTCCTGCCCGGAGACCAAGGCAACATTCTGCTGAGCGTCTTCCTGAAGCTCTCCCCGCGCGAGGAAGCAGACCGTGAGAAGACCCTGGCTGAAGCGGCCCGCGCCGTCTATCGCTTCTTCACGACGCCCGAGTAGAGGCCTGGCCGCACTCACTTTCCCTCTACCCCGCACGGCAAGGCCAGGAATAAAAGCGACGCAGAACGGCATACGCAATGGTGGCCCTGCGGCGGCTTCGGAATTTCCCGAATCCAGCGGGCCAAGGGGCATCCAATAGAGGCACAGAACCCGCGACGCCTTCGTCCGCGGCCCGTCCTGGCTAGGCAGCTGATCCAACATGAGTCTCCACCCCATTCGAATCCTTGCGCTATCCGGCAGCCTCCGCGCGAACTCCTCGAACAAAGAGTTGCTCCGGGCGGCGGTCACGCTGTGCCCACCCGGGATTGACATGCTGATCTACGAGGGGCTTGGCGCGCTGCCCCACTTCAACCCCGACCACGACGGCGAGCAGGCGGAGCCAGGCGTCACCGGTTGGCGCTCGAGCCTGCGGAGTTGCGATGGCGTTGTGTTCTCCGTTCCCGAATACGCCCACGGAGTCCCCGGCTCCTTGAAGAATGCACTGGACTGGGTGGTGGGCGGGTCCGAATTTGTTGGCAAACCGGTTACCCTCTTCAATGCTTCGCCCCGCGGAACCTATGCGCAGGCATCTCTGCTGGAAACTCTCACGGTCATGTCCGCGAACGTGGTGTCGGAAGCCTCCGTCACCCTGAACCCCACGGGTAAGCCGTTCTCCGCGGACGAGATCCTGGCGAATCCTGAACTGTCCGCCCTGTTGCGCTCCGCCATCGAGTCCTTCGTGGCGGCTATCCGGGCGACGAAGGACGCACAGTAACCGGGGAGAGCAATTGCCGTTTCGCGGCCGGCGGCCCTGGGTTATGATGCTGCCATGCTCACCCGCTTGCTGCCGTGGGCCCTTCTGCTGGCCCTCCTGTCACCTGCCGCCGGGGCGCCCGGCGACGATCCCTGGAAGAAACTGCTTGCGCTCGCCGGTGAGTGGGAGGGCACGCAAGGCGGCCGGCCGCTCAAGCTCACCTACATGGTGATCTCTGGAGGCCATGCCCTCATGGAAACCTGGAAGATGCCTGCGCCGGAGCCCGACATGGTCACCATCTACCATCGCGACGGAGCAGCCTTCGTGGCGACGCACTATTGCAGCGCTGGCAATCAGCCGCGCATGCGGGCCGCCGGAGCGGACCCGGATGGAAAATCCATCCGTTTCCGTTTCACCGATATCACCAATCTGGCGAAACCGGACGCCGACCACATCCGCCACGTCACGGTCAGCTTCGTGGATGCCAACCACTTCAACCAGGAATGGTTCAGCATGGAACAGGGCAAGGAACAGTCCGCCACCTTCCACTGGACCCGCAGGACAAAGTAGCCGCGCACACGCCCTCGCCTTTCCAGCCCGCCTCCCAATGGGAAACTGGACGGTATGACCGCGAAAAGTGCGCCCCGCGCGAAGGCTGGATTCCTCAGGCAATACGGACTCAGCCTGACCGCGATCGCGATTCTCCTTTTGTGGTTAGCCCTGTATTTCGTCAATGACCCCCAGACTCACCGTGGTTCGTACTTCGGAAACGCCATAGCCGACTGGACCGGCGTGGTGGTAACCGTGATTGCCACGAAGTACTTCTACGAGGTGGGGTCCGCGGAGAGCAGACAGCCGGACCACGGGTTCCGCAGCCGTCTCATGGAAACACTGCGGGATCATTCGTTGTCCATCTTTCTCGGGATCACCGGCGGGGGCTGGACCATCCTCTACTTGAAGATGGACTCCGAAGGCAAATGGGGTCAGGTAGTTGGCAACATCGTGTCCGAGTGGACGCAGCTCCTCGGGCTGGTCCTCCTCACCAAACGCCTGATCGAGCGGAAATCTAAGGAAAGCAAGGAATAGAAACGGTCCGGCAAGTGCCGCCCGCATGAGTTTACAGCGCCCGCGGCACGCTTTCCTGCATCAAAGGGAGAGGGATTGTATCCCGCTGCCCGCGTTGTGCCTCCAGGGAACGCCCAAAGCCTCACGACAGCAAAATGAGCCACGAAGCTGCTAATCTGAACCGAAGTGTACGCTCGACAGCGTCTCGTACACTTGTCTCCGGCTTATTAACCAGGCGAGTATGCATCGATCGGAACGCCTCACGATCGCACCGGGTGCGTCTCTGAGTCGTACTCCCGCCCCGGGCGGCTCACCGCGGAGGGCGGCCGGCAAATGGAACTACATGATCAGGAAAGCGAAGCGAGGAGAATGAAGATGAAACTGGCGAGAGCGGCACTGCTACTCACCTCGGCCATTTCGGCTTGGGCCCAGGTCAACGTGGGCGAACAGAAACCCGAACCCACCTTGCCGTTCAAGATGACCACAACGGCCAACTTCGAACTGCCATGGCGCATCGCCTTCCTGCCGGATGGCCGCATGTTGGTCACCGAGAAGATCGGGCCCATCTGGCTGGTCTCCGCCCAGGGGGAAAAGATCTCTGCCCTCAGCGGGACGCCGCCCGTCTATTGGCAAGGTCAGAATGGCATGCTGGGTGTCTTCCTCTCGCCGACTTACGCTACCGACCAGCGCATCTACATCACCTACATCGAACCGGGCGACTACGGCGGAGGCCAGGCACTGGCCCGCGCCAAGCTGAATCTGGGCCGCGTCCCCCGGCTGGAGAATTTCGAAGTGATCTGGCGCCAGATGCCTCGCGGCAAGGGCGGCCAGGCGGGCGGCCAGATCGCCTTCTCCGCCGATGGTCAGTATTTGTACATGTCGGTGGGCGATCGCCAGCGCATGACGCCAGCACAGGATCCCGACCAGCCCGTCGGAAAGATTCTACGCCTGACGCTGGATGGCAAGCCCGCCCCGGGCAACCCCAACTTCGGCAAGACCGGCGCCGCGACCATCCCATTGATCGATCCACCGCGCAACACCGAACTCGCCAAGACAGCGCAGCCGGTCAGCGCCTACACCTTCCCCGGACCCAACCAGACGCCGGCCGAAACCTGGGCCAGCGGCTTCCGCGCCCCCTACGGCCTGGCCTTCTCGCCCGCCGGTGAACTGTGGGAAGTCGAACACGGCCCCCGCGGCGGCGACGAGTTGAACCTGATTGAAAAAGGCAAGAACTACGGCTGGCCGCTCGTCTCCTACGGCAAGAACTATGACGAGGTGCCGATTCCGAACCCCGACACCCGGCCCGACCTGGCGAAGCCTGTGCTCTATTGGGTGCCGGTGATCGCCCCCGGCAACCTGATGTTCTACCACGGCAAGAGCACCTTCCCGCAGTGGGACGGCAGCGGCTTCGTCAGCGGCCTTGCATCAATGTCGATCACTCGCATCCTCTTCGACGGCAAGGGCGGAGCCAAAACAGCCGAGCGCTGGGAAGTGGGCAAACGCATCCGCGATGTGGAACAGGGTCCCGATGGCTCACTGTGGATGCTGGAAGACGCCAATCCCGGCGCGCTGATCCACGTGACGCCGAAGTGACCCGGTCGCCCTGGAAAATTGTTGGCATGTTGCTGCTGGCCGCGGGACTCCACGGCCAGCAGCAGCCAATTGCGTACAGCCACAAGACGCACTTGGCGTTGGGCCTGAAGTGCAACTCCTGCCACAAGAACGCGGACCCTGGCGAAGCGATGGGCTTCCCGGCGGAGTCGTTCTGCATGAGCTGTCATCGGACAATAAAGACGGGTAGTCCAGACATCCAGAAGCTGACCGCCGCCGCCAAGGCAAAGGAACCCCTCCCCTGGGGCCGTGTCTACCGGCTCCCGGCGTACGTCTACTTCAGCCACCGCGTGCACACGTCAGCCGGAACGGCCTGCGAAACCTGCCACGGCCCGGTGCCCCAGCGCGACGTCATCACCAGGGAAGTAACGCACGACATGCGATCCTGCATCGCGTGCCACACTGCGGCGAAAGCCCGGCAGGACTGTACCGCCTGCCACGAAGAACGTCAGTAGGGTCGGTGGGCAGCGGGACACTTCACGTCACCTCGCAATGCTTCCGGCTAGAGCTGGGCCGAGGTAGGTCACGCCGAGACGCGCGTCAGTTGACCCGATCGCTGATTGCGGGCCTGTACCGATTTGCTTTCACGATGCTTTTTGTAAGGAGCCATACTGTGCCTGCCGTCCTTGCCCCTCGAATGCGTGAGTTCAGGTTTCAGGGGTAGCCAGTACCTTACGCAAATGCCGGCGACCATCCCAGCGAGGAAGCAGAACGGGTGCCGCTTCGCATCCAAGCTGGCCACCCACGCGCACTCGGCAATCGCAACCCGGACCGGTTGGGTAGCTGGTCCGGACGTGTGCATCTCCCACGGGAGAAGGCAGAGCATGCCCAATGCGAACGGTGGTCGTTCTCTGTATGGGGATACTTTTTCATCTGGTTCGAGAAGTCCGCGGGCAGTTTCATGATTCGATCCTCTCCCTCGATCAGCCCACCCCAAGCATACCTGCTCAGCCTTGTTGCGATGATGCGCTGCAATCGGTTTTCGACTGCTTCTCGGGAATTCTGAGCGCCTAAGAAGAGGGCTCTCCTCGGTGGAGCTTCTACGATGACTCCTCGAAATGCTAGGCCGCTTTACCGCTTTCGGTGGCGTATTTGGGTACGGACCTTCAGAGGTGGCAATTCATCAGAGTCTGTCCGCCGTCGCTGTCGGGTTTTATGCGTACTTCCTCTGGCTAACTCTCCTTCACGTCGGCGTTACGAGTTTCCTCTTGTCCGGGATTCACGGAGTAGAGGGTGGAGAACTCAATCTGAACGAGCTTTGGGCCTCTTGACTTTGTTCTGTAGAATCTCAAGTCTCCGTCTCCAAAGATGACCTCTGAATCGGGAGCAAACCCCTTCAAGTGGTCCAGCAAGCTGGAGAGTGTGATCGCGTGTTGTTTCTTCATGACATCCTTTCCGGAGATCATAGCCCATTTGGCAGGATGTGCTCTCCAGTCAGCGATAGTGAGGAAACACCCGAGGCGGGGACCGCCTGAGAATCTTCGCGCTTGGGTATCGCCCCTTTCGTACAAGCCGCTCCGTGCTGTAATGAGTGCGTGAGGCGATCTGCCTGGGTGATCCTCGTGCTTGCGTTGTCAGCTTGGAGTGCGACCAAACTTCAGCCGGCATTTCCCTCCGAGGTCAGGCCACCGGATGACTCGCTCATCCTCCCTCTGTGGTTATGTTCTAAGAGTTCTGCAAAAGCAAAGAGGGCCATGGTAAGCCTTTCTGATCCGTATCGCAGCGGAAGGAAGGAAAGGACCAATGACCCGAAAGAAGGATACCGCGAACCGGGTGGACTGGAAAGCGGTGATGGCGGAAGACTCCGATTTCATGAAGGCGCTGGTGCAGAGCGTCGTGCAGCAGGTACTGGATGCCGAGATGGAGGAAACGCTCTGTGCGGCGCGGTCGGAGCGCACCCCGATGCGCACCGGCTATCGCAGCGGCTCCTATGTCCGTGGGCTGGTGACGCGGGTCGGCCGCATTGAGCTGCGCGTGCCGCAGGACCGGCAAGGGCGCTTCCGGACCGAGGTCTTTGAGCGCTATCAGCGCAGCGAAAAGGCGCTGGTCGGGGCGCTGGCCGAGATGTACGTGCAGGGCGTGTCGACGCGCAAGGTGAAGGCGATCACCGAGGAACTATGTGGGCATGAGTTTTCGGCCTCGACGATCAGCCGGATCAACCAGACGATGGACGAGGAACTGGAGAAGTTCGCGACGCGGCCGCTGGAGGAGGACTATCCGTTTCTGATCCTGGACGCGCGCTACGAAAAGGTGCGCGAGGACGGCGTGATCCGGAGCCGGGCGGTGCAGGTGGCGATCGGGGTGAACTGGGACGGGCGGCGCTGCATCCTGGCCGTGGAACTGGCCAACCGGGAGAGCGCGTCGAGCTGGCGCGAGTTTCTGGTGAAGCTGCGGCAGCGGGGGCTGCGCGGAGTGGAACTGGTTGTCAGCGACGATCACGCGGGCCTGAAGCGTGCGATTGCCGAGGTCGTGCCGGAGGCCGCCTGGCAACGGTGCTACGTGCACTTCCTGCGCAATGCGCTGGACCATCTGCCGCGCAAGGCCGACGACGATTGTCTGACCGAGTTGCGCTGGATCTACGACCGCCGCAACCTGGCCGAGGCGCGGCAGGATCTGGCGGCATGGCTGAAGAAGTGGGAATCGCGCTACGCCAGATTGTGCCAGTGGGTGGAGGAGCAGATCGAGGAGACGCTGACGTTTTACCGTCTGCCGCAGGCGCACCACAAGCATCTGAAGTCGACGAACATGCTGGAGCGACTGAACGAGGAGCTCAAACGCCGGACCCTGGTGGTGAGGATCTTCCCGAACGCGGCGAGCTGCCTGCGGCTGGTGCGAGCGCTGGCGGTGGAGATCCACGAGGACTGGGTGGAAGCGACGCGCTATCTGAACATGGAGGAGCTGAAAGAGCACAAGAAGCAGCTACTGCGCGATATACAGCCCGCCGCCTGAAGGCGGCCGGGGGTGACTACAGGGTTGAGTGGAGGCGGGGACTCGCTGCCCCCGCCTCCACACCTCCACCCCCGCTCAACCAGAAGGCTCCATGAAGCTCAGTGCTTTTGCAGAACTTGACAGACACAACTCCCTCTGTTGAAAGCGGCTTGTGGCGACGGCGTGCGGACAGTCACCGCGAAAGGCCAGAAGGCTTTGGGCTGCGGCGACGGGTCGATGGACGAGATATTGAGGTCACGAAACGGGCGGCGACGCTTCCCCTGGATGCCGTACGTCCTTTGGGAAGCGGATGGCGTGATCTTCGGTCACTTCTTGTCTCCAACGAGCGAGGATGCCGCCGTGAATTGCTTTGCCTGTGACGGCCACGCGGAGCTCAACGGAGGCACGTTGCTGCTCACCAGGAAATCGGGGCAGTGGGCGCCTGTCTGGTATAAGGCCGGTGTCATCACTCGTCATTGCCGGCGAATCTCGCTCGCGACCGGACGGCAAATCCTCCTCTGCGAAGAGACCGACGGCGGGATGGGGCATAGCCTCCACGGCCTCTACACCGTCGACTTCACGAATCCCAAGTTCGCTTGGGATCGCGCTTTATTGATAGCCGACAGTTATAGCGACACGATGCTTGGAGGCGTGCAGACGCAGTCGATTGAGCGGGTCGCGTTCGAAGATGCCGGCCCAGGGGAGGTCCGGGTACGAGTCTATGCGCGACATGGCCGAGCCAAGCTGCCCAACGCCGATGAAGCCGAACGTCTGCCCATACCGAAGGTCTCCAGTTACGAAATTGACTTTCGGCTAGTCGGGGAAACCTTCACGCTCGCACCCGAAACCGCGACTGCCGCGAGCCTGTTCCGAGTTCTGCAACGGTAGACGGCATCTGCGGCCGGCGGACGCCCGGGCCGGCGGGACAGCCTAACGTCACGTCCGGCAAGCAACTGAGGCCGGCAAGACACCCGCCGGGACGCAACACTGGAGGTTGGGGTGTCCCGGCAACCCGACAGACTTACGGCCATCGCGGGTCTGGTTGCGGCCGGCCCTCACTTCTGCCCGTTAGGCTGGCCTTGCTGTCGAGAGGCGACCAGATCCGGGAGCGTACAGGTGGTCCGTACCTTGCCCTTTGCGTCCACTCCAAAGCGCCCTATAATAGCCAGAATCTCGTTGCTCCCGCCAAGAGGGGCTGGTGGCAGCACTGTCATGTCGAACTCCGTCGCCGCCCAATTCGTGAACTAGACCGCGGGGGCGTCGGCGCGGTTGCCGGGTAGAGGAGCGGCGCGGTGCTCGCTTCTGTCTGGCCGAAAGTGCCAGAACCGGAGTTGCCAGTTTGGTGCAGGGCGTGTCTGGACGCCCACGAGGACGCTCCTGGACGGTGACCTGGTAGTGAGCCGGCACAACGGCTGATGCCGGACTTGGACGCACTGGGAGCAAAGGCCATGGCGCGAGAAAGGAGCGGCTCACGTGACACGCATGCTGTATCTGTTTGTGCTGTGCATTCTGGTTCTCCTGCCTGTTGAGGCGGGACCGATTACGGTGACAATCCTCGAAGGCGGAGCGAGAGTCTCACTTCATCGATACTGGAGCTTTCCAGGGGGCCAACCGGAAGTGACCGGTTCACTCTGCTTCTGCGATAGCCTATCGCTCGTTCAGGTGGATGCGGATGGCGTTTCAGGACAACTCGCCGTAGAGACCAGCTATGCGTACAGTTACCCGGGGTTCGCTGAGGGGGTGACTTTTTGGGCGCCAACGGGAGCCGGTGTCCTGTATGATTTCGGCGCCTATCAAGGCACATCTCGACTGGACCCACCGAATGTGATTACACGATATGGTCTCGTGTTTTCCCTCGGCTCCACAGCAGACCCGGTGGGTGGCGGCCCACTCACTGACCCGGCACTCGCGGCGATAGCCGGAGGGATGTACTTCTTCAACTACATGCTCACCGACCCCGGTCCCCCACTGGAGCCATGCGAGTCCGCTTCCAGCGGTTGCCCGAGCGCCACATACACTTATGAATTGGCGGCGATTTGGATCTACAAACCCGACCAGGCCGCGGCCTTCTTTGGACCCGAGGTACTTCTGAGCGCCACGGCCACGCCCGAGCCGCTCTCCGCGGCAACGGTTGCCGGAGGACTTCTTTGTCTCGCGCTGGGGCGTGCTCGTCGACGTCGAAGAGCAATACCCGCGGACGGTAGGCGGTACAGCTCCACTGGAGCGGTTTGACAGGCAGCGGGGGCAGGGGACGGCCTGTCACAACTCGTAAGCAACTGAACAGCATAGGCCTGGATTCTGCTAGAGGTCATCGCCACGCATCTGGAGGCCGTCGAGGCGGCCCTCAAGAAGGCGCGTTGATCAGTTGTCCAGGTGGAAGCGCAACGCTCCGCCTTCTGGCATTTGATCAAGCGTCTAGAAAACGCGACGCCTCCGTCGCCCCTACATTTCCTCAAGTATTTCAGCCCAGTACTGTTCGGTATTCTGCAATCCTCAGTCGTACCAAACGTCCCGTATTCCATTCTCTGAGGCAAACCGGAGTCTCCTCAAAAAGCCTGCCGCAACAATCGCGGCAAGGGACTCATTGAAAACCGCCGTTCCTCTGTTTGATATACGTGGTAAACGTCTCAGCCGTGCCAATATACAGCGTCTCGACGCCATCGTCCCTGAGAACCCACCAGTGAGTTAGGTCGAGGTCCTCATCGTCATGCGGAAGAACGATCTGGCCATAATGCCTGGTGAGTTCCTTGAGTTGGTCGTCGCTTTCGATTACGCCGTCTTTCAGGATTTCGATCATGGACGCTCCCTACACACAATACCTCCTGCCCGCCTCTCTTCATCAACCGCGGGGCCTGGGCGCGCGTCGCGGTGCCGGCCTCTCACACCGCAGAGGAGGCCTGCCACCGAGGAGCCTCGCGAAGCGCAAATCCTCACTGGAGATATGCGCCAATTTGTCCTAATTTTCTCTTGCTCGCTGCAAATAGAGGTGGTGCTATCCCGTCACGTACTAAACTGGAGAAAAAAGTATACGAAACTCGGACTGTTGCTGACGTTCCTGCTGGCTACCAACCTGCAAGCCACCTTGATCCTGAATGTTATCGGCACTATCGAGTCAACGGACCCCCTCCAGACGGGCCGATTGCTCCGTAACGGCATTGCCAGCCAGTGGGGGGCGAATAAACCAAACCCCGGGCTCAACGATGCATCGATCCAGCGGCACTACGACGAACACGTGGTGAATGTACTCTCGTTCGCCAGCCCGATCTTCTACGAGATCGAGTTGGACAGCCCTAACACGAGCCTCTTTCACCTCGGCTATGTTGGCGGTTTCAACCCGGCCGCTCCATCCTCGAACTACTATGGAGACCCCGGATCATCCGCCGCCACTTCGATCTGCCGGGTCAGTCTCGCCAGCGGCGCGACGCCGTTAACACTGGTGGTTCACGAGGTCAATCGGAATGGCGGCGTCGGAACGAACTACAATCTGATTGTCCGTGCATTCTCCGACGACCAACGTACGGATCTGCCCAGTTCCGTGCCGGAGCCGGCAACCGCGGCGCTGACCGGAACGGCCTTGTGCGCGCTGGCCGTCGCTGGCCGCTGGTGGAAGCGGAGATAGCGTCGACCCGTCACCAGTACCGTCTCGGACAACCACGGCCCCTGCGCTATGACGCTGCCATGTTCACCCGCTTTCTGCCGTGGGCCATCCTGTTGGCCCTGTTGTCACCAGCCGCCGGTTCCCCCGGTGGAGACGATCCCTGGACGAAGTTGCTCTCGCTCGCCGGCGAGTGGGAGGGCACGGAAGCTGGCAGAACAACCACTCTTACCTACACCGTGATCTCCGGAGGCAATGCCCTCATGGAATCCATGAAGATGCCTGCTCCCGAACCGGACATGGTCACCATCTACCATCGCGGCGGCCCTGCCTTGGTGGCGACACACTATTGCAGCATGGGCAGTCAGCCACGCATGCGTGCTGCCGGAGCTACCCCCGACGGCAAGTCCATCCGCTTCCACTTCGCCGACATCACGAACCTGGCGAAGCCGGACGGCGGCCACATCCGCCATCGCACCGTCAACTTTGTGGATGCCCGCCACTTCACCCAGCAATGGTTTGGCGTGGAGAAGGGCAAGGAAGATTCTGTCCTCTTCCATTGGGCGCGCAAACAGACAAAGTAGCCGGCCGTTCCGCGAAACCCGGGGCACTCTTTGAGGCAGGAGACGAACGAAACCTCGACCCATTCCAGCCTCCAGTCAGTCCGCGAAGCAAAACTCGCCACTGGCGATGATCTCCACCGAACTAACCATGCGCAGGATCTCACTTTCCGTCCGGAACTCCAGTGCCCCCGCCACCGTCTTCACTGTCACCGGACCGTCCACCGACGTCCGAGCTATCGCCGCCGACGCGGCGCGCAGATGAGAGGGGTCGAGGCCGGGCTCGGCCAGCAGGCTCCGGCCGGCGGTGAGGCGAATCTCAATCGCCGAGTTGTGTGCCCTGCCGGGGTTCATCAAGTGGACCTCGACGAAGTTCACAGTGCGGCATATGGAGGACGCCCTCAACATGGGATTTACGTAGCGCTCGCCGAAGGGCTGTAGTTCTTGGAGTTTTTCGTGAGTCAACGAAATGTGTTACCTGCGGACAGAACAAGCCCGCAGGCACAGAGCTCGGCGTAAAATCCGTGTCCGCTTCTTGCCCAAGAGCGGAACGAAGAGGCGTATAGATAGAATGCGATTTACACTTACGGTCTGGGGTCAGCCTATTTGGCGTGAGCGAAATCGAGACACGTCACCGGCGATTTGAGAGGTTGCCCAGCTACGCTGTTTCGCCCTTCAGGCCTAATGCTCCCCGGGTACCTTCTTGCCGTTCAGCCAGCATTCCACTTCGTCGGCCTCAGTGGGTTCGGGCACCTGCCACCGATCCATCAGACGCTGCAGCGCTTCCTCTGGCACAGCGGCTTGGCGATTCCTGTTCTGCAGGAACAGCCGATCCGGGCCGACCTCGACGTATACGATGCGGACTCGCGCACCATAGTCGGTAAACAGATCGATGAGCTGTCGCCGTACATCACGGCTCAAGTTCGTGGCGTTCCAGGCAAAACTGCGGTTATCACGGAGAAGTGTCCGGGCTTGTTCACGAGCAGTCTGGATTACAGCACCCTGGCTGCCGGTCGGCTCCGCTCCAACGCTTTCGCGAACAACATCGAGCGATACGACTGGAATGCCGCTCAAGTGTTGGGCGATCCATGTGTCCTTGCCAGATCCAGGTAATCCGGACAGCAGGGTCACTTCGCAGCGGGTATCGTCATAGGCCAGGTAGTCGGGGTCACGGGCTTCCGCCCGGAAATATAGGAAGCGACTGTGGGCAGAGGGGAATCGTCTTGGCGCGAGCAAGCAATCCTGTTCGCAACAATACTCCTCGAAAAGCGCTATGTGTTCCAGAATCGCGGACTGATCGGAACACCGCCGGCCCAGAGCATCAGCCCTCGCCAGCATCACCAGTAGATTGCATCTGGCAGTCTGGCTGATCAGAAATGCTCGGCGTTGAGCATCCGCCCGCTCGATGAGATGGAAGGGCGCTTGGTGGTGCCGAACCAGGGCACAGATCTGCTCTCGCACTGCGAAGTCCACGCCCAGACCCCACAGAATGCGGCGAGCATCGACGGCCCCGCGGGGCGAATGACCGCGAGTCGTGATCCGTCCATCTTCATGCCGCGTGCAGGAAGGTTTTGCGACATCGTGGAGTAGAGCGGCTGCGAACACGATTTCGCGCTCGGTAGCCGGCAGTCGACGCCAGGCTTCCATGCCGACGAGGGATTCACAGACCATCCGGACATGTACCCAAACGTCGCCTTCCTCGTGATAGGTCGGATCCTGCGGACAAGCACGCATCGCGCGGATCCAGTCGAAGCGCTCATCCAGAGCGTCCCAATCGAGTCGCCATCCAGGCGGCCCGGGATTTGGAAGTGGGAACGACCGCATCACTGGAACAAGTCTGCTCCGGGGCGCAACATGTTGGGTTCGATCGGCCGGTCCATCCAGTGCGTCTCGGAGTTGGCTACCGCCTGGAGGAATCCTCTGCGAACGTACTTGTAGCGTCCCAGCACGTGTCCATCAGCTTCCCACTTGATATACAAACCCTCCATCAGTTCCGATGACGAGCAGCGAGACCGGGTGACCAACTTGTCCCATGCATGGACGGCGCCTCTGGCCAGTATGGGCACTGACTGGACTGGCGATCCCGCGAGCAGCGCGTGGCGGCGGTCTGTAGAAAGGAATGACCTTGTTTCGCGGTCCAAGATATCGAACTCCAGAAAATAGTGTGGCAACTCGTCGTAGGCGATTGTGTGCCGGGCATATAGCCATTCCCCATACATAAGATACCGGTTCCGAAGAATCCTCCAGAGGGAGTCGCGATGCGAGCTTGCCCAACGTTTGAAGAGATCGAATTGCCGCTCTCGCGGACCGCCAGTCAACACGTGGCCTCGGCTCTGCAAGACAAGGGCGCCTTCCTCGAAGCTGATCCCAGAGTTGGACCCGTCCAACTTCTCCTCAATCACAAGCGGTAGGCCCTCCAGGTCGGGTGCGTCGACGACTGCCAGGTCTTCGTCGCCAGGCTGCACCCGGGAACCGTACAAGTGGGGAGTCCTGGGGTATTTGACAATGCCTCTCATTAAATTTGCGCCAACATGACGCGGTGATTCGCCACATGTTCAAAGGCCGTGCGCGTCGCACCAGATGCCATGGCCATCTCCGTTAATTGCCCCATACTGAATAGGTGGAGGTGCTCCGGGTTCTCGTCCGGAGTCGATGGAACACTCACCACAACAGACCGGCGTGCCGAGCGGAGTCCTTCCCTCAACGCCAGTTGCGGATCTGCCAGGTGTTCCAATACCTCCAACATCGTGACCACGTCAAACGATCGCGGCGCAAATGGTAGGCGGTGTACATCCGCGCGGACAACCGTCAGGCGCCGCACTCCTCCTTTTCTCACCGCCGCGAGATCGCTCGATCGCCGGTCCCCGATCTCAGCCGATGTCACCGGAAGACTCGGGAAGTCCGCCAGGAGCGGCCATAGGAAGGTGCCGCGGCCGCTTCCGATATCGAGCAGGTTCTCCGGCTGCAGGCTCCTCAGAATTCCGAGCGCGGTGCGGACACGTGGAAGTTCCGTATTCTGTTTAAATTTATGAAGGCGCAACCCCGCTTGGAGGCCGGTCTCCATGGTCGCGTGCGGTTGATCCAATCGCCCTCGCACAAATGCGGTCGCAAGCTCGGTGAAATAGCGCTCCATCGGGGATGATGACAGGATAGCTCAGCGCGATCGCCGCAGAGACAATCCTCCGGGGAAACGGGAAAACGGGTCTGGCAGCAGATCACCCTGACCCGTCACCTTTCGTAAGCATCTGAACAAGATAGGCTTACGGGCCGTGACAAATTAGCCACTCACCCAGGGGACGACGGAGCTCCGTCCGTCGGTCGACCTTGCCAAAAACGTAAGTGGCACAGCATCAGCAGTATAGACGCTCATGGCGCTCTCTCCCGAAGCATAATCAAACTCAGACTGTCCTGATTCCGCGCTCTCAAAGGCGCCGCTGGGACACACCACGATCGCGCAAGGTCGGCCACCATCCTCTCCCACCACCCTCACCAGAATCGTTCTTCAGACACACGCCGCGGTGAGGCAGTCAGCCATAGCTCACCTTGGTTTCTCTTTTCCGGTCCATCCGTGAGTCCACGACCCGGCTCGAACGGAGGAATCCTGCCACCAGTCTGGCAATGCAATCCGACGCCGTCACCCGGAACGCCGCACTGTCTGTGAAGTTGCCGCCTACGCCGAGAGAACGAATCATTCGAGCCCCTTGAACCAAACCACGTACCTCGCCCTCACCCGCAACTCCCCAAAACACCCAGGCGAAGAAAAAGCGGTCACAACCCCTTCAAAAAAATACTGACTCCGTATTTTCATCAGCTTACATCCGATTTTCCCGGCGAGCCCTTGGTCCCAGGCCGGTATCATCGTCCTGGAGCTAGCTTTATGAGAAAAGACGCTATGACGAACGATGCGATGGCCGCCGCCGCCCTCGCTCGCAACATCCAGGAAATGGATGCCAACTTGAACCTTCATTCGGCTGCGGCCGCCGGGGTGACGTCCTACGAGGACCCTGCCAGGTTTCACGACCTCCGCCATGCCCTCGTCGACGAGTTTCAACCCCGCTCGCTCCACGAGCAAATCGTCACCACTTCGGTCGCGGCGAGCCTCTGGAGCCAGCGGCGCTACTCGGTCTTCGAAGGCGGCCTTTTCGACGCTCACATCCTCGACCAATGGGACCACGCCGCGCCCGGCTCCACCTCCGCTCAGCGTCTCCTGAAGGCCTTCCAATCCCTCACTGACCGGGAGCGGACCACGCTCCGTACTCTGCTTGGTCTTCACGACCGGCTCCAGCATTCCTCCCGGGCCAATGCCGATCGTCTTGCCAAAGCCCGCCGTATCAGGAACGCCGCGGCAAGCAAGGCCGAGCCCAAGGGCCGTTAACCATGACCAGCAGCGCCACCCAAGTCGCCGTCTCTGGACGCCGCCTCGCCGCCAATCGGGCCAACGCGAAGAAGTCCACCGGACCTCGCACCGAGGCAGGCAAGAGAGCCTCCGCCCAGAACGCCCGCAAAACGCCGCCGTGCCCCTTCACGTTCCAGTTGCCTCCGCGCTTCGCGGCCGAATGGCTCCACGACGCCCTCCGCCGCACCGCCGCCTGCCTCGACGGCCGCGCCCGCCTGCTGCTCATCGACCGTTGCATGCTCCAGGCGCACGAACTCCGCTGGCATGCCATCGAGTGCGCAACCTTCAACACCGCTTGTCTGGAAACCGATGGCAGCGTCGATCAGGCGGCGCTCTGGCTCGCCCAGCGGACCTCGGCCACCCAGGGACTCCTGTCCTACCATCGCTGGATCACCCGTCGCATCAACCAGGTGGAGCGGTCACTGGCCGCGCTCGCCGCTCAGTCCGCGGCCATTGAGGAGGAAGCACCAAAGGCGATGGCCGCCGGTGCCGGTGGCCTCTCCGCGCTACCTGCTTTGACCCCTGCCGACCTGGGTCCGGACGGTACGATGCCCATCAGCTACACCGCAAATGGCTGGTCCTTCGGCGCGCTTTCTGGCCCTCTCGGAGGCGGCATCCGGGCGCCCCAGCCCCCACGTTCACCGCAGCCGCCCAGACCGCCGACGGTCGGCCCGGTCCGTGGCCGCTACCGCCTGTATCTCCGTTGCCCCGCCGCCGCTGAACCGTCAAACGAAGCCACGTCGCCATGTTCCGCCATCGCTGCGAGGCCCACTCCGCAACCTGGCACCGCCGCTCTGTCGGTTCACCCAAAACAAAGCCAAACTGCCAGTCAACCAGCCGAAGCCATCCAGCCCGCAGCGGAGACGCAACCGGCAAGTTGTGACAAGCCCCCAACGTGTGGCGAGCTTCAATCTTGTGGCAAACCCCAACCCTGTGGCGAACCCCAATCCTGTGGCAAACCCAAATCATGGAGCAAACCCAAATCGTGGGGCGAACCTCCGGTTTGCGGGCCGGCTATCGAGCCGGCCTTCTGTCCAGACCCTTGGCCCCAGCCCCAATCCACCGCCGCCGCTCCTCACGATCCCGCGAAACGAAGCCAAACCACGCCCACGGCAATCCCCTCCATGCCGAAGCCCCCCACCACCCAGGCACCGCCGCAACCGCAATCCCGCCAACCGCAAAATCGAACCCATCCCACAGCACGGCTACAACAGGCAGCCCGCAGTACGCCTCCGCCGCGCGACCCAGTCGCTGATCCGGCCTCGGACACCACGAACCAAGCGACAAGTGCTGCGTCTCCACCACCTGCCCCACAAGCACACAGCCCGCCCCAACCCACTGCCTGACCAGGCAAACGATCCATGACCGGCGGACGCTCGTCCCCGGGGATGAGAAATGCGGTCGCGCCCAGCGGAAGTACTCTCGAAAGAACCCACTTTCCCGACACTCCGCAACAACCGGAACTGCGCCCCCACCATTCCCCCCGGCATCGCCGGGGGCCTGGAGTTTCTACATTTCCGCATCAGATTGTTTTATGCCTCAGTGAGTCGCGAGCCATAGCCTTCCCTGCAAATGAGTCGGTCCACTCATAATAATAGTTGACCGACCGACTCATCCAGCCTATACTGCTCCTGTGCCCCCTGCTCAGGTGCCCTCTATGAACGATGAAACTAAGGATCTCATTCTAGGCGTATTTGAAGCCTCCCTGGAAGCGCAGCTTCGCGCAGTACGCCGTCTCCGGCAAGGCGAACCCGCCGCAGTCGAGCCACGTCGCAGCAAACGTCGGTCGCAAGTTGACATGGCGTTCGACATACTCTCCAAGGCCCGTTCGCCTTTGCATATCTCCGTCATTCTGGAGCGCATCCAAACCCAGTTCGGCGTTACCGTCGATCGCGAAAGCCTGGTTTCTTCCCTGACCAAAAAAGTGGCCCGCGGCGACCGCTTCCTGCGCCCGGAAAAGAACACCTTCTCTTTGCTGCAGAAGGCACCATGAGCCTGCTCTCGGAGTTCCTCGCGATTACCGCCGACTGGCGACCCGTGTTCCCCCAACAGCGCACCTTTGTCCGTGGCGTGCGCCAAGCCCTGGGATCGTTGATCTGCCTGGGGCGGCGCTGCCTCACCCGCATCCTATGGACCAACGGCGGCCAGCACAGCAGTTGGAGCGCGGAGTACTTTCTCCACTCCCGCTGCCAGTGGGAGCCGCAGGAACTGTTCCGCCCCATCCTCAAGAGTGCCTTGGCGTATTGTCCGCAGCGCCTGGTTGGCGTGGCCCTCGACGACACCAAACTGCGCAAGACCGGGCGCTCGATCCAACAGGCGTTCTATCAACGCGATCCGATGTCGCCACCGTTTCATCTCAATCTGGTGTTGGGCTTACGCTTCTTGCAGGCTTCGCTGCTGGTGCCGCTGCACCGTAACGCCCCGGTCGGCAGCCGGGCTTTGCCGATTCGCTTCCAGGAAGTCTCGCGCGTCAAACGACCTGGCAAGAAAGCCAGTGATGCGGAGAAGAAACAATATAGGGAAGCGGTGAAGACGAAGAACCTGTCGCGAAGTTTTGTCGAGATGGGCAAGCAACTGCGGCAGGAACTGGATAAGGTTGGTGGCAACAAGAAGATATTGGTTCTCACCGCGGATGGCAGTTTCTGTAACCGCACCTGCTTTGGAGAGATTCCGGAAAGGTCTGCCCTGCTGGCTCGGGCCCGCAAGGATGCCAAGCTGTGCTTCCATGCCGAGGCCGGTTCACGCCGGTTTTATGGGGCTGAGAAGTTTACCCCCGAGCAAGTTCGCAAAGACGAGGGTCGCCAGTGGAAGACCACAAAGATCTTCTATGGTGGCAAGCGGCGGACGATTCGATACAAAGAGGTTGCCGATGTGTACTGGCAGCGCGGCGCTGGAAAGCGCCCGCTTCGCCTGATCGTCGTTGCGCCTACTCCGTATCGCAAGAGTCAGAGCAAGAAGTTGTATTACCGCGATCCGGCGTACCTGCTCACCAGCGACCTGCGCAACTCAGCCAAGCAGTTGCTGCAGATCTATTTCGACCGCTGGCAGATCGAGGTGAACCACCGAGAGGAGAAGGACACGCTCGGCGTCGGGCAGGCGCAATTATGGAACGTTACGTCCGTGCCCAAACAGCCAGTCCTGGCTGTAGCGGCCTACAGTGCGCTCTTGCTGGCGTCGCTGCGGGCCTTTGGCGTAGAGCGTGGAAGCGCCTATGCAGAACTCCCCAAGTGGCGGCGAAACGCGCGACGCCCGTCCTGTTTGGATCTGGTCACGCTTTTGCGTAAGGAGATGGTCCAACAACCGAACTTGCTCGAGCCTTTTGCTTTTGAAGTCACCGAGCCGGGGATGGTTCGGGCCGCCGCCGCTTGAAAGAATGTAGAAACTCCAGCCCCCCGGCATCGCCGGGGGCCCATCCCAACGACGACGACGCCTGAGCGAACCCGAACTCAATCGCAGTCAAATCTGTCTTCACATAAACGAGGCCGCCCTCCAGTGGAAGTACTCTCCGAGGAACCTACCTCTCCGACACTCCGCAACAACCGGAACTGCGCCCCCACCATTCCCCCCGGCATCGCCGGGGGCCCATCCCAACGACGACGACGTCTGAGCGAACCCTAACTCAATCGCAGTCAAATCTGTCTTCACATAAGGAGCCATAGCCGGCAGTCGCTCGGCCCCAGGGACAGAAATGCCGTCGTTCTCGGGGCAGTATTTCGGAAGAGCCCATTCGGTCGGGTTTACTCGCCCGGCCGCCGGATCTTTGAAATTTCAACCGTTACCAGACAGATGCCATCGGCAATGGGTGCGATACCCGACTCACCGCTCCATCCTCTTCGGTGATGCCTCGTCGTCGCACCCCTCGCGCACCGGCCACTTCTCAGGTCTACATTCAGTCCTGAAAGTAAAACTCCCCGCCCGCGATAATCTCCGCCGGGCCCACCATGCGCAAGATGTCGCCTTCGGCCCGGAACTCCAGCGGTCCGGCCAGGGTATTCACCGTCACCGGGCTCTCCACCAAACCCCGTGCCATGGCCGCCGACACTGCGCCCGTCGAACCGGTTCCGCTCGACATCGTGAAGCCCGCGCCGCGCTCGAAGAACCGCACGTCCAGAGTATGCCGGTCTTCCACCTTCACGAAACTCACGTTGGTCCGCTTGGGGAACTGCGGATGCCATTCGATCTCCGCGCCCAGCGCCTTCCAGTCGAAATCGAAATCATCGACAAACAACGCGCACTGCGGATTGCCCACCCACAGGATGGTGCACTCCCGCACGCCGTCCTTGCACGGCAACTGAAACCGCAGGTGGCCTTCCTCGATCCCGGCCGTACCCATGTTCATCTCGAAGACGAACTTCAATCCATCGCGCTCCAGCAGTCGCAGTTCCTTGCGGCCCGCGCCCGTGTTGATCAGGACCTCGTCGCCCACCAGCCCCGCGTCGCAAAGAAACGCCGCCGCGCAGCGCGTCCCGTTGCCCGAGATCTCCGCCGCGCTGCCGTCCGAGTTCAACAGCCGGATCGCTGCCGGTCGCCCGCCAGCCGGGGGCGCCACCAACATCCAGCCATCGGCCCCGATGCCCGCATTCCGGTCGCAAATCGCGATGGACGCGGCGACATGCCGGTCGGCCGGCGGTGCCTCGTGCGACCACGTCAGCAAAAAGTCATTCCGCGCTCCATGCGCCTTGGCAAAGGGAATTTTGATCATTGGATGTGCCGCCATACCTCAACTACGGGAGAGTCCTTCGCCGTGAAGACTCTCACACATTCATACCGCCGCGGACCGCGCCGCAGTTTGTTCACCGCCTGCGACACCCGGTCGCCCGAGATCGCAATCACCCACTCATCCCACAGGAAGAAGTCCGGCCGCGCCACCGCCGCCTGCCACAGGGGCCCGTCGCCCTCGTGCAGCGATTCATGGATCGGGATGCCCGCTTCTCGCAGAATCCCCGTGGGGTCTCCAAAGCTCATGAAGATGCCCGCGCCCGGTTTATAGCGGGGTTGCAGATACTGCACGGCTTCCTTCGTCCAGGCGCGCCGGCCTTCGGAATTCGTCTGCGACTCACGCCAGCAGATCCAGTTCTCCTTGCGCGGATACCCGATCCACGGCGCCACCGCGACGCCAATCAGCAACACCGCCACGACACCCCGCGCCTTGGCCGGCGTCAGCGCCACCAGTCCCGCTATGCCCAAACAGGCCAGCGGCAGCAGATTCAACCCATATCGCGTGTTGTAGTAGCTGTTCGGCCAAAGCTGCGGCACAAAGATGGGCGTGCCGGAAGAATAGACGCTGAGCACATAGAACGCCGGCGTCAGCGCCAGCAGCAGCACCGCCCACCAGCCGCGCTTGATCAATGCCGCCGCCAGGCCCGCCACACCCACCCACGCGAGCGGACGCCCCACGCAAAGCTCCGCCGCGGCCCGGTAATACTCCCACGCCTTGGCCCAGTCGTGGTCGCCCGGATACTTGGCCATGCCTTTGTCCAGAGCCCGCTGATAGATGGCCTTGGCGGACCACGGCCCGTTGTAGAACTCCAGCGGATTCGAGTACAGAATCCAGTTGTGAGCGATCCAGTACAACGGACCCGCACCCGCCGCCACGCAGAAGATCGCTGCGCTCAACCAGCGCCGTGAACCGCCCATCAGCAGAATGTACAGCGCGACGAACGGCAGCAGCACCCAGGCTTCATAGCGCGCCATTGTGCCGCAACACGCCAGCACGCCCGCTAGTAGCGCGTCCACCCACGACCGGCTGTCGTGGAAGCGGGCGCAGAAATAGAGGAGCCCCGTGGCGCAGCACAGCGACAGCGGCTCCGTCATCGGCGTCGCCTGCAGATACAGCAGATTCGGGTTCAGAGCGAAGGCGCCCACGGCCGTCACCGCGGCCGCGGTCGAATCGAAGATGCGCCGCACCGCCAGAAACAGGAACAGTCCCGCAAGCACAAAGCACACCGCCGAAACGATGGCGCCGCCCAGGCCGCTACGCCACAACGAATCCACCGCTACCAGCGGCATCATCAGTACGTGCGGCAGCGGCAGCCATACTGTCCCAATCTGTTCGTAGCCCGCCGCGCGCGAATCCAGAATCCGACGCGCGATGTTCAGATGTGCTTCCGCGTCGCCGTACCACAGGGTCCAGCCTTGCGAGAGGACATACCAAACCGCCGTAGCGCTCAGCGAGGACAGCACGGCCAGAACAACCAGGCCGTTCAGCAGCGAGCGTGAGCCGGTCCGCGCCGCCCTAGAACGCGGTGAACTGGCGGAACTCTTCGAAGCGCGCTTCGATGTCATCTCTGGTCAGCGTCCGGAAGCGGTCCACGCCAAACTCTTCGCAGCAGAAGCTGCCCATCACCGAGCCATACACCACGGCCCGCGCGAGATCCTGGTGCGACGCGGTCTCCGCGTTCACTCCGCGCGAGGCGAGGTAGCCGATGAAGCCGCCCGCGAAACAATCGCCCGCTCCTGTCGGGTCCTTGAGACCGTGCAGCAGATAACCGGGCACGCTGAAGAAGCCGTTCTCGTGGAACAGCGTCGCCCCGTACTCGCCGCGCTTGATCACCAGCAGCTTCGGGCCCAACGCCCGCACCGCGGCTGCCGCCTTCTTCAGGTTGCTCTCGCCCGACAGCAGCTTCGCCTCGCTGTCGTTGATCAGCAGGAAATTCCAGCCCTTCAACGTCTCCAGCAGTTCGGCGCGGAAGTCGTTGATCCAGAAATTCATCGTGTCGCCGCCCACCAGGCTCAGATTCGGCATCTGGTCGCGCACCGTCTTCTGCAGCGCCGGCTGGATGTTGCCCAGCATCAGGTAAGGCTGCTGCTTTTGGCTGGCCGACAGCTTTGGGTCGAAGGTCGCAAAGACATTCAGCTCCGTGGTGAGCGTCTCGCGATCGTTCATATCGGCGCTATAGACGCCCGCCCAGAAGAAGCTCTTGCCGGGCACCCGCTCCAGGCCGTCCAGCCCGATGCCGTGCGACGCCAGCAGCTCAGTATCTTCTTTTGCGAAATCTTCGCCTACAACGGCCACGATCTCGGTTTTTGTGAAATAACTCGCCGAAAGAGCGATATAGGTGCAAGCGCCGCCCAGCATACGGTCGACCTTGCCCGCGGGGGTAGTGACTCCGTCATAGGCGACGGATCCGACGACAACAAGAGACATTCTCTCAATTGTAGCCGTATGCCGGAGTCCACTCAGCGTCATAGGTACAATAGAGGGAGAAATCATGGAGACACTCCGGCGCTGGGTGCCGCTGATCATCGTTGTCTGTTCCTGCCTGTATCTGCAACGTCTGGTGGCCCATCGGCTTTTGGCATCCCGTCCGGCGCGGGACAATGCCGCTCTGCGCCGTTTTATCGCCCGTGCCCTCACCTTCGCCTCGGTCTGGGTGGGTATCGTCCTACCGATCCTCGCGGAGATTCACATCCGCTGGATGCCGGCCAACATGGCTCTTTTCCTCCTGGCCGCCTCTCTCTTCTGGATCTGCATCGTGGTCTCCGCCGGCATCTGGTGCTGGTTCTCACACCATGCCGAGACCTTTCACCCGGACCGCCGCCGCTTTCTGGCTCTTGGCGCCCCAGTGGCCGCCGCGCCTATAGCCATGGCCGGTTTCGGCACCTACCTCGCCCGCAACGGTATGGTCCAGCAGCAGGTCGACCTGCGCCTCCCTCACCTGGCGCGCGACCTCAACGGTCTCCGCATCGCCCAGTTGACCGACATCCACTTTGGCCCGTTCTTCGGCCGTGCCGCACTCCAGCGCGCCGTCGACATGGCGAATGAATATCGGCCACATCTTATCTTCCTCACCGGTGACCTCGTCACGCGCCGCGGCGACGATCTCGACAGTTGCCTGAACGTCCTGCGCGGGCTCAAGTCCGAGGCCGGCATCTACTGCTGTCACGGCAATCACGAGATCTATGCCGACGTCCTCGACTACGCCACGGCCCAGGGCACCCGTTTCGGTTTTCACTTCCTGCGCCGGCAAGCCGCTCTTCTGCGCTTCGGCGACGCCCGGCTGAATCTGGCCGGCTACGACTATCAACGGCTCCACACTCCCTATCTGCCCGGAGCTGAATCTCTGGTCGTCCCAGGCACGACCAACATCCTGCTGCAGCACAACCCCGACACCTTTCCCCGGGCCGCGCAGGCTGGCTTCGACGTCACTCTCTGCGGTCACACCCACGGCGGCCAGATCAATTTTGAGATCCTGCACGAAAACCTGAACGCGGCCCGAATTTTCACACCTTTTGTTCGCGGACTTTACGAGCGGGATCAAAAACTGGTATACGTGAGCTCGGGTCTTGGAACCGTTGCCATGCCCGTCCGTCTGGGTGCTCCACCGGAAGTCACTCTGCTTCGCCTGTGCGACATCTGATCCTTAGCGACATCCATTCGAACCTCGAGGCGCTCAACGCAGTCCTGAGGCATGCTGAAGGTGCGTACGACCATCTCATCTGTTGCGGCGACCTCGTCGGTTACAATGCCGCGCCGATGGAAGTGGTCGATTGGGCCCGCAGGAGTCTTTCGGCCGTCGTGCGAGGCAATCACGACACCGTGTGCTGCGGCATCGAGGATCCGCTGTCGTTCAATTCCGTGGCCCGTGAAGCCGCCCTCTGGACCCTCGATGAACTGCCGCCCGACAGTCGCGCCTGGCTCGCGCAACTGCCGGCCGGTCCGATGACCTACGATGGATTCCAGATCGCCCACGGCTCGCCCGGTGGAGAGGACGATTACCTCATCGATACCGCCGACGTCGCCGGCCTCGATCAGATCATGGTGCGTAAGATTTGCTTCTTCGGCCATACCCATCTGCAGGGTGGATGGAGCTGGCAGCGCGGCGGCGTACAGCGTCTCGCGAAACCTGCCGTCAACGAAGACGAACGCATCATCGATCTCGACCCCGACTTCCTCTACCTGATCAATCCCGGCTCCGTCGGCCAGCCGCGTGACGGCGACCCGCGGGCCGCCTACGCCATCTGGGATGCCCGCGACTCGCTGCTACGCTTCCGCCGCGTCAAGTACAACGTCCGCGCCGCGCAAAACCGCATCCACGAGGCCGGCCTGCCTGAATACTTAGCTGATCGTCTGGCCGCCGGCCGCTAGTTCCATCAGCGCCGTCCGCAGCTTCACCGCCGCCGCTTTCCCAATCGCCGCCGCCAGCTCTTCCTCGCTCGCGGCCTTCACGCCCGTCAAACTCCCGAACGTCTTCAGCAGCTTCTCGATCGTCTTCGGACCCACACCGGGGATCTCCGCCAACTCGCTCGTCAACGTCCGCGCATCGCGCCGGCTGCGGTGGAACGTCACCGCGAACCTGTGCGCCTCGTCGCGGATCATCTGCACCAGGTGCAGCACAGGCGAGTTCCGCTCGAGAATCACCGGCTCGTCCTCCTGCCCGTAGACGTAGAGGATCTCGTCGCGTTTCGCCAGCGACGCCAGCGGCTGGTTCAAGATCCCCAATGCCTCCAGAGCCGCCGCCGCCGAGTGCAACTGGCCCAAGCCGCCATCGATCAGCACCAGGCCGGGCATCGGCTTGTCTTCGGCCTGCAGCCGCCCATAGCGTCGCGTCACCACCTCGTACATCGAGGCGAAATCGTCGTTGCCCACCACCGTCCGGATGATGAACTTGCGGTAGTCCGACTTCTTCATCCGCCCCTCTTCCCACACCACCATGCTCGCCACCTTGTCCGTACCCTGGATGTGGGAGATGTCGAAACATTCGATCCGCTTCGGCGCGTCCGGCAGATTCAGCGCCTCTTCCAGCGCCTCGCTGATCGCTGCCGACGTCGGTTTCAATACCCGGAACCGCTGCTCGAAGCTGTGCCGCGCATTCGACCCCACCAGGGCCAGCAGCGCCCGCTTCTGACCCCGCTGCGGAGTATGGATCTCCGTCTTCCGGCCTCGTTTCTCGCTCAACAGCTCTTCCAGTACCTCACGGTCCTCCAGTTCCAGCGGCACGTGGATGACCGCCGGAATGGGCTGTCCGGCGCTGTACACCTGCATCAGCAGCGTGGTGAAGAACTCCTGCGGCTCATATTCGCTCAGGTCCTCCCAGAAGAACTCGCGCCGGTCGACAATGCGCCCGTTGCGCAGATGGAACAGATTCACGGCCACCTGTGGCGGCTCCGCATACGACGAGAAGATATCGATGTCGTCGCCCGACGCCGCGGCCATCTTCTGCTTCTGCTCCACCTCTTCCACCGTGTGGATCAGGTCGCGCAGCGCGGCCGCGCGCTCGAACTCCATCGCCTCCGAAGCCTGCTCCATGCGCTTCCGCATCTCGGCGGCAAGATCGTGCGTCCGGCCCTCCAGAAACATCCGCACGTCATGGACGTGTTCAGCGTAGATCTCCTCCGTCGTCAGCCCCTGAACACACGGTCCTAGGCAGCGGTGGATATGGAACTCCAGGCACGGGTGCGTGTGGTTGCGGGAGAAGTCCACCGTGCACGATGGGATCTTGAAATGCCTGTGGATGAAGTTCACCAGCCGGTGCGCCAGGTTCCCCGGGAAATACGGTCCGAAGTACGTCCCGTCCTTTCGCAGCCGCCGCGTCACATACACCCGCGGCCACTTCTCATTTGTCAGCTTGATGTAGGGATAGGTCTTGTCATCGCGCAGCAGGACATTGAAGCGCGGCTTGTACTGCTTGATCAGGTTGTTCTCGAGCGCCAGGGCCTCCTTCTCGTTATCGAGCAGGATGTAGTCGAGGTCGTGCGCTTCCCTGATCAGGCTGCCGGTCTTCGCCTCGGCCAGGCGGTCTTCATTGAAGTAGCTGCGGACCCTGTTCCGCAGGTTCTTCGCCTTGCCCACATACAACACCGTCCCGGCCGTGTCTTTGTATAGATACACGCCGGGCTGCAGCGGCAATTGCGAGGCTTTCTCTCGCAGCTCATCAACGCGGGAGCTCATCAGTGGGGCCTATAATTTAATTGTGGCACGCATACTCACGCTGCTTCTGCTCTCCGCCGCGCTGGGCTTCGCGCAACAGCCAGCGCCGCCCAAGGAGAAGGCGCAGCCGCCATACGCCGAGCCTGAGGAAGAGGACGCCAGCTCCAAACCGAAGAAGGAGTACGTCTTCAACCCCCTGCAGGCCCAAACCGAGATCAAGACCGGCAAGTTCTACATGCGGCGCGGCAAGTGGAAGGCCGCGGCGGGCCGTTTCGAAGAGGCTCTACTCTGGAACGGCCAGGCCGCCGAAGCCTATCTGCTCCTGGGTGAGGCCCGCGAGAAGATGGGCGAAACGGCGGCCTCCAAATCGGCCTACGAAAAGTACCTGCAAGTCGCGCCTGACAGCAAGGAAGCGGCCGAAGTGAAGAAGCACCTGTCCAAGTTGCCCCAGAACGCCTCGCAGGCCAAGAAGTAGAGCTCTACAGCGGCTTCCGCCAGGCCACGACGGAGCAGGGGAACCCGAAATGCAGTTCACCATTCAATTCGTAGGCCTGAATGGACAACCGGTCCACGCCGACGTCGGCTTGCACCAGTGCCCGCAGCTTGTCCGCATTGCCGGGTGATGGGAACGAAGCGCCCAGCAGCGCATCCACCGACGTGTCCAGCCGGTAGAACGCCCGGCCCAGTTCCGTCAGTCCCAACGCCGAGCCCAGCGCCAGCAACTCCGGCAGCGGCAGCGCCCGTGCGTGCGACGGATCCCGCAACACTTCCATCTCGTCGTACGCGGCGCCCTTCTCGGGCTCCGGCGTAACGTCGTTCACTACCACCCGTCCACCCGGCCGGCACACTCGCGCCATCTCTCGCAGCACCGCGCCTGGATCCATCAGGTGGTGGAACGAATAGCGCGTCACCACCAGATCAAAGCGCCCGTCGGGGAAGGGAAGTTCGGTCACATCCCCCAGCCGCCAGTCCAGGTTCGACAGTCCTTTCTCCGCTTGCAGCACGCGCGCCTGGTCAATCATGGCGGGTACCAGATCCATGCCGGTCACGTGCCGCGCGGCGGCGGCGAATGCACAGCTCACGATGCCCGGCCCGCAGGCAAGGTCTAGAACCTCATCGGAAGCCCGGACCTGGGCTGTCTCCAGCAGCAACCGCAGCGACTCCTCGGCGGAGTGCGAAATCGCCCGTGCGAAGGGCACGGCCTGCAGCGTGAACTGATTGAGAATCCGTTCGTTATGTTCGACGTGGGAACGATCCATGCCCAATTATCCCGCACCCGCCTCTGGCTACCGCAACCCACCTCGCCGCAGGGCGTGACTTTGCGTGTAACCCGGATTACCATTGCTACATTGCGCGGATGAGCCGAGCCCTCGACACGGGTCCTGCCGTCCGGAGTAGGAGACTTCAATTCGACACCCGGCACTCAAACTCAGACCTGTCCCGTCTGACCCCGAGCCAACCGGTGCGCCCACACGGCGGCACAGCCGGCCCCATCCACCACGCGCAACGAACCAACCAAGGAGGATCGAATGCCCTTTTGCCCAAAATGCGGCACGAACGTAAACGGCAGCTTCTGCCCGAACTGCGGCACGTCTGTCGGAGCACCGCCGCCCGGACCCCCGCCCCCAGGCCAATATACGCCCGGCCCCGGCGCCGGACCCGCGGCCCCAGGCCTCACCGAGAACATGGCCTGCGCCTTTTGCTATCTGATTGGCTTCATCACGGGAATCATCTTCCTCGCGATCGCCCCCTACAACCAGAGTGCCCGCGTCCGCTTCCACGCCTGGCAGTCCATCCTGTTCGGAGCCGCATGGTTTGCCTTCTGGATCGTCTTCAGCTTCGTTACCGCGTTCGTGCCCGGAATGTACCTCATGTTCATGATGGTCCGTTCGTTGATCGGGCTGGCCGGCTTCGCCTTCTGGCTCTTCCTTATGTACAAGGCCTACCAGGGCGAGCACTTTGAGATCCCGGTCATCGGCCCATTTGCCCGCCAACAGGCAAAGTACTGACCGCCGGATTCCAGCGGACCATGCCGCCTCAGAACTTAGGCATGGTCCGCAGAATCCCCATCGTGTTGGCGCCTTTGGCGTAATCGATCGAGTGCAGCGGCGTCCAGCCTTTTCCGTCCGGTCCCAGGCCCATCGTCCCGATGTAGTGCACATCTTCCTGTTTCGTCCCCATCAGGATCACCGCATACCCGCGCTCTTTATATTCCATCAGCCGGTACTGCAGTTCGCCCGAGTCCGGCTTGAACCGGTCCGTCGAAGGCTGCCCCAGTTTGCGGACCACCCCGAAGTAGTCGTCTTCCCTCGACAGGTCCAGATAGCCCTGGTCCTTGGCTACGAATGTCGGCTTCGTGTCGGGCGTGAACTTGATCAACGCCCACAGCATCAGGCCAAGCCCCAGCACCGAGAAGAACGTCACCAGGATCATCTTCCCGATGCGCGACTCGTTCCCCATCGCGCCCGTGCCCATGATGGCGCCCAGCCCCGTCGGTTCCAACGGATCGGGCTCCGGCTTCGGTCCCGGCGGCCTCGACATCGGAGCCACCGGCATGGAATAGACCTTCCGCTTCATCGGCCACACCGCGCCGGTCTTGTACTCCAGTTCCTGCGTCAAGCCGACGATCATCACCGGCTTGTCGGTCTCCGAGATTCCGCCGAAATACTGCCTCGGAATGGCGATCTCCAGGTCCTCCTGGGTATTGCGGACCATCATCTCGCTCCATGTCGCCTCGCGCAGCCGCCACTCATTGTTCTCAACCCCGTGAATCGCGGGGTAGAACGAAAACGGACGGTCGATTAGTTCGGCGTGCGGCGGCGCCGGGGGCGTGCTCATGGTACCTTCCTAACAGATGATAACGGGTTCGAGGGTGGGCTCGGTTACCCTTCCGCTCACTATTCAAGGCGAAGAAAAGGGTGTATCAAGGTATTGGAAAGGATTCCGGACATGTCGCTACGGGATATAGAAGCACTCGAATACCATTCATCTTCACCCGCGGGAAAGGTGTCGGTTGTACCCACCAAGCCTTGCCGCACGCAGCGCGATCTGAGTCTGGCCTACACGCCGGGCGTTGCAGTCCCATGCCTTGAGATACATAGAGACCCGTCGCTGGTCTATAACTACACCGCCAAAGGCAACCTCGTCGCCGTCGTCTCCAACGGTACCGCCGTCCTTGGCCTGGGCAATATCGGCCCCGCCGCCGGCAAACCTGTCATGGAAGGCAAGGGCGTTCTGTTTAAGAGATTTGCCGATATCGACGTCTTCGACATCGAACTCGCCACGGAGGATCCCAAGGAAGTCATTCGCACCTGCCAGTTGCTGGAGCCCACCTTTGGCGGCATCAATCTCGAAGACATCAAGTCGCCTGAGTGCTTCGAGATCGAAGAGGAACTCCGCCGCACTCTCAAGATCCCCGTCTTCCATGACGACCAGCACGGCACAGCCATCATCTCCGGAGCCGCTCTCGTCAACGCCCTCTCACTGGTCGGCAAGAAGCTTGAAGACGCCAGAATCGTCTTCTCCGGAGCTGGAGCGAGCGCCATCAGTTGTGCCAATCACTACATCCGCCTTGGCGCCAGGCTCGAAAACATCCTCATGTGCGACACCAAGGGCGTCATCCATGACGGCCGCGCCGAGGGTATGAACAAGTACAAGGTGAAGTTCGCCCGCAAGACCGAAACCCGCACGCTCACCGACGCCATGCGCGGCGCCGACGTCTTCATCGGTCTCTCACAGGGCAACTGCGTCACCCCGGACATGCTGCTGGCCATGGCGGACCGCCCCATCGTCTTCGCGCTCGCCAACCCCGATCCCGAGATCGAGTACGAACTCGCCGTCTCCACCCGCTCCGACCTCATCATGGCCTCGGGCCGGTCCGACTACCCCAACCAGGTCAACAACGTCCTCGGCTTCCCCTTCATCTTCCGTGGAGCCCTCGACGTCCGCGCCACCGCCATCAACGATGAGATGAAGCTTGCCGCCACCCATGCCCTCGCCGAACTGGCCCGCATGGATGTCCCCGACTCCGTGCGCCGCGCCTACGGTGTCGAAAACATGGAGTTCGGCGCCGACTACATCATCCCCAAGCCCTTCGACTCCCGCGTCCTCACCATCGTCGCCCCGGCCGTTGCCAAGGCAGCCATGGAGACCGGTGTGGCGCAGATCCAGCTCGACCTCGACGAATACCGCGAGCAGTTGGAACGCCGCCTCGGCAAGAGCCAGGAGATCATGCGCATGATCATCCACAAGGCCAAGCGCGAGCCGCGCCGAGTCGTGTTCCCGGAAGGCCGTCACGACAAGATCCTCCGCGCCGCCCAGGTTTTGGTGGACGAGGCCATCGCTCGCCCGGTCCTGATTGGCCGCGAAGATCGTATCCTCGCGCGGGCCGAGGCACTGCACCTCCACATCAAGGGCCACGTCGATATCGTCGATCCCGCCACCAGCCCGCGCGCCGCGGCCTACATCGACGAGTACATCCGCCTGCGCCAGCGCAAGGGTGTCACGCACACCGAGGCTCCTCAGTTGATGCTGAACCCTACCCGCTTCAGCGCCATGATGGTCCACCTTGGCGACGCCGACGCCATGATCGGCGGCATGATGCAGAACTACCCGGATACCATCCGTCCCGCGCTGGAGATCATTCCCAAGCGCGAAGGCGTCAGCAAGGTCTCGGGCATGTACATGATCATCACGCCCAGGGGGCAGGTGTACTTCCTCGCGGATACCACCGTGAACATCGAGACCACCGCCGAGGATCTGGCCGAGATTGCCATCGTCTCAGCCGACACCGTTACCAGCTTCGACATCGATCCTCGCATTGCGATGCTCTCATTTTCCACCTTCGGCTCGTCCCGCCATCCATTTGCACAGAAGGTGGCCACCGCGACGGAGATTGTGCGGCAGCGCCGTCCCGAACTCGTCGTCGAAGGCGAACTCATGGCCGATGCCGCCATCGTCCCCGAGATGCTCGCGGACTACCCGTTCTGCCGCATGCCCGGGGCTGCCAACGTGCTCATCACGCCGAGTCTCGAAGCCGGCAATATCGCCTACAAGCTACTTATGCGCATCGGCGGCTGTGAGGCCATTGGACCCATCCTGATGGGCTTCTCAAAGCCGGTTCATGTGCTACAGCGGGGTAGCGAAGTCAACGACGTGGTCCATATGGCGGCCCTCGCCGTCGTCGAAGCGCAGTCCGTTGGGCCCCGCACGCCCCAGCCCGCCGAAGTGCCGGCCTGACGCCCGCGCTTCATTCGAGTCCAAGGCGGCCGAGCAGATCTTCCACCTGCTCGGCCCCCACGTCCACCGGAGCCCTCATTTCCACCGGCGTCTCGCGAGTGTCGAACGCCTCGAACAACGCCATCTTGGCGATCGCATAGCGCTCGTTGTCAGCCAGCGGGCGTCCGTGCGCCTTTTCCCAGGTCTTTACGCTGGAGTTCGGCACCAGCACCAGCACCTCAAACCACGTCTTGCGGTCGCCGCTCACCGTGAACACGTGCTCGCGCAGGGCAAACCCTTCACGCATTCCCTCGTAGAAGTACTCATACGCGTAGCCGCTCATCGCCAGATAGTTCTTCTGCCGCCGGATCTGCGGTACGCCGCGCAGCGGCGCCGGACCCGAAGGTTTCTCGCGATGCACCAGCCCGCGTAGCCACTTCATCGCTGTCCGCTGTCCTTCACCGGCTGTAGTTCGATCCTGCGTACGTAGACCTCGGCCGCTTCGCTCTGCACCTGAATCTTGCCCTGCGTGTGGTCGCCGTCAAACCCCTCGTTTACTTTCACTCCATTCAGGTAGTACACCAGATGGCCTCCCTGCGCGATCACTTCGCTTCGGTTCCACTGGCCCACCGGCTTCTCCACATCCACCGGGCCCCGGTAGCCGAACGTATCGGTCCACTTGATGTCGCGGCCATACCAGTTCACACGGCCCGAGTCGCGTGTCACCCTAGGCGCGCCTTGTTGCCAGTAGAGCTGCTTGTCTTCCTTCGTGATCGCCTCCACGGTCATCTTCGGCTTGGCCGCACCCTTCACCATCAACATATCGCCTGTCCCGCCCTCGATCATCTGGTACTCGATGGACTCCAGCCAGCCACTGCCCGCCGCTCCATCCACACCCGTTCCGTGCAGCAGGATGCCGCTGTCCCGTGCCTTGCCCACGCGAGGCGCCAGGTTCTCCTTGCCCCACTTCCACTCCACAATCAGGTGGTAGTCGCGATACTCTTTTTCCGTCGTCACCGCGCCCCACTCCGCGCCGCTGATGTGGATCATGCCATTGGCGACCGTGAAGACTTTCTTGGGATCCTCCCGGTGCGAGTCCTTCAGGAATACGTAGAAGTTCGTCAGATCCTTACCGTTGAACAGCTTGATCTTCTTCTCGGGCTTCACGGCGTCGGATGCCGTGGCGAGGCTGGCCACCAGCATTAGCAGTAGGGCGATGCGCATACTTTTATCATGCGGGATCCGGACCCTGGGCTGCATCGGGGCATCGAACTTTTCAACCGCGGCGGGTACTTCGAAGCCCACGAGGCACTGGAGGCCGTGTGGCTGGGCGCGCCGCGCATCGATCGCTTCTTCCTTCAGTCCCTCATCCACATGGCCGTCGCCTGGCACCACGCCGTCCACGCCAATCGCCCCGGAGCTCTCAAGCAGGTCGACAAAGGCCTGCGCAAACTCGCCGGCTATCTGCCCGTCTGGCAGGGCATCGACACCCGCCGCCTCTACCTCGACGCGCAGACATGGCGCGCTCATTGGCAGGAGGGCTACAATCGGCGTGAAGACATGAGGGCCTGGGCAGCAATCGTCACCGTCGCCATCTCGTTCGCGCAGCCGCCGCCGAAGCTGAAGGACATCACGGCCGTCTGTGGCGATCAGGAGATTCTCGAGTTCGGTCTCGAGTGCTCCCTCGACGAGCCCTGCCCCGTGTTCCTGGAACTCTCCTCCGTCGAAGTGGTCGGCGCCAAGGTATTCCTCACCGGAAACCTCCACACGCCCACCACCACCATTTCCACGCTTCTGCTGGCCAGTGAGGATGAGGGCAAAACGTGGATCGAGCCCGCGGCTCGCATTCGCGGCGCGGCCCTCGATCAGATCCAGTTCATCGACTTCGAGAACGGCTGGGCCTCCGGCAATGTCAGCGGCTCCCTGCCCAAGGATCCCTTCCTGCTCAAGACCACGGACGGCGGCAAGACCTGGCGCCGCGTCGTCCTGTTCGAGGATACGTTTTACGGTTCCATCGATCAGTTCTGGTTCGACTCCAAGACCCACGGCCTGATGGTTCTCAACCGCAAGGGCGCCCGCGGCGTGCCCTTCCAGAAGATGGAAACCATGACCGGCGGCGACTCCTGGATGACCCGCGAAGTCAGCCCCAAGGCCGTCCCGCCCATCCGTCCGAAAACAGCAGGCAACACCGACTGGCGCATCCGCACCGACACCGCCTCAAAGACGTTCCGTCTGGAGCGCCGCCAGGACGGCCGCTGGTCGCAGGTCTATGCCTTCCCCGTCACCGCCGGAGTCTGCAAACCCGATCCGCCCAGGCCCGTCCAACCGCCAGGCGACACCCCGCCGGCCGATGCGGTCAAACCCAAGGAACCGCCTCGCCAGTGAATCGTCCCGACCCCATCGAGCTCGAGTTCTTCCGCCAACTCCTGGTCTCCATCCCGGAGGAGATGGGTGTCGTCCTCCGCAAGACCGCCTTCTCGGCCAATATCAAGGAGCGCCGCGACTACTCCTGCGCCGTCTACGATGCCCAGGCCCGCACCATCGCCATGGGCGACCACATGCCCGTGCACCTTGGCGCCATGCCGCTTAGTGTCGAGCATGTCCTACGGCGCTTCCAACTCCGCCCCGGCGACGTCGCCATTGTCAACGATCCCTTCGCCGGCGGCACCCACCTGCCCGACATCACCGCCGTCGCGGGTGTCTTCCCCGAGAAGGCCAAACCTGCCGCGTTCTACGTCGCCGCCCGCGCCCACCACTCCGATGTCGGTGGCATGAGCCCCGGCTCCATGCCGCTCGCCCGCGAGATCTATCAGGAAGGCCTCCGGTTGCCGCCCATTCTCCTGGTCCGCGAAGGTGTACTCGACGAAGGGCTTATGCGTCTCATCCTCGCCAACGTCCGCACGCCCGCCGAACGGGAAGGCGACCTGCTGGCGCAATGGATGTCGATGGAACGCGGCGCGGTGCGCCTCACCGAGGCCGTCACCCGCTATGGACTGCCGCGCCTCAACAGCAACATCACGGCGCTGGCGGACTATGCCGAACGCCGCATGGCGGCCGCGCTGCACGCCCTGCCCTCGGGTGTCTACGGCTTCGAGGATTCACTCGACGAGGGCGTCACGATTCGTGCGCGCATTACCCTCGGCGGAGGCCGTGCCACGGTCGACTTCACCGGTACGGACGCCCAGGTGGCAGGACCCGTCAACGCCAACTACGCCATCACGCTCTCAGCGGTCTTCTATGTCTTCCGCTGCCTGCTCGAAGGCGATGTACCCGCCAACGCGGGTCTGCTGCGCCCCATCACGGTGATTGCGCCACCCGGCACCGTGGTCAACGCCAATCCGCCCGCCGCCATGGCCGCCGGCAATGTCGAAACCTCCCAGCGCATCACCGACGTCCTGCTTGGCGCTCTGTCCGCCGCCGCGCCCCATCTCATTCCCGCCGCCTCGCAGGGCACGATGAATAACGTCAGCTTTGGGGGAGACGGCTTTGCCTGGTACGAGACCATTGCAGGCGGCATGGGAGCCGCGGACGATTGCGATGGTCAAAGCGCTGTCCATACCCACATGACGAACTCGTGGAACACCCCCGTTGAGGCCTTCGAGCACAGCCACCCGGTGCGCGTCCGCGCATATCACGTGCGCCGTGGATCCGGCGGGGCCGGCCGTCATTGCGGCGGCGACGGTATCGTCCGCGAACTCGAGTTCCTGGCCCCGGCGGACGTCACAATCCTGGCCGATCGGCGTGTTCATCCTCCCTATGGTCTTCAGGGCGGCCGGCCCGGAGCCCTGGGCCGTACCATCCTCCACAGAGGCGGGAAAGCCCGGCTGCTGCCCGGCAAGATCCGGGTCGATGTGCAACCCGGTGATCGACTCAGAATTGAAACCCCGGGCGGCGGCGGCTTCGGGCTAGAATAGAAACTTCGTGCCTCAAGAGTCTTACCGCTTCTCGCACCGGCAGTCCATGGGCCTCGTGTTTCTCGGAACACTCTTCGGAGTGGCGGCTCAGTATTTTATCAAGGTTAGTTTTGTTGGGATGAAGCAGATCACCATCCCTGCCCTCGCCACCAACTACCACCTCTGGGCCGGACTGGTTCTCTACGGCATCTTCACCGGGTTGCTGATTCTTGCCCTGCGTGACGGTGAATTGTCGCTGCTCTACCCCGTCATCTCGCTCAACTATGTCTGGGTGACAATCCTCTCGGTGGTGGCCTTCGATGAGGCGATGAACTTCTATAAGGTCGGCGGTATAGCCGTCATCTGTCTCGGTGTGGCCCTTCTTGGGAAAGGCCGCGACGAATGAAGACCCCACTGTCTTCCATTCTCCTTGTATTTGCCGCCAGCTTCATTGGCAGTTTCGGAGCTGTGTTCCTTAAGTGGGGTGCCGGCGAACTCCATCGCGATCTTCGCTCTCTTATCTACAACTGGCGCCTCGCTGTCGGTATTGCTCTCTATCTTTTGTCTTTTGTTTTCTACTACATGGGCCTGCGCGTTGGAGAGTTGAGCGTTCTTTATCCCATGGTCGCGCTTGGTTACGTGTGGACCGTTGTCTGGTCGAAGTTATTCTTTGGCGAACCCTTCTCCCCCCGCAAGATCGGCGGTTTGGTCCTCATCGTCTGTGGTGTCGCGCTGCTCAAACTGGGAAACTGAAAGCCCGGGGCGCGGACTGATCATTCACTTTTCTTCATTCAAAATCGAGCTCCGGTATAGTACATTGGTGCTTCCTGCCGGGCAAGAATATTTCTTGGTCTCGGGTAAATCCCGGTATTCACCCTGCCAAGAATGATCGATAAGAAGTTGGGAGCTTCCGCGAATGATGTCCGAGCGCCAAGTACGGGGCAATAAGAGGTCGCGGATTGTCGTTACCTCCACCCTGGTACTGACGCTTGGCCTGGCCGCCGCTGCCACTTTCTACCTGCGTCGGGATACCCCCAAGCTGCCCGCCGTCTGCATCATCGGCACCGACAACGCCTTTCCTTACCACTACTTGAACAAATCGGGCGAGCCCGAAGGAATGATCGCCGATGTGCTCGAGGAGGCCGCTCGCCGCGCCCGCCTTCAGCTGGATTGGCGTCTCCACCGGGAAGGGCCGGCCAAGGCGCTCACCGACAAATCGGTTCAGGTGTGGCCGCTGCTCTCCTACCGCCCGGACTTCTGGCCCGCCTTCCATTTCACCCGGCCGTACATTCAGAACACCTATGTCCTGGTGACGACCGACCCCGACATCTCGACTCCGGAAGGAAGTCGCCGGGTACGTTCCATCGCCATCGCCAATCTCCCTCTCATCAAGTCAGTGACGCACGCGGAGTTCCCGCAGGCAGAACTCGTCGGGAAGAAGAACCGGGAAGAGGCGCTCGCAGCGCTCTGCCTCGGCCAGGTGGAAGGAGTAGTCGTGGAATCGCGTGCGGCTCAGCGCGCGGCTCTGATTCGCCCGCCCGACTGCAGCGGTACGGAACTTCACGCCATCGGGCTCGACCTGCCGTCCTCCCAACTGGGTTTGGCGTCCACGGCGGAGGGGGCGAAGCTCGCCGACCGCCTGCGCGTCGAGATCGAAGGGATGCTGTCCGACGGCAGCATGGCCCGCATCCTGCGCCGCTGGAACTATTACTACAGTGGCGAAGCCGAGACGATGTACCGCGCCCAGGAGGCCTACTCCGCCCGCCGCATCTCGCTGGTTCTGGCTGCGTTCCTGGGACTGCTCTCAATTCTCCTTTTCTTCTCCCTGGTCCGGATGCGTCGCGCCAAACGGGCCGCCCTGGCCGCCAATGCGGCTAAGTCGCAGTTCCTCGCCAATATGAGCCATGAGATCCGCACGCCGCTGCATGGCATTCTCGGCCTCTCCCAACTTCTGTCCGACACCCCTCTCCAGCCCGAACAGAAGGATCTGCTTGACATGATGCAGAACTCCGGCCGCGTGCTGGTCGGAATCGTAGACGACCTGCTCGACCTGTCCCGAATCGAGCGAGGCCGCCTGGTGGTTCAGACAGCGCCGATCCAGCCTGCCGGACTCATTCGCGACACACTCCGAGGCTTCGAGCCGCAGTTCAAAGCCAAGGGTGTGCGGCTCGAAGTCGAAGGACTCCAGAGCTTGCCTGCTCAGGCCCTTGGCGACCAGGTGCGCATCCGCCAGGTGCTCAGCAATCTCATCTCAAATGCCGTGAAGTTCACCGCGCGGGGCCTGGTCCGGGTGGAGGTGGCCTGCGACATGGAATCGCGCCCGCCCGTCGCCACCATCACCGTAGCCGACTCGGGCATTGGCATCGCACCCGGGAAACAGGCCAGGATCTTCGAAAAGTTCGTGCAGGCAGACAGCAGCATCGGACGGCGCTTTGGCGGCACCGGACTCGGCCTTGCCATCGCCAAACAACTCGTCGAGGCCATGGGCGGAGCCATTGGTCTGTCCAGCATCGAGGGCCAGGGCGCCAGGTTCTGGTTCACGCTACCTCTGCCGCCCGCGCACGGCGAGCCCTGCCCGGTTCCCGGATATCCCCAGGGTGACATTCTGATGCCAGCCCGCGGGGGAGACCAGCCCGCCGCGCGCATCCTGCTGGCAGAGGACAACCCCGTCAACCAACGCATCGCAAAACGGCTGCTCGAACGCGCCGGCCACGAAGTCACGATCGCCAACGACGGCCACAGCGCCGTTCAGGCCTGGCAAAGGGAACGGTTCGATGCCGTCTTCATGGACTGCCAAATGCCCGGAATTGACGGCTACGAGGCGACCGGAGAGATCCGGAAGCTGGAAAATGGGCTCCGCCACACGCCCATCATCGCCCTCACCGCCGCCGCCATGGGTGGAGAGCGCGAGCGGTGCATCCGTGCCGGAATGGACGACTACCTTACGAAACCCATCGATCTGGCGGAGCTGAACCGCATCTTGAGCTCGTGGGTGGAACCCCGCGCCGGCTTTCGAAGCGCCGACGCCGCGCCGTCCTCAACGGTTTTCAGCGGCATTAGCGACCGAACGCCCAATCAGGATGCCTGAGAACGCGCCGAAATAGATGTCCGACGCGAAGTGCCGTCGTGACGACACGCGCGACAGGCTCACGGCCGTCGCTGCCCCATACAGGGTAATGGCCAGCCACTTTGGACATTTGCGGTTCTGCGCAATCGCCGTGGCCACGGCGAACGAACTCAACGTATGCCCCGAGGGGAAGCTCGATCCGCCACTCCACAGGCTGCCCCGGCCGCCCGGCGCGTCAGGCCGTTCCCGCCAGAACACCCATTTCGTGGCATAAGTGACCAGCAACCCGTTGGCCAACGCCTCCACGCCAGCCCGCCCCATCGATGTGGTGCCGGGGTTCCCGGTCGCATGACCCACCAGAGTGGTGATGCCCGCGCCAAGGCCCAGGCCGTAGCCCGCGCCCACCCGCGATATCCGCCCGCTCCACAGGACCTGATCGGCCGTATTGGGCAGCGAGTCGCTGATTCTCCGGTCGAGCGACTTCAGCCCCACGGTTCCGCCCACCAGCGGCACGGCCAACGTCCAGAACTGCCGCTGTGTCATGTGGAACGGCGACGTCCAGATTCGCTTCTGGTCCGCGCCCACATCCCGCAGGAATCGCGTAGCTGGGTTCCCCGGTTGGTCCGCCGGTGCCATGGCGGCCGGCGCTGGTTCGGGCTCGCCCTCGGCCGCTACATCGACCGGCGTCTGCCCAAAGGCGGTCACACCGAGCAAAACACAACTAAACAACACCTGTCGTTTAGTCCAATTCCGGCGCGAGCCCTTAAACGACACTTGTTGGTTTAGCACTAGAACACCCTTTCAATGCCCGCGACATCCATGCTGCTCCGCCGGAAGTACACCGTCACGGACTTCCCGCTGTCTCCAGGTACCGTGACCCGCGCCGCGGCAAAAGGCCCGGCCACCGCGCCTAAACCGTCGGCCGGCGTCAATGTGCCGGCCGCATTGTCGAAGCTGAACCAGGCAACGTCATACTGTCGCGGCTGCAAAAAACCGAACTTCACCGCGAGGTCGTCGAACTTCAAGGTCCCGCCATCCACCGTGAAGTGCTCCAGCGCCAGGCCCTTGCTGAAATAGGCGCGCCCGATCTTGTCCCGCCGCTCAGCCAGGGTTCGGGCGAGGTAATCCACCACCGACGCGTCGGAGTATTGACCCGTTTCCACAATCGCCCGAATGTCGTCGTCCGTGAAGGCCATCACCTTCTTGGCCGCCCAGTAGGCGTCGCCCGCCTGCATTTGCAGGAATGCCGGATTCGGGTAGTTCGGCAACCATTTCTCCGGCTCGAATACCTTCGATTCCAGGCGGCCGATGGCTGGCTGCTTCGGATAATCGGCCGTCTCCCAGGGCTCGGGCGCCAACCCCAGTTCGCCCATCTTCTTCAGGGCATTCCGGCCGGTGGGGATGATGTAGGCGTGGCCATACCGGGCGTCTTTCCGCATATCGCTGTCCGACCCGAGAATGGACCCGAAGTCGATGAGGTAATGTACGATCCGCTTTGCGTCGGCCGGTCCGGCTAACACGTCCAGTGAATTGCGGCCCTTCGCATCGGTATGGTTCAACCAGGCGCAAAACACGGCCAAGCCACGCAAATCGCGCCGCGTCTCGTGCGGAACCAGGTCGTTGGGATCGTCCGCCCGGGTGCCCTCGTAAGAGAACGGGCCCACGGGTTTACCGGGTGTCGCGAGGCTCGCAATGACGCGGAAGCTGCCATCCGCCCGGCGCGCCATCTTGAACTTGATGCGGTCCAGGTCCCGCTGGATCATATGCCGCGGTTTGCCGTCGACACCGGTCGTTTTGGCGCTGGGACTGATGCTAAGTTCCTCATCCTTCAGGTTCAGGATGTAATTCTCAGGTGCGTTGTAGCCCAACGCGTGGAAGAAATGCGCACCAAGAACATCGGCCGCGGTCGCCATCTCGGGATTAGTCCGCGGGTCGGGCTTCACGAAGTAGAGCCGCCCGTTGGCGTCCGTCATGCGGAAGCCCGGAGTGATGCCATTGGTCTTCGCACCCACCACCAGGAAGGGCGCCTGGGGCGCGTGACTATCGCCGGGGCCGCGTTTCAGTTCCTCGCGGCTCAGCCGGTGATCGATGCTGTGCCGGTTGGTAAACCAATCGCTGTCAGGTACTTCGCCCAGAGTGTTCACTGCGCGCGAGGGCCCGATGTTGGCCGCCGGTTTGCGCAGCGACTGGTAGAAGAAGTCGTACAGATCGTTCGGATCCAGCGTCTCGACGCTCTTCACCGGAACCGGCTTTGGACCGCGCGCAATCGGGTCGTCGGGATAGAAGTGGACCTTCGGTCCGCCTTCGGCCCCCAGAGCCTGGATCGCGGCTAGAACAAGTACCGGAAGACTTCGCGCGAGAAAGCGTTGTCGAATTTGAACCATATCACCCAACCTTCGCGGCTGAACCCCGTGTCCAATCGCATGACCACCGCATCCCTGGTCTTGGCCCGGAAGCCGAAACCACCCGTATACCGCAAGTTGTTGAGACTCAGCTCGCTGGGGCGTCGAAACACCTTGCCGGCATCCACGAACAGGGCCATGTCGAGCCCCGGAGCGACCTCCCAGCGGTACTCCGACGACAGAAGAACAGTGTTGTTGTCGCGGTAGCGAAACAACGAATAGCCCCGCAAGTCGTTCGCATCGCCCAGCGTCGACTGCATGTAGAACGGCACAGCGTTGCCGCGATCGGTCCACGTCAGATCCGTCATCGCCCGCAGCGCAATCACTCTCTTCTCGTTAAAGAACGGGATGTAGTGCTCCGTCCAGCCGCTGAAGCGGCGGAAGCTGTAGCCGCGCCCGTTGCGGTCGTCGAAGTTCAGCAGGCGCACCACGTAGTTGCCGCCACGGTGCGGATTGCCTGGCGTGTCCCGGAAGTCCACCTGGGCGAAGGGGCCGTAGCGAAGATAGTCGGTTTGTTCCAGAATGCCCGGCGCCACCGACGGCGTGAACACCAGTTCCGATGAAGGCCGCTCGCCATGTGTGCCCGGGCCCACATTCACCTTAAGATAGCCGGCGTACATCCCTAAATCCCAATGCCGGCGGTCCGGCCGCCAGGAGAGACGGCCGTCAAAAGATGTGTCTTCCTGCCGGTAAGTTGTCCAGTCCTCTTTCCGCGAGTTCGGTCCGGAGCCGTAGTATGGATTGCGCGGAGCATCGGAGTGCCGGGCGAAGAAACTGGCCAGCACGTGTTCGCCCGCCAGGTGTGGCAGGGTCAGCTCGGTGGCGGCGGCCCAGTAGCCTTTCACGCTGCCGGTCAGCGACGCGCGAAAAATCAGGTCTTCCCGCCACAGATCCGGGCGGTTGTAGAGCACGCCGGCCGAGAATCCGGAGCCGGTCACCAATCCGCCCATCCTCATACCCAGGCCCACCTTAGGGGCCAGGAGGCCACGCAGCGCCGAGTTGAAGTACTTGTCGAAGATCACCTCGCCCTTTTCGAGTTCGGGCTTCTTCAGACTCTCAGATTTGCGCGCCTGTTCTTTCGCAATTTCTTCTTCCCGCGTTTCAGCAGGTGCGGTGGCTGAAGTCTGTGCGGAGACAAGTCGAGCGCCGAGGAACGCTGTGAGAAGTAGATGTTTGATCAAGACGTTAACGTGATTTTATCGAAACCGGGATCCGCGGACCATACCCTTTGGGGGGGGCGCCGGCGCCGGTTCGGGTTCCGGCGGGGGCGCGGGCTTCCTGATGCGACCGTCCAGATGTGCATTGATGCGGTCGTCCTTGGCCTTCGCGAACTTGGGGCTGGTGGGCTCCAGGCCGGTGGCCTGCGTCACCTCGGCATCGGTTACGTCCATCGCGGTTGCCAGGTACTTCGTGAAGTAATTCTTGATCCGGTCCTGCACCAGCCGTTCCGTCGATTTCAGGAACAACAGCATCGTCTCTTCGCCTGGGGCCTTCTGCAGGACCGCGAAAACCTGAGACGCCTTGGAGAGCTTGGCGGATTTCAAAACAGCTTCCAGTTTCTTCGCCCGCGCGTCCAGCTTCTGCCAGGGATCGATCTCTTCCTTGGTCATCTTCATCGTTTCGATGAGCTGGGTCTTTTCTTTGGCTGCGAGCAACTGCGTGATGCAGTACATGGACAGGCCGTACCAGTCCACATGGAAACTGGTTCCGAACGGGATCATGGCCTTACTCTTCGAGATCTTCTGGAACGCCGGGGCGTTCAGCTTGGCCCCCTCCAGTGCTGGGCTGAACAGCTTCAGCAGACCGACATCCTCCAACTCCTTGAGGATGTCGTAGGGATTCGCTTCCAGAGCGATCTGCCGCAGTTCGCCAAAGAGAGCGCGGCCCGGAATGTACTTCTCCATCCCGGCTTCCCGCGCGTTATTGAACTGCTGCAACGTCCGCTCGTCGATGGTGAAGCCCAAGCGCGCCTTGAAGCGGATCAACCGCAGCAGGCGCACCGGGTCGTCGTAGAGCGAATAGTTGGAGATCGCTCGCAACTCCTTGCGTTCCAGGTCGGAAGCGCCGTTAGTGGGGTCGATCATCAGGCCCCGCGAAGCGCGGTTCAGCGACAGGGCGATGGCGTTGATGGTGAAATCCCGCCCGCGCAGATCCTCGTGCACCGTGGCGGCCGTGATCTGCGGTTTCGCACCCGGTTTGCCGTACTTCTCCTGGCGCGCCATGCCGATTTCCGATCGCACGCCGTTGGGAAACAGCACCTCGGCTGTCTTGCGATGGTCGTCAATCTGCAGGATCTCGGCAATGCCGTGCTTGGCCATGTCCTTAGCGAGTTTGAGAGCCGGCCCCTCGACGGTGAAGTCGAGATCCCTGATCGGGAAGCCGCCCAGCATATCCCGCATGGCGCCACCAGTCAGAAACAGGCTCAAGTTCGCCTCGGCCGCCGCGGCTTGCACTGCCGCCAGCACGGTGTTCTGCTCCGCGCTGAGGTGGCTCTCCAGAATGAACATGTAATCGCTCATGGCATTTCCATCTCCGGCATCCCCGTCGCTCGTCGAGCTCCGGTCAACTCCGTGGGTGGTGTTCGTCCACCACCGCGCGCAAACGCGACCTCAGAACGTGCGTATAAATCTGCGTGGTGGCAATGTCGGCATGCCCCAGCATCGACTGCACGCTGCGTAAATCCGCCCCACGGTCCAGTAGGTGGGTGGCGAAGCTGTGACGCACCACGTGGGGCGTCAGCCGATGAAAGATTCCCACCTTGCGGCCGTGTCCGCCCAACAACTTCCAGAACCCCTGGCGTGTCATTGGGCCACCCCGCTGGGTGATAAAGAGATAAGGACTGGAATGCGACTTCAGGAGCGTATTGCGAGCCGTATCGATATACGTCCGGACGCAGTCCTGCGCCTTGGATCCCAAGGGCACCAACCGCTGCTTATTTCGCTTTCCCGTCACGCGCAAGAATCCGAGCTGCAAGTTCGCGTCAGTGACCTTCAGAGTGCAGAGTTCCGACACTCTCAAGCCGCACGCGTAGAGAACTTCCAGCATCGCACGATCCCGGCAGCCGGTTGGTATGCCCGGGTCCGGAGCCGCTAAAAGGTCTTCAACCTGCTGCAAACTTAAATACTTCGGCAGTGTTTGCCATTGCTTCGGCGCCTGCAGCAAGGCGGTCGGGTCCTCGCTGATACGCCCCTCGCTCACCAGAAATCGATAAAAATTCCTCAATGTGCTCAGACGGCGAGCGATGGACCGGCCCGATAGTCCGGCAGCCGGGAGCGAGTCGAAATACTGTCGCACCGTCTCTTCTCCGGGCAGTCCGGTTTCTTTACTGGCGTTGCAGAATCGCTGGAAGTCCTTCAAATCAAGGGCGTAAGACGACAGCGAGCTGGGCGCCAAGCCCTTCTCCACGCGCGCAAACGTCAAAAAAGCCTCAGCCGCCGGGCTGAGCGCGCCCTCGGTTGTCATCGCTGCAATGATACAATACTTGCGTAATTGTTTGAAAGTAAAGGACCGCTCGACGTGCGCCAATCCCTGGCCCCGGTCCTTGGAGAACCCTCAATTGAGTGGCACCACTGCCAAAAAGGTCATCCTGGAACGTTTCGACCGTGAGCGGGTCCGCGGCTTTGTCCACCCGCAGACCTACCTGCAGGCCGCCGGCGTGGAGATTCTCAGTCCGGACGGCAGCGTGGCGCTCATTCCCTACGCCCAGGTAAAGGCCGTTTCTTTTGTTCGAGATCTCGAGGGCAACGGTGTCCTGGCCGAACGCCGCGAATTCCTCGCCCGGCCGAAAACCGCCGGTCTTTGGGTGGAGCTCCAGTTTCGCGATGGCGACCTTCTGGAGGGCGTGCTGGCCAACAATCTGCTGCTGCTGGAGCCCCAGGGCTACGCTCTCAGCCCGCCCGAGGCAGGCGGGAACGCCCAACGCGTCTTCGTGCCCCGCCAGGCGCTAAGTCAGCTGACCGTACTTGGCATCGTGGGGGGCAAACGTAAGAAAGCAGGCCGCGAAGCGGAGCCGCAGCAGATCAGGCTGTTCGCAGAAGAGTAGGCTTCATCAGTTCGTGTTCGCTCAGCGTATCCCATCGTGTGGGGCTGATGTTGCGCACAAAAACCATGTGGTTAACGGTGAACGAGCGGCTGCCTCGGTACTCCGCCCACCGCCTCCGAGCGAATTCCAGCTTTTCAGCCACCAGTTCCGGGCGCAGCTCCTGCGCCAGAGTGATGTGGGGGTGGAAGGGGAACGGTTCGTCGTAGGCCATCAAGCCGCCGGACAGTTCCTCATGGTACTGCTCCATCGCCTTCCGGCCGTCGGCCAATTCGAGGTAGATCACATTCGTACCGGGAAAGAGCTGGACTTCGCCGGCGGTTACCTCGAAGGGGCTCAGCGCGTTCACTTTGGGAGCGAGATCGTCGATGAGCTGGTCGTCGCAAGCCTTCAACTGGCGGGGCGGCAGCAGCGTGACATGCGCCCTGAGCTTGCATCCGGGCACCAGTTCCGCCCGGAGCTCATTGAGGAAGGCACCCAGTGGTTCGGGGATGTACTGCACCAGGGCGTAGTAGCCAAAGCAGCACCTCCCCACCAAATGCCCATTTGATGAAGCGTCCATCAGGTTCCATTCTAACCGGAGTCAGAGAGATAGATTCATCGCTCTGGTACTCCCCGCGGAACCCGTACTCTTAGCCCAGTCCCGCGGCCTGCAATACCGGTGACCCGGACGCCAACGGCGCCGATTCCAGCCCGCTCTTCACTTCCGGCAGAACCCAGCGGGCCTCTTCGAACCCTACGTACTTGCAGATGCGGATCTCCCCCGCTTCGGATTCAAGCACATCGCCAATCTCCAGCGAACCTTCAGTTCCGCGCAAATTCATCCATGCGTCGTAGAACCCGGCCGCCTGCAATTCACCCGCCGGTTCAAAGTCCTTGGGTTTGATGGAGGTGACGCCGCTGGTGTGCGGAGCCCAACGGAACTGCTGCCGCGGAGCGTCCTTCATCCGGTGCAATCGGAACAGTGGCATACCGCCACATTCTCCCTCTTAAAACAGGCCCAAGTCAAAATGTTTGCAGTGCGCGGGTGGCGTCCCGGCGGCCCATTTCGATCCATCGTTCGGCGTTGGCCTGTGTCCAAACCATCGCATCGCGAGCGGAGCCCAGCGGCCGGTCCGGTTCGATCCACAGGACGCGCGTTCCGGCCGGAGCCGGTGCGCCGGGATGAGCCAGGCTCAGCAAAGCCTGTCGAGAGACCCGCAGCCACCATGGTCCGCCGCTGGGCAGCAGGTTCACGGCGACGATGGTGGTGGCGCCCTGCTCCACCGCCGCCCACAGCGGGACTGAGCCTAGCAGACCGCCGTCCATGCTCAGGCGTCCGTCGATGCGGTAGAGCGGGAACAAACCCGGCAATGCGCACGAGGCGGCGAGGTGGCGCCACTCGACGTCTGGCGTGACGACTGCCCGCGGCCGGCGCCGCAGCACGTCGGTGATCGCTATCACGCACGGCTTCAATGGCTTGAGGCGAGTGTGGATCTCCTGGATGCCTCCTTCAAAGGAAGCGCGATCGAGGCATCCGCCCAATGGACTGCGTGGCAGCCGCCAACGCAGCAGCGATCCCGTTTCCGGCCGCAGCCACTCCCGGACCCACTCCTCTCCGGGGCAATCAGACGCCGCGGCCCAGGCATTGATGGAGCCGATGGAGGCGCCAGCCGCCAGGTCGAACTCTACCCGGTCTCGTAGTACCGACCAGACGCCGGCCTCGTAGGCTCCGAACATGCCGCCCCCGCCGAACACCAGCGCTGTTTTGCCGTTCGCCGACTCCGGAATAGTGATAGTCTCCTGAAGAGATCATGGCACTGGATACATTGTCCCTGCAGCCGGCGGTTGCGGCCATACTCGATCTGGACGCATCCGGCGAACGCCTGCTGCCTCTGACTTGCGGCTCGCCTACCAATCCTGAAGCCGTCGGGCGGCTGGAAGCAGCCCACGCGGCGGAGCTTTTTCCCGGGGCCCGTTCGCCCGAAGGCGCGTTGGCGGGTCTCTGGGTGTATTTCTCCTGTTTTGAGCACGCGCACTCCGTTGCCCAGGACCTGCATACGCCCGAAGGCAGCTACTGGCACGCCATCGTCCACCGCCAGGAGCCGGACGACTTCAACTCCGGCTACTGGTTCCGGCGGGTGGGCACGCACGCGATCTTCTCCGAGTTGCTGGCGGGCTCCCGGGACCTGGGCTACGAACCTTCGGGTTCGGCCTGGGATCCTTTTGCATTTATTGAGTTTTGTGCGGCGGCCAGAAATCGCGCCGGCACCGCAACCGAACGGGTGGCTCGCGAAGTCCAACGTTTAGAATGGCAACTACTGTTTGGCTGGTGCGCCCGCGTGCGACGATAGAAGCAGTTTCATGAAACGCTGGTTGTGGATAGTGGTCCTGGCCGTCGTGGCCGCGGGGGGGCTGTGGCTCGCCTCGAAACGCAATGCGCCGCCGGAATCGCCCTTTGCGCGGGCCCACCGCGAGACTTTGGTGAGCATGCTCACCACCAATGGGAAGACCGAGCCGGTCGAATGGTCGCCCGTCCATGCCGAACGCGAGGGCCGTGTTCTGCGGGTGGTGGTGGAACGGGGCCAGACGGTCGCAGCCGGATCGGTTCTGGCCGAACTGGACAACAACGATGCGCAGTCGGAGTTGGCGGCCGCCCAGGCTCGCTTTGAACAGGCCACAGTCGAACTGGCCAACCTCCGCCGCGGCGGACGCGCCGCCGAAATCGCTGAAATCGAAGGACAACTGAAGCGCTTCCAGGTGGAGCGCGAGCCAGCCAAACGAGAAGTCGCGTCACTGGAGCGCCTGGTGACGAATCAGGCCGCGACACGCTTTGAACTGGACGCGGCCAAAGACAAACTCGCTCAACTCGACACACAGATTGCAGCCCAACAGGCACGCCGCGCGGCGTTGGTTGGGCAAGGAGACATTCCGGTGGCCGAGGCGCGTGTCCGCGACGCGCAAGCCGCGGTCCAGTTGGCGCAGCGGCGCAAGGAGCAGTCGGTGATCCGCACCCCGCGCGGGGGCGTTGTCTACGATTTGGCGGTCAAGTCCGGCGCCTGGCTCGGCGCAGGTGATCTGGTGGCCAAGGTCGGCGATACCTCCAAACTGCGCATCACGGTGTATATTGACGAGCCGGACCTCGGCCGCATCCGTAAGGGATTGCCGGTGGAGATCACCTGGCAGGCGGAACCGCGCGGTGCGTGGAAGGGCGTGGTGGATGATGTCCCCACGCAGGTGATCGCGCTGGGCACGCGGCAGGTGGGCGAGGTGGTCACGCTGGCCGACAACCCGAATCACGATTTGCCGCCCGGCGCCAACATCGACGCCCTCATCCGTACTCAGGTGGTAGAGAATGCCATTACGATTCCAAAGGCGGCCTTGCGGCGCGAAGGCGGAGAGCTTGGTGTCTTCGTTCTACAGGCTGACAAGCTGACGTGGAAGAAGGTGACGGTGGGGGTCTCCAGCGAGACCAAAGCCGAAGTGCAGAATGGCGTAAGCGATGGAGACAGTGTGGCTTTGCCGTCGGAAAAGCCGCTGGCCGCAGGCATGACGGTCACGCCGGTCTATCCGTAGAACCTTTAGGACGGACGCGGAACGCTGGCCGATGGCAGCTGCCGGTCTTCCGCCACCCGCAGGTGGTGGGTTTCGGCTTCCAGTTGTTCGGTGTGGTCGACGCCGGACACTGTGATCTGGAATTTGTTGTTGTCGGCGCGCGTTACGAAGCCACGCTCCCTCAAGTACCAGAGCGTGAATTCCAGATGGTCCCGGGCGATGCCCAGCAGGTCTTCCATCTCGAACAGACTCATCATCGGGTTGCGGGTATCCTGCACCCGCTTGCGGTACAAGACACTCAGCACGCCGTAGCGCTTCGTCTTCTCGGCTTGCGTCCCACGGGCGGATTCCGGCGAGTGGAAGACGCGCCAGCGGGCTTTCAGCGTCTGGGCGTAGACGGCGTCGTAAGCTGCGCGCCGCTCCGGACTACCCAGGATCTCGAACGCCTTGGTGACGTTCTTGAACGCTTCCTCGTCGCCTGATTCCCTGTTATCAGGGTGATAGCGCTGGGCCAGCATGCGATAGACACGGTGGATGGTGTCATTCAGCGCCTTCGGGTTCACCTGGAGCAATTCGTAGAGATCTTCCTCGGGCATCGGCCCGATCGTCGCTCCGGCCGACTCAGAGGCAGCCCTTTCACACAACAGGCCTACGCGGTAGAAACCCATCGCACCGGGCCGGCACCAGCAGACCTTGGCCCGTTCGCCCAGCTCAAAGCCCACGGAAGAGGTCTCGCCAGGCACCCGCAGCTGAACCACAAGGCCCAACGGGAGAGCCACTCTCAGTTGGAGACCTACCCCGCCTTCGCTGACGTCCACGAGTTTGGCCACCGGCGTCTGCCGGACGTTGTACTCGTCGTCATACGCCAGCCGGACCTCGATCGTTTTGGTCTCGAGGGTTCGCTTCCGGCTGCGGCGCTCGCCTGGACGGTTTTCGGTCATCTGCTATACAGTTCGGCACAGTGCCGACTTCTGAATAGGGGAGAGCCTTCCACCGACAACATCTTATGGTTGGGGACCATCGCAGCTCCGGGCTGTGAGGGGTCCCCACGCGGATCGCTACTGCTTGACGGTTGCCGGCGCGGTTGGTGCGCCGAAGTAGGTTTCGTCCAGGACCGGCTTGCCGGCCGCTTTGACGGTCTCCATGGCCTTCTGCGCGTGTTCCGACTCCATGCGCCGCTCAATCTCCGTTTTGACTTCCTCGAACGGCTTGGCTCCGCGTTCCTGCACCTGGATCAGGTGGTAGCCGAACTGGCTCTTGACGGGCTGGCTCAGTTCGCCGATGGGCAGGGAAAAGACGGCCTGGTCGAACTGAGGCACCATCTTGCCCTTGGCGAATGTGCCCAAATCGCCGCCCTGCGCGCCGCTGCCGGTGTCGTCGGATTCGGCCTTGGCCAAGGTTGCGAAGTCTTCACCCTTGGAGATCTTCTCGCGCAATTCGTTGGTCTTGGACAGCGCTTCCTCTTCCGTCAGGTCCTTCTGGTCCTTCTTCAACGGCACGCGGGAACCTTTGAAACGAATGAGGATATGCCGCGCCTTGGCACTCGCGAAGTCGTTCTTGTGCCCTTCGTACCATTCCTTCTCGGCGGCCTCGGTCGGTTTGTTCAGTTCCAGCAGGTGCTGGTAGAGGTTCGAAGCCAGGATGCCCTCGGTCTGGAGTTGCAACTGCAGCTTGACGGCTGGTTTCTCGTCGATTTTGAGCCGGCGGGCCTCGGCGGCGTAGGTGTAGATCTCGCCCAACTGCTCGGCCAGCTTGCGGCGCGCTTCCGGCGTGTTGCCGCCCAACTGATTCTTCAGGTTGGCCGGCAGGTTCGACATGATGTCGTCGAACTCCGACTTCGTCATCTTCCTGGGGCCCGCGGTGAACACGACAGGATCATTGCCGGCCGGCTTCGCGGCGGCGGGTGCGGCGGCAGGCTTCGCTGGCGCGGCAGCCGGTTTCGCCGGAGTGGTAGCCGGTTTCGCGGCCGGCGACTGAGCCGGAGATGCCTTGGCCGGCGCCTGTTTTGCGGGGGCGGCGGCAGGTGCCTGCGCCCATACGGCGCCGCCAAGCATCACAATGAGTAGAACTCGCATATTTCTCATGGTAACCCGCCCATCTTCCAAAGCTGAGAGAACCCCTTCGCGCTCGAAAGGCGACGGCCCGAAGAAACCCACCAGTTGGAAAGCTGTCTGGCCGGACGTCCAGGAACTGATGCGGCCCCGCCGAAATCAGCTTCTGCTGGGCCTGCTTCTGATCTTCATCAGCCGTTGCGCCGGCCTGGTGCTGCCGAGTTCCACCAAGTATCTGGTGGATGACGTCCTCGGAAAACACAAGCCCGAACTGCTGACCCCTCTCATTTTGGCAGTCCTCGCCGCCACCGCCGTACAGGGCGTAACCTCCTTTTGGCTCACACAGTTACTGTCGAAGTCGGCGCAGAAGCTGATCGCTGAACTGCGCTGCAAGGTACAGGCCCATGTCGGGCGGCTGCCCGTCACCTATTTCGACACCAACAAGAGCGGCCAACTGGTATCGCGCATCATGAATGACGTCGAGGGCGTGCGGAATCTGGTGGGCACCGGCCTGGTTGAGTTTGTCGGCGGCTTGCTCACTGCCTTCCTGGCCTTTTTCATGCTGCTGCGCATCAGCCCGCTGCTGACGGGACTCGCCCTGGCTGTGGTCCTCAGCTTCTCTCTCGTGCTCCAGCGCGCTTTCAAGACTCTTCGCCCTATCTTTCGAGAGCGCGGCAAGATCACGGCCGAGGTCACCGGGCGACTGACCGAATCGCTGGGCGGCATCCGAGTGATCAAGGGGTACCATGCCGAGGAGCGCGAAGAGAACGTCTTCCGCGCTGGCGCACAGCGGATTCTCGACAACGTGCTGCAATCGCTGACCGGCGTGTCGTTGATGAGTCTTTCCGCGACGGTCCTGCTCGGGCTGGTGGGTGCCCTGGTCATGTTCGTTGGCGGCCGTCAGATCCTCAACGGCACTCTGACCCTGGGCGGCTTCGTCACGTTCACGGCGTTCCTGGCCATCCTGGTCGCCCCGGTTTTCCAGATCGTCGGCATTGGGACCCAGTTGACCGAGGCTCTGGCGGGTTTGGAACGAACCCGGGAGATTCTCAACGAGCAGGCCGAGGATGCCGATCCGCAGCGCTCCGCCGTCATGGGCCCCATTCACGGCGACGTGCTCTTCGACGACGTGCGGTTCTCCTATGAAGAGGGCAAAGAGGTGCTGCATGGGGTGAGTTTCCACGCACCGGCCGGTACGGTTACTGCACTGGTGGGTTCCTCGGGTTCGGGTAAGTCGACCACCATCGGACTGATCTCCGCCTTCCATGCTCCGACGCACGGTACCGTTCTGGTGGACGGGCAGGACCTTTCGAAGGTGCGGTTGTCCAGCTACCGCACGCAACTGGGCGTCGTGCTGCAGGAGACGTTCCTGTTCGACGGCACCATCCGCGAGAATGTCGCGTTTGCGCGTCCGCATGCGACGGAGGCGGAGATTCTGGAAGCGTGCCGCATCGCGCGCGTCGACGAGTTTGCCGAGCGGTTCCCGGAAGGCTACGAGACCATCGTAGGCGAGCGCGGCGTGAAATTGAGCGGCGGTCAGAAACAGCGCGTCTCCATTGCTCGGGCCATTCTGGCCGATCCGCGGATCCTCATCCTGGACGAAGCCACGTCGAGCCTCGACAGTGAGACGGAGGCTCTGATTCAGCACGGCCTCAGCTACCTGATGCAGGGGCGCACGACATTCGTCATTGCGCACCGTCTGTCGACCATCCGACGGGCCGATCAGATTCTGGTGATGGAAGACGGACTGCTGGTGGAGAAGGGCTCGCACCACGAACTCTACGGGGCGCGCGGCCGGTACTACGATCTCTACACACGGCAGCACGGCATCGAAACCAACCTGTTTCTGGCGCCTGGCGAAGGCGATACTTTCGACGAGCCGCAGCCGGCCACCTAGCGCCGGACGCTCCTTCTACAATGGGCAGGTATGCTGCCTGACTATGAGAAGCTCGGGGCGTTTTACCTCGGCCGTTTGAAGGATTCTGATGAAACCCTGTTGTACGACAGCAAGGACCTGACGACCCACGCTGTGTGCGTGGGCATGACGGGTTCCGGCAAGACCGGACTCTGCCTCGGGTTGCTGGAAGAGGCCGCTATCGACGGCATCCCCGCGCTGGTGATCGATCCCAAGGGCGACCTCGCCAACCTGCTGCTCACGTTCCCAGATCTGGCGCCCGAGGACTTCGAGCCCTGGGTGAATCCCGACGAGGCGCGCAACCAAGGGTTGGCCGTGCCGGCCTTCGCCGCGGCCGAGGCAGAGAAGTGGCGTAAGGGGCTCGGGCAGTGGGGGCAGGATGGAGCGCGCATCCAGCGGCTGCGCGATGCCTGCGAGTTCGCCGTCTACACACCCGGCTCGGATGCGGGGATCCCGGTCTCCATCCTCAAGTCGTTCGACGCGCCGTCGCAGGCGATTCTGGACGACCGCGAAGCACTGCGCGACCGTGTGAGCTCCACGGCCACGTCGCTGCTTGCGTTGGCCGGCATCGACGCCGATCCGGTCCAGTCCCGCGAACACATTTTGCTCTCGACGATTCTCGACACCGCCTGGCGTGCGGGGGCGAGCCTCGATCTGGCGACCATCATCGGCCAGATCCAGAAGCCGCCGTTCCAGCGTGTGGGCGTGCTGGATCTCGACTCCTTCTATCCGGCGAAAGAGCGCTTTGGTCTGGCTATGGCTCTCAACAATCTACTCGCGTCGCCCGGCTTCGAGGCTTGGCTCAGCGGCGATCCACTCGACATCGACGCCATGTTGTGGACCCCGGCGGGCAAGCCGCGCATCAGCATCTTCTCCATCGCGCACCTCAGCGATACCGAGCGTATGTTCTTTGTGTCGCTGCTGTTGAATCAGGCGTTGTCGTGGGTGCGCAGCCAGAGCGGCACGTCGTCGCTGCGCGCGCTGCTGTACATGGACGAGATCTTCGGCTACTTCCCGCCCACGGCCAATCCGCCGTCGAAGAAGCCTCTGCTCACGCTGCTGAAACAGGCTCGCGCGTTTGGGCTCGGCGTGGTGCTGGCGACTCAGAATCCCGTCGATCTCGACTACAAGGGCCTGGGTAACACGGGAACCTGGTTCATCGGGCGTCTGCAAACGGAACGCGACAAGGCTCGCGTGCTGGAGGGGTTGGAAGGCGCCGCTGCGTCATCCGGCGCGGCGTTTGACCGCTCGGCCATGGAACGGACTCTCGCGGGCCTGGGCAACCGTGTCTTCCTGCTGAACAACGTCCACGAGGACGGGCCGGTGCTGTTCCAGACGCGCTGGACCCTTTCGTACCTGCGCGGCCCGCTGGCACGGCCGGAGATCAAGCGCTTGATGCAGGGCACGCCGCGCGCGGCGGCCGTGGCCGTGGACGATGTGGCCGGCGAGTCGACGGCCGTCCCCGTGCTGCCTCCCGATGTCAACCAATTGTTCGTACCGCTGAAAGGCTCGGTGCTGGAGTACGAACCGCGCATCCTGGGCGCGGCGCGCGTGCAGTTCAGCGACGCCAAGCTGGGCGTTGATGAGGTGCGCGACTGTGTCTTCGCCTGCCCCATCACGGACGAGGCGATCCCGGTCGACTGGCCCCAGGCTGAGGCTCTGGAGGTGCCGCTGGACGAGTTAGAGAAGGCCCCGACCGACGGCGCGACCTTCGCGGAACTGCCCGCCATTGCGGCACACGCGAAGAACTACACGGTCTGGCAGAAGTCGTTCGCAACGTGGCTCTATCAGAACCAGACGCTGGAACTGATGCGGAGCCCCTCCACGGGCGAAGTCTCGCGGATCGGTGAGCCGGAACGCGATTTCCGGTTGCGCATCCAGCAAGCCGCGCGCGAGGCCCGGGACGAACAGACGCAGGATCTGCGGGCGCGCTACGCTCCGAAGATCCAGACGCTCAGCGATCGCCTGCAACGCGCGCAGCTCAAGCTCGAGCAGGAGAAGCAGCAGGCATCGGCGCAGACTCTGAGTTCGGTGCTCTCCATTGGGACGTCGATTCTTGGTGCTTTCATGGGCCGCAAGACGATCAGCTCCGCCAACGTCAACCGCATTGGCACGGCGGCGCGCGCGGCCACCAGGATTGGGAAGGAGCGCGGCGACGTGGGTCTCGCTACCGACTCCGTGGAGAACGTACAGGCTCAACTACAGGCGCTGAACCAGCAACTGGAAGAGGAAATCGCGTCGATCCCCGAGGTTGCCAACGAGGAGTTCGGCAGCGTCACGGTGAAGCCCAAGAAGACCGGCATCCAGGTGCAACTCATCTCCCTGGTGTGGATGTAGATTGTCCGCTCGCGCGGCCCCCGGAAAGTAAGTTGACACTCAGTTGCAGATTGCGCTAACTTGCCCTATATTAACTTAAAGATCTGCAATTGATTTGCAATTTTCTGAGGCTTAGGTCCGGGCTTGGACGTTCATCTCTTGGCCGAGCGGCGTCCAAACCCGGTAGATCGACAACCTGTCAGGGCCGGCGACCTTGTCCGATTATAGGCACGCCGGTTCCTCGCATCCAATATCGCGGTCAGCGACGGCCGTTTCGGGAGGGGACCCATGCGTATCAAGATCAGGCGGCGCGGTGCGCCAAGACGCCATTTGGCTGCTCGTTGGCCGGTGGCCTACCGCTGGCTGGCGGGTGGAGTGCTGGTAGCCTACACTGCTCTCGGATGCAGTGTAGTGGCCAGCGCGCAGAGCAGCGCTCCACCCGCGGCGCCGTCCGCGCAGACCCAATCCCTGGGTGTACGGCGTTTCGACATCCCGGCTGGCACTCTGGGCGACGTGCTGACCGCTCTAGAAACTGCAACTGGATTGCGGTTTGAGGTCCGGAAATCCGGTATCCGTGATCTTGCCTCTCCGGGTGTCAATGGGCTCTATACCGAACAACAGGCGCTGCAACAGGCGCTGAAGGGCACCCGGGTCGTTTCCTCAAGCGCCGGCACGGGTGTCCTGGCGCTCGACCTGGAAGGGGTGTCGTCCACGATGGACGTGCAGGAACGCGCCCAGATCACCTCGCCGCACTACACTGAGCCTCTGCGCGACATCCCGCAGACCATCACCATCATCCCGAAAGCGCTGATTGAGCAGCAGGGCGCCACCACGTTGCGCGACGTGCTTCGCAACGTGCCCGGTTTGACGATGACCGCCGGGGAAGGCGGTACGCCGGCCGGCGACAACCTGAACCTGCGCGGCTTCAGCGCCCGCAACGACCTCTTTGTGGACGGTTCGCGCGACCTGGGTCCGCAGGCGCGCGATCCGTTCAACCTGGAGCAGGTGGAGGTGGTGAAGGGGCCACAATCGGCATTCACGGGCCGCGGGTCGGCCGGCGGGTCGATCAACATGGTGAGCAAGGGGCCGGGGTTGAAGCCTGTTTACGGCGGCAGCGTGATGCTGGGCACGGACGGCACCAGGCGCTTCTCCGCCGACGTGAATACGCCGGTGCGGTTCCTGGGCGAGCGCACCGGGTTCCGCCTCAACCTGCTGTCGCACGAAGGTGGAGTGGCGGGCCGCGACGTCGTCAACAACAAGCGTTGGGGCCTCGCGCCGTCGCTGGCGTTCGGTCTGGGTTCGCCCACGCGCCTGACGCTCAGCTACTACAAGCTGAAGCAGGACAACATCCCCGACTACGGCATCCCGTGGGTTCCGAACACCAACACCGTGTTGGTGGACTACCTGGACAAGCCGGCTCCGGTGCCGCGCGAGACGTTCTACGGTCTGGCCGACCGCGACTTCGAGCGTTTGAATGCCGACATGGCGACGGTCCGCTTCGAGCACGATTTCAGCGACAACCTGACGTTCCGTAACCAATTCCGCTACGGAGTCTCGAAGCGCGACTCGCTGGCCACCCCGCCGCGATTCCTCAATACGACTTCCACCACAATCAATCGCGAAGCGCGCGCCTGGCGTGTCCAGGACGACATCTACGACAATCAGGCCGATGTGAGGGGCACGGCCGTGACCGGGCGTGTCAAACACTCCTACAACGCTGGTTTCGTACTGACGCATGAGTCGAACGTCAGGACAGCACGCACCATCACCGGCACGTCCACCACGACTCTGCTGAACCCGAATCCCGACGATCCATTCACGGGCGTCTACACCGACAATCCCAACATCGGCGACGTGCGAGGCAACACGCAGGCGGTCTACGCCTTTGACACGCTGAAATTCGGCCGCAAGTGGGAAGCCAACGGCGGCCTCCGCTGGGAGCGTTTCGCCGTCGACGGCGTCAACACGACACCCGCCTCGGTGGCCCGCGTCGACAAGATGCTCTCGGGCCGCGCCGGTCTCGTCTTCAAGCCGGGCGAGCACGGCAGTCTGTACGCGTCCTACGGCACGTCGATGAACCCGTCGATGGAGGGCTTGGCGTACGGCGTCGCGAACACTTCCATCAAGCCCGAGAAGACCTACACCGTGGAAGGTGGCTCGAAGTGGGACCTGTTCGGCGAACGATTCTCGCTCTCCGGCGCCGTCTTCCGCGTGGACAAGACAAACGCGCGCACACCCGGCGTGAACCCCGACGATCCGCCGCAGGTGTTGCAGGGCACGCAGCGCGTTTCCGGCCTGGAAGCAGGGGTTTCCGGCAAGCTGACGCGCCAGTTGAGCCTGTTCGGCGCCTATACGTTCATGAACGCCGAGATCGTGAAGTCGAACACTCCGGCCGAGGTCGGCATGTCGATTCAGAATGCGCCGCGGAACTCGTTCAACCTGTGGGCGAGCTATCAGTACAAGCGGCTGACGTTTGGCGGCGGCCCGCGCGTGGTGGGCAAACGCTATGGCAACAACACCAATACGCGCTGGGTGGACAAGTACTGGACGCTGGATGCCTACGCGGCTTACGCGGTGAACCGTCATCTCGACCTGCGGCTCAATCTGAATAACCTGAACAACGCCTACTACTTCGACCGCCTGGGCGGCGGGCACGTGGTGCCGGGCGCGGCGCGATCGGTGCTGGGCAGCTTCGGGATCCGCTTCTAGGCCCGGAGTGACAGCATGCTTTTGCAGATTCCCGATGTACTGACCCCTGAGCAGGTGGCGCACTGCCGCCGCCTGCTGGACGAGTCGAGCTGGATTGACGGACGGGCCACGGCCGGTCCGCAATCCGGAATGGTAAAGAACAACCAGCAGTTGCCCGAGGATCATCCGGCGGCACGCGAGATGGGCGACCTGATTCTCGCGGCACTGGAGCACAGCGGATTGTTCATGGCCGCGGCGCTGCCGGCGAAGGTATTCCCGCCGCTGTTCAACCGCTATGCCGGCGGGCAGTCGTTCGGCAACCACGTGGATAACGCGGTCCGCCAGGTGAGCGGCACGCCGCACCGCATTCGCACCGATCTCTCGGCGACCCTGTTCTTCACCGGTCCGGAGGAGTATGAAGGCGGCGAACTCGTGGTGGAGGATACCTACGGTGCGCACAGCGTGAAGTTGCCGGCGGGCCATCTGATCCTCTACCCGTCGACGAGCCTCCATCACGTGCGGCCCGTGACACAGGGCGCGCGTGTCTGTTCATTTTTCTGGATCCAGAGCATGGTACGTGACGACGGTGAGCGGACCCTGATGTTCGACCTCGACATGGCCATCCAGAGACTGTCGGAGGAAGCCCCGCAGCATCCGTCCGTCGTTGCGTTGACGTCCGTGTACCACAACCTGTTGCGCCGTTGGGCTGATGTCTAGGGGGAAACGTCATGAGCTTCCGCAAGGCCATTTTCTGGCTCCACCTGTGCGCCGGCTGCATTGCCGGAGCCATCGTCCTGATCATGTCGGTCACCGGTGTGCTGCTCACCTATGAGCGGCAGATGATTGACTGGTTCGATCGGGGGCAGCGCGCGCCGTTGCGGGCCAGTGCGCCGCGCATGCCGCTGGAAGCGCTGCTGGCCGCGCAGGCTGCGCCGCCTGCGTCCGTGACACTGCGTAGCGGGACCGAGGAGCCGGTGCTACTTACCTATGGGCGGGATGGCGCCGTCTATGTGGATCCCTACACAGGCGCGGCGTTGGGCCAGGGGCATACGGGCGTCCGCCGATTCTTTCAGTCGATGACCTCGTGGCACCGCTGGCTGGGCCAGGAGGGGCCGGGCCGGCAGACGGCGCGAGCCATCACGGGTGCGTGCAACCTGGCGTTCCTGTTTCTGGTCGTGAGCGGCCTGATTCTGTGGTGGCCGCGGCGCTGGACTCCGGCGACCCTCAAGGCGGTGACGATGTTCAATAGCCGGGCCACGGGCAAGGCTCGGGACTTCAACTGGCACAACGTCATCGGCTTCTGGTCTCTGGTTCCGCTGGCTCTGGTTGTGGCCAGCGGCGTGGTGATGTCGTATCCATGGGCCAACGCGCTGGTGTACCAGTTGACCGGCAGTGAGATGCCGGCCGTGGGTGGAGGACCGGGTGGCGGCGGTCCCCGAGGGGGCGGACCGGGCGGAGTCGGTCCGCGCGGGGAGGGGCGTGGTCCTCGCGCCGGCGAGAGGCGTCAGGCCGCCCCCTCCTACGAAGGCCTCGACCTGCTGGTGGAAAACGCCAAACGATACGACCCCTCGTGGCGCATCATCACATTCCGGCTCGCGGGGCCGCGGCGGGCGCCGATGGCCTTCACCATCGATCGGGCGGAGCGCGGGCGGCCCGATCTGCGCACTACGCTGACAATGGCCCGGGAGACCGGCGAAGTCGTGAAGGTCGAGAAGTTCGCTGACCAGAGCGCGGGCCGGCGTCTGCGCACCTGGATCCGCTGGGTACACACCGGCGAGGCCGGTGGGGTGATGGGTCAGACTCTCGCCGGGTTGGTTTCGCTGGGTGGGGTGTTCCTGGTGTACACCGGTATCGCGCTGTCGCTGCGGCGGCTGGCGGCGTTTCGCCGGCGCAACGCGGCCGCGCGACAGACAGTCAGCCAGGTCTCCTGAAAGGGATGATCCCTACACGCCCCGGACGAGCAACGCGCCCCAGTTGAAGCCGGCGCCGAACGCCGCGAAGACCACGGGCAGGCCGGGCTCGAAGTCGTTATCCTGGCTCCACTCACAGGCGGCGATCAGCATCGAGGCCGACGACGTGTTGCCGTACTTGCGGATGTTCGAGAAGAACTTGGCGCTGGGCACGCCCAGGGTGTTGGCCACACGGTCGATCAGGTTCTGGTTCGCCTGATGCATCAGGAAGGCCAGCACATCGGGCGGCTGAATCTTGTAGCGGTCGAGCAGCGCCCGGATGGCGGCGGGGATCTTGCGCGAAGCCTGCAGGATCACGCTGCGCCCGTTCATCTTGATGGGCATGCCGTTTTCCAGTGTCAGGTCCTCGGAATAGCTTCCGTCGGTGCCCAGCACGGAATCGACGATCTCGGCCCGGCCTTTCTCGGCTGTGATCAGGCAGGCGCCGGCGCCGTCGCCGAACAGGACGGCCACGCCGCGCTCCTGCGGTTCCCGGGCCACGATGCGCGACATCTTCTCCGCGCCGATCACCAGGATGGGACCGATCTGCGCCGTCAGCCGAGCGGCCATGGACAGGCCGAACAACGACCCGGCACTAGCCATTGGCAGATCAACGGCCGGAACGCCCGCCGCGCCCATCTTCTGGGCGGCAACGCACGCGGGCCCGGGGAATGAGCGTTCCGCGGAGCCGCTGGCCACCATCACCATGCCCAGGTCCGTCGGGGCGACACCGGCGCGTTCCAGGCAATCGCGGCCCGCGCGGGCGGCCAGGTCGGCCACGGTATCTTCTTCCACGGCGAAGCGCCGCTCTTCAATGCCGGAGACGTTAACCACCCAGGTGGAATCGGCACCCACCCAACTGCCCGCCTCCTGGCTGGTTACAACCCGATCCGGCAACCAGCTCCCGAATTCCTTGATAAATGCCATTGCCCCAATCAATTCCTAGAGTCGAGATATTCTTCGATCCGTTCGATGGAGTCGAACTTACGAGGGTTCAGGTCCGCGTCGGGGATCTGAATGGAAAACGCTTCTTCCAGAGCGCTCACCAGATCCGGCAGCGCGAAAGAGTCCAGAAGGCCGGCGTCGAACAGTGACTCACCCGGCTCCGGCAGGCTGTCCTGCTTAGTCACTGTCTTCAGAATTTCAATGAGTTTTGATCGACGGTCCATTGTCGTTAGCTCCTAGTACCTGGCGCCGCACGGTTTGAAAGACTCCGTACTGGCCCATGATGAGCTCGAATAGAGAATCCCCCACCAACCGGTAACCGGGCGAAGTGAAGTGCACGAAGTCACCTTGCGCCAGTCCGGCCTGAACCCATTGTTTCATGGATCCCTTGCCGCCCATGGCCGCCCTCAGATTCCAAAAGGCGCAACCGTTGGCCAGGGCCGCTTCCCGCTGGGCTATTAAGATCTTATCAACCGCTTCATAGGGTACGATACGGCGTCGCGAATAAATGGCCTGGTCGGGCGCTCCGATGATGAGGATGCTGGTCGTCGGCGAAGCGGCGCGGATCGTCTGTACCACCTGTTTGAGAGACGCGGCGTACGATTCGGCGGTCCAGTCCGGCCGCCGGGCTTCGTTGGTGCCGTAGGCCAGCACCACCAGCGCCGGGTTGCGCCGCTCGATCTCCTTGCGTAGCGTCTGTTGATCCCACAGCAGCAGCAGGTCGGCCTGCGCGCCATTGATGCCCAACTGCTCCCACGTGATGCCGCCGCGCTTTTCCAGCACCCAGCCGTGTACGCGGACCGGCGCGCTATTCAAAGTCCGCAGCACCAGATGGTGCGCGCCTGAGGCCAATTCCTTGCGGTAGAACCCGGGGCCGACGGCGCCGTCGGTGGAGACGGTATCCAGCACCACGTCGTTGTCTTCCAGCGTGAACGAGCCGCCGCCCGGCTGCTGTAGGTAGAAGAACTCGAATGTCTGCCCTTCGGCGTCCAGGGTGATGGTTTCGTTCGCATAGCCGGTGGCCATGCTGACCCCGGCGATGCCATAGAGCCCATCGCCCTCGCGCGCCAGCAAACCTTCCGGCTTCCAGTTGCGCGACATCGTCGACTTGGCGTCGAAGCGGCGGAAGCCCGCAAACGGCCGGCCTGCCTGGACGAAGCCCGGCCCGCCGTTGCCGAACTTCTGCTGGAAGCGCGCGCGCAGCTCACCGGCCCAATCGTCGGAGGCGGTATGCGAGTCGCCGAACTGCAGCACTCGCAGCGGCTCCCCGCCAGACTGCTGTTCCTGGCGGAACAACAACTCGTAAAACGGAACCATGGCCGCGGCGTTCTGGATGCCCAGTTCCATCGCTTCGCTCATGTGCGACTGGACGGTCTCGGCGGCCTCAGCCTTCTGCTCGGCGCTGACCGGGGGCGGCTTGGGGACGGCCTTTCGCCGAGTCGCCGTCTTCCGCGCAGTGGATTTGGCTTTCTTCTTTGTGGAGCTGGCTGCCGGAGCGACCGCTGTCAGAACGGGCATGGCCAGCAGCGCCGCCGCGAAAAGTAGAGCCAAATGCTTCATCTATGGTTTCGAACCCGCCGTCCGTTTGGGCACAACCGCCAGATTCTGGCGGAGCTGCTTGAGCTTATAGCTGTTGTAGCCATCGATCAGGGCCTGATAGAGCAGAGTCCCGACAATACGCGCACCCGAGGGCAGTGGATGGATGAAATCCGCGCTGACCAACCTCGGCTCCGCCATATACCACTTTCCCATAGTCCCGGGTCCGCCCATCGCCTGGAAGGTGTTGAAGAAGGCGCAGTCGTTCTCGGCGGCGATCCTGGCCTGTACGGAGACGAGCTGCGGCAGAGTCGGCACGGTGCCGATGGTGCCCCCCTGTTCCCGCGCGCCACGGTCCATCGGACTCATGATGAGAATCGACGCCTCTGGCACGGCTGTCTTCACGCGCCGCAGGATTTCCTTCACGTCCTTGGGATACGTGGTGTCGATGTAGTTGCGATAGCCGCTCTCGTTTGTGCCGTAGTTGATCACCACCAGGCTCGGCCGCGCCATCCGCAATTCCTCCATCCAACGCGGGCCGTTGACATGGGAGGCTAGAACCCCCGCCCACGAGCCGTTCAGGCCGATGCTGTCGTACATCACGCCGGGCGCGTCCTTGCGGAAGGTGAGACAGAAGAGCCGGACACTGCCGCGCGTCACTCTGATCTGGAATTTCCGTGCCTCGACCGGAATCGGCCAGGTCTGTTCCAGTTCCGCCGCTTCCGGGGCCGATGTGTCGAGCGTCGCAATGTGGATGTCGCCGGCGTCAATGGAGATCTCGCCGCCGTTGGGTTGTGCCAGGTAAGCCAGCGAAAGCTTGGTGTGCCCTTCATTGCGGAGCGTGAGCTTGCTTTCCGCGCCCACTCCGCCGATGAAGCTGACGCCGCCCACACCATAGCGGCCGTCCCTCTGGGCGTGCAGCGTCGCTGGATCCATACTCCACCCGGAGGCGCTCACGTCCAGTCCCCGATGGCCATACCAGGCCCAGGGCTTGGCGATCAGATAGGTTCCGTGGCCGGCGTCGCCAAAACGGGTCTGTAGAAAGTTGCGGACGTCGGCGGTGATCAGGTCGGCCGTGGTGGGTGAATCGCCGAAGTGCAGAATTCTCGTCACCGCGCCCGGCTGATGGCGTTCCGTGCGCAGAAGCGCGCTGTAGAAATTGTCCATCGTCCCGCCGGGATCGTGGATCTTGGAGTCGTCCGCCTTGACCGGCACCGTGTCGGGCCGCAGGCGCTCCATCTCCTCCTGCATGGGTTCGGAGGCGCGGGCGCGGGGCTGGAAGTCGAGGACCGCGGGGGCGGCGCTCCACTCATAGATTCGCCAGTTGTACCACTGCGGGATGTACTGGGGCAGAGTGATGCCCAGCGCGAACGTCGCGATGACGAGAAACGGTTTCAATGGCCAGGGCGACTTCATCTTCATCACTTCAGAATTTTGTATAGAGGAACGGCGCCGCGCCGGTCACGGCAATGTATTCAATGGCCAGCACCAGCAGTACCAGCGCCGTGGCCTGGGCGTAGAACGGGGCTTTGACGAAGAGCCCGGTCGAGAAATCGTAGATCTTGCGTGGCAGGTAGTGCATGACGACCGCCACCAGCAGCACCACGGCGATGGGCGTAGAGATGTTGGCCAGACTCGCTGTGAGTGAGGCGATGCGGCCCAGTACTTCCCACGCGTTCGCCAGCGTGGATGCCCGGAAGAAGACCCAGGCGAAGACCACGAAATGCGCGGTCGCGGTCTGTGATGCGATGCGCACCCAGCGATTCGTGGAGGGTTTAGGGTTGCCGCGCCACGTGCGGAAGCCGTGGTGAATCGCCAGGCCGGCTCCATGCAATCCGCCCCAGATGATGAAGTTCCAGCTTGCGCCGTGCCATAGCCCGCCCAGCAGCATGGTGACGAAGAGATTCGTATAAGTGAAGATCTTCCACTTCGAGCGCAGGCCGGGCAGGGAGAAGTAGAGGTAGTCGCGCAGCCAGTTGGAGAGTGAGATGTGCCAGCGCCGCCAGAACTCGCTGATATTCAACGCCTGGTAGGGCCGGTTGAAGTTCTCGGGCAGCTTCAGACCCAGCAACTGGGCGCTGCCGATGGCGATATCCGAATAGCCGGAAAAGTCGTAGTAGAGCTGCAGGGCGAAGGCGTAAACCCCAATGAGGACCTCGACACCGGTGTACAGGTTGGGCGTGTCGAAGACCCGGTTCACCAGATTGTCGGCCAGGTAGTCGGCAATCAGGAACTTCTTCATCAGGCCCAGCGCGATGCGGAACAGAGCCTTGCCGCTGTCGTCGAGGGAAAGCTGCTTGTCTTTCTTCTCGAGCTGTGGAGCGAGGGACAGCACGCGGGTAATGGGACCGCTGAGCGTGGTGGGGAAGAAGCTCACCGCCGTCATATGGGTCAGCAGGCTACGGACCGGCTTCCCGTCCTTGCGGTACAGATCGATGGTGTAGGTAAGCGACTGGAAGCAGTAGAACGAGATGCCCAGCGGGAAGGTCCAGTGCCATTCCGCTGGTTTCGTGTGTTGGAAACCCGCCCACGAAGAGAGGAAGAAGGGCATGTACTTGAACGTCGCCAGGATGCCCAAATTCATGAAAACACTGAGAGAAACGAGTAGCTGGCGGACTCGTTTGCCGCTGGCCGCCCCCAGTCCGCGGCCGATCAGGTAATCGACCAGCGAAGCGCCGGGGATCAGGACGAGATAGAACAGATCCCACTTGGCGTAGAAATAGTAGTTCGCGAACAGCAGGACTGCCAGCCCGGCGGCGCGCCAGCGCTGGAGCGGCCAGTAGAGCAGAAAGATGCCCGTCAGGAATACGAAATAGACAGAACTGGAGAGGAGCATGCAAGCGCACGCGGAACGAAAAGTCCATTATACTTGCCGCGCACGCCTCTGCTCTCAGGGTTTGTAGGTTTTCTTGAGTCCGTTGCGCTGATTTGTGACGGTGAAAACCCCGTCCTTCCCGGCTGCCACCTCGATGCCGGCGCCTTGGCACGGCACTTGCGGATTGGCGATGCGCTCTTCAGCCACGTTGTGGTCCTTGCCCCCTGCCTCGGCGTAGTGGATCTGCCAGAGGTCCTGAAGGCCGGGCGAAGCTGACACGATGCTCCAGGCGGCCGGAGATCCACCCTTCTTCGCGCCATTGTTCATGATGGCGACCCGCGGGTGCAGCCCATGTACCATCGAGGCCGAGTTGGACTGGTCCAGCCCGTGGTGCGTGGTAAGGAACAGATCCACCGGGCCAATCAGGTGATCGGGGCAGGCCGCGTCCAGTTCCTTGTTCCAGGTCAGATCGCCGAGGTCGACAAAGCGGAACTTGCCGAACGTCATCAGGACGCCGATGGAGCGGGCGTTTTCCGACGGATCGTCGGCTCGGCGCTGCTCGGTGCCGCACACCGGGTTCTTCTGGCCGCCGCCCTTCACGGGCTTGGGAATCCGCTCGCCATTGGCCGTAATCACTTCAATACGCAGGTCCTTCAAGGGAAGAATGTCGCCTGGCTTGACGGTGAGCCGCTTTGCGCCCGAGGCGATGACTTTCTGATAGGCGGCGTTGAGTGTATCGGCGCCGCGACCGGTCTCCACATTAGCGCCGTGGTCGATCAGGGTGCCCACCGGGAACTTCGCCGCCAGTTCGGGCACGCCACCCACATGATCCAGGTGGTAATGGGTGACAAGAAGGTAGTCGATCTTGGTGAGGCCGGCCTTCTTGGCGGCGGCCACAATGCGGTCGGAGTCCCGCCCATTGTTCCCGGGGAAGCCGGCATCCACCAACAGCGACTCGCCGGAAGGTGTGACCAGCAGGGTCGCCTGCCCGCCTTCGGTATCGATGAAGGTGATTTCCAGGTTCTTGCGGTTCGCCGCCGGCAGCGACAAAGCTCCGGCCATGAGGAAGACAAGCGTCCAGCGCATGGCGTGATCCTATCATAGGGAACAGAACGTGCTGAAACGTCGTAGTAAACTACGGGGAAGTCAGCAATGCCCTTTTGTACCCAGTGCGGCACGGAAGTCCAACCGGCCGATATCTTCTGCGGCTCGTGCGGCGCGCGCCAGGCTCAGGCCGGCAGTGCCCCACGATCGTCGGCGCGCCCCGCCACTCCACCCCCGCCGCACAATCCCGCCAACGACTTCCTGAAGAATCTCACCGCGCGCAACGCCGCATTGATGTGCTATATCCCCGTGGCCGGCTGGATCGTCTCCATCATCGTCCTGGCCTCAGACCGCTACCGCGAGGAGCGCGACGTCCGCTTCCACGCCTTCCAGGGACTCTACCTGTTCGTCCTGTGGCTCTTCGTCGACTGGGTGTTCGCCCCCTTCACCTATTCCATCGAGGCCCCGCGAGTCCTGGCCAAGGCGTTGAAGGCCGTTGTCTTCGGAGCCTGGATCTTCATGATGGTCAAGACCAACCAAGGCGAGAACTTCCGTCTGCCCATCCTGGGCGAACTAGCCGACCGCAGCGTCTCGGAGCAGAAGTAACCGGCGCCTCCTCCCGGTGAATGAGAGAGAATGCGCATGGGGCTTGGCCTGCTGGCCGGCCGGACTGCTCACCTCGGACCGCACTCGTGACTATCCGTAATCTTCCAGCGCTCGCGCGCACGGCAGCCTTTCTCTTTGTGGGGTTGCTCGTGTGTCCGCTCCGCTATTTCTCGCTGGCCCAGGAGAACATCATCGACACTTCCTGGGTCTATGCAATGAACCTTGTACCGCTGCTGAACCTTCGCTTCGGCGTCGATGTCATCTGGACCACTGGCCCCCTGGCATACCTGTTCCACCCACTCGATATTGGAAACAATCTCGTCAACGGGTTGATCGCCCAGGCGGCGGTTTGGCTTGTCATGTTGTGGGTGATGGCCGACCTGGTCTTCCTCGCCGCCGTCCCCCCACGCAATCTGGCTGCCTTCGCCGTTTGTGTCGCGCTGGCTTCACCGATCTTCCGCTTCAACTTCATGGGTGTCGAGAACCTGCTGCTTCTGGCGATTCTCACCCTTTCCTCGTTACTGCTGCTCAGGCCCTTCCTCTGGCGGCGGTTCCTGCTTCTGCTTCTGCTGATTCCACCCATCCTACTCATCAAGGGCACCGGGGCAGCCATTGCTCTGGGCATTCTGGGCGGACTCTTCGCGGCGCTGGCCTTACGAAGGGACTGGCGTCGGGTGTTTGCCGGCAGCGTTGTGGCCTTTGCTGCCATCCCCTTGATAGCACTGGTCTGTTTCCGCATGTCTGCCGGCACCTGGTCCATGGGCCCGTACCTGCAGGGACTTATGGAGATCTCCTCCGAGTACAGCGTTCTCCTGGCCGGCGATGGTCCATGGGATGAGAAGGTGCGTGCCGCCGTCGTATTTGCCGCCTTCGTGGGCCTCTTCGTGATGGCCTTCCGGGCCAGGCAAACGCACTGGATCCTCTGCCTGTCGTTCGCAATCCCGTTGCTGGTCTCGATCAAGCACGGATTTGTCAGGCAGGACATCCATACCGTGAACTTCTTCTGCATGGCCCTGCTGCTGCTGGGATTGCTGCTGCTTTACACGGGATCGTGGCGGTTCAATAGGAACTTTCCGCTCGTGCTGATGCTGATGGTCGCGATTTCCCTCCAGTCCATCCAGTGGCGGCTAGGCTGGGCCTATTTGTGGGATGTCTCCGGCTGGAATAATGTGCAATCGATCGCCGGCGCCCTCGACCTCTCCGCTACGCGGGCGAAGTTCACGCGCGAGCGGCCGCCCGGCTCTCTCCCGGTCTTGTTCCTGGATGGTCCCATGCTGCATGCCATCGGCCAACGCACAGTCGGCATCCTAAGCCCGGTTCTCATCTACGCCGCATGGAATCACCTCGACCTGCGCACGATGCCGGTTCCACAGGGTTATCAGTGCAATCAGAAACTGGATCTCATAGATGCTGACTGGTTGGAGAAGAAGGGCCCGCAAAGGCTGCTGGTCGAGTGGTTTGCCATCGACGGACGTCACCCCCTCGGCGAGAACCCCGCCACTCTGCTTTCCATCTACAAGTGGTATGAGTTGGAACTCCTGGAATCCGATCACCTCCTGTTGCGCCGCCGCGACCGTCCGCGCGCTGTTCGTCTGGAATCCCTACGAACCGAGACCATCGACATCTCCAAGGGAATCGACATCCCTGACTCCGCCGAACCACTCTTTGTGCGTGCAAACTTCGAACTCTCCCCTTTGGGCAGGCTGGCCAAGGTTCTCTATCACATCCCGGAAATGCACATGGCCGTCAGCCCCGCGCCAGAGGCGGAGTCACGTTACCGTGTGATCGCGGGATCTCTCGCCTCCCCCCTGTTGATCAGCCACTTGCCGACCAACCTGAGCGCCGCCGCCACGCTATTCGATGGCCGGCCCACCGCCAACCCAAAGCTCATGCGGGTCGCCTTTTCCGGACCGGGCCTCTCCTACTACCAACAGACCTGCCAGATCGAGTTTCTTCGCATGACATCCTCAGAGAGATGACCCCCGCAGTGGTGACGGCTGTTTGATTTGGTATATTTATACATAGCGATGCATAATTAACCATCGCCGGGACTCAGGTAGACTCATGACCACGAATGTCGGAATTGTCGGTTTCCGCGGCTACAGCGGAATGGAGTTGGAACGGATCCTCTCGGCCCACGCCGGTGTGACGCCCTGGCTGTTGGAGCATCGCGCCGATTCCGTTCCGGAGCCCCAACCTCTGGGCCACATTGGGCCGGAACGTATCCCTTGCACCGCCGAGGCTGCCCAGGACGCCGGTATCAGCCTGGTGTTTCTGGCCACCCCGCCGGAAGTTTCCATGGAATTGTCGGCCGCCTTTCTGGCCGCCAACATCCGCGTCGTCGACCTCAGCGGCGCATTTCGTCTCGGGACGCCGGAGAACTACAAGCACTGGTATAAGCACGAGCACACACAGCCTGCTCTGTTAGCCAGCGCCGTCTACGGACTGCCGGAGTTCTACCGCGCCGATGTGCCCCAGGCGCGCTTGCTCTCGAATCCGGGTTGTTACCCGACCGCTGCGAATCTGGCGATCCGGCCGCTCATCCAGGCCGGCGTCATCGACCCTGCCTGCGGCGTCATCTGCGATGCCAAGAGCGGTGTGAGCGGTGCCGGCCGCAAGGCCAGCCTCAAGACCGCTTTCTCCGAGGTGACGGAGAACTTCAGCGCCTATTCCATCCTCGATCACCGCCACGTGCCCGAAGTGCTGATGACGTCCAACCTGCGTGAAGAGGATTTCAGCTTCACCGCGCAGCTCATCCCCATCCATCGCGGCATCCTGGAAACCGTGTATTTCCGGGCGCACGGCGTGGGCGACTCAGCCGACCTGCTCCAGATCTACGTCAACGCTTACCGCAACGAACCATTTGTCCGGCTGTACCCAGTGGGTGCCATCCCGGACTTGCGCGCCGTCAATGGCACCAATTTCTGCGACATCGGTGTGAAAATGGATCCGAAGACCGGCCGGGCTGTCGTCGTTTCGTGCATCGACAACCTGGGCAAGGGCGCGGCCGGCCAAGCCGTGCAGAACATGAACCTGATGCTCGGCTTTGACGAGACGGAGGGGCTGCTGTGAGAGTCCTGGTGAAACTGGGCGGCACTCTGCTCGACAATGCGGACTCGCGCGCCGGCCTGGCGGAGCAGATCGCCGCGCTGCCGTCGCTCGGCGTGGAAGTCGTCGTCGTGCACGGTGGCGGCAAACAGATGACCCGCTTTCTGGCGGAGCGCGGCGTGGAAAGCCGGTTTGTGAACGGCCTGCGCGTGACCTCGCCCGAGGTGATCGACGCTGTGTTGAAGGTCTTTGCGGGCAGCGTGAATAAGGAGCTCGTATCGTCGCTCGTGGCTGCAGGCGCGCCCGCCGTAGGGCTCAGCGGCATCGACGGCGTCCTGGCCGAGGCGCGCCAGCTCAATCCGGAACTGGGCTCCGTCGGTGAGATCGTCCAGACCAATCCGGCTGTCCTGAATGCTCTGGTGGAGCATGGGTTCATCCCCGTGGTGGCCTGCGTGGCCGGCGACCGCCAGGGTGGAATCTACAATGTGAATGCCGATCAGATGGCCGTTGCCTGCGCCGCGGGTTACGAGGCAGCCCGGCTGCTGTTCCTCACCGATGTGGATGGCGTCAGGGCGGCTGACGGCTCGACTCTGCCCGTCCTGGACGTGAACGGATGCCAGGAGTTGATCGCCCAGGGTGTGGCGACCGGCGGCATGCAGGCCAAGCTGAACTCGGCTTGCGCCGCGCTGGCTCAAGGTGTTGGCGAAGTGATCATCGCCCCAGGCGCCGCGCCTCGGGTCATTCAACGGCTGCTGGGCGGCGAAGTCGTGGGAACGCGCATCGTCAGGGAGGTTCAACAATGACTCTCCGCAAGGCCAGAATGGTGGATATTCCCGCCATATTAAGACTAATTAACGACTACGCTCGCCAGGGCATTATGCTGCCCAGGAACGAATTCGAGCTGTCGGAAGGCATTCGCGATTTCACGGTCCTCTATGACGGCGACCGTCTGTTGGGCTGCGCCGCGCTCCATTTTTATGGACCGACCATGGCCGAGGTCCGTTCGCTGGCCGTTTCTCCGGAATCGAAGGGCAGCGGCGCCGGCCGGGCGCTGATGGACGCCCTCGAGAACGAGGCTCGAGAGTATGACTTGGATGCCTTGTTTGCTTTTACTTACGTCCCCCGCTTCTTCGACAAGATGGGGTATCACGAAGTGGATCGCGGTGAACTGCCGCTGAAGGCATGGAAAGACTGCCTGCGCTGCCCGAAGTTCCAGGCGTGTGACGAAATTGCGGTCTTCAAAGGGCTTAAACCGGAAACGTCTCTGCCGTCCATCGGGCGGTCCGTTGTCGAAGAGACCCTGATTCAGATTCCGGTCTTCCGCCAGAACTGAGTTTACATTCTTTGTTTCGCGGAGAAATTCTCCACGACGCGCGCACTACTCCTGTGAAGGTCGCAGCGGGGCGAAATGAGAACGTCGCCCCCGCGTTGCGAGATTCCAGACCATAGTCTCCCTGGCATAGGAGTACCATCATGCGCGCCCAGACCATCGACGTACAGGCTGCCCACGGCAGGGTGCTTTGCTGCACCATTTTCCGCCCCGGCGGCAAGAAGCTTCTGGCCAAGGGCCACCTCATCAGTGAGGACGACGTACGCCTGCTGGAGACAGAGGGCATGCGCAAGGTCTGGGTGACCGAACTCGACGAGAACGAAGTAGGCGAAGACGACGCCGCGGCCCAGGTTGCCGCTCTCATCGGCTGCGGATCATTGGAAATCCGGCTGGCCGCCGGTGGCCGGGCAAACCTGATCGCCACGGAGAACTGCAGCGTCCTGGTGGACGACGAACTCCTGAAGCAGATCAACTGCGCGGCCAGTGTCGTCATCGCCACCACACTGAACTTCCGCTTTGCCCGACCGGGTGACCGCGTGGCCACGGTGAAGAGCTCGCCGTTCGCCGTCACGCAGCAACAGCTTGACGCCGTTCTCTCCATCCTCAACGAGCGCGGGCCCATCCTGCAGGCGCGGCCCATTCGCGACCCTGCGATCGCCGTCCTGTACACCGATCCCTGCTCCGGCGACCGTGCCCGCCAGTTGTTTGAAAGCGTCATGCGCCAGCGGCTCGATCAGTTCGGCCTCGCCTGCCGGTTCTCGCTGGCCTGCGCGGAAGAAGAAGATGCTGTCGCCAAGGCACTCGGTCATCTCCTGCGCGCAAAGCCCACGGCGATCCTGGTGGCGTCCACCACCGCGCCCGCCGGCCCTGCCGACGTCATTGGCCGGGCTATGGCCACCGCCGGATGCCAGTTGGAACGCTTCCTCGCGCCGGTGGAGCCGGGCAACCTCCTCCTGCTCGGCTACAAGGATGATGTCCCGGTAGTCTCCGCCCCCGGTTGCTTCCGGTCCGCCAAAACAAACGTCGTTGATCTCATCCTGCCGCCGATGCTGGCCCGCTACCGCGTCTCCGGCTGGGAAATCGCCGGCCTTGGGCACGGCGGACTTTTGAGCTGATCGATCTCCTCCAACGTTACCCGCCATCGGGTACACAACCTTCCGGGCCGCACGCCTGACCAGCGCCGGCCCTTTTTTTGCCCTCAAAGTGCTGTTGACTTCCCTCCTGGATTGCGGAACCCTGAAGGTTGAATGAAGATTCGTTCCGTGCAGGCCTTCCTGCTCTCGGCGCCTCTGGCGGAGCCCCTGGTCCTTCCCTACCACGGCGGCGAACGCACCATCGTCAAGCGCGATGCCATGTTGATCTGCGTCGAGGGCGACCATGGATTTCGCGGCTTTGGCCCCGGCCCCGCCCATGAAGCGGCCTTGGCCGGCATCCGTGACTTCATCGCGCCGTTTCTTACGGGGCGTACGCTGCTCGATCCCGATGCCCTGCGGATCCTCTTCCACCAGCAGCCCGGCGTGACTCCGGCGCTCTCCCGCTATTACGACGCCGTCGAACTCGCACTTTGGGACCTGACCGCTTGTGCCTTCGATACCCCGCTTTGCGACCTGCTCGGCGGGCGTGTGCGTGACGAACTCCGCCTCTATGCCAGCGCAGGCATGTACCAAAGCCCACAAGGCTATGCCGACGAAGCCTCTCAGTTGGCCGCCCACGGATTCTCCGCCTACAAGCTGAGACCCGCCCTCGGGCCGGAAGGCGACCTCGACGCCGTCCGCCGCATCCGGGAATCGGCCGGTCCGGGCATGGAAATCATGGTCGATGCCCACACATGGTGGCGCATGGGCGACCAGAGCTACAGCGAAGCCGCGGTCCACGAGATGGCTCGCGAGTTGGCGCGTATGCAGGTGACCTGGCTCGAGGAGCCCCTGCCGCCGCACGACCACGCCGCCTATGCCCGCCTCAAGGACCTCGATCAGGTCCCGCTGGCTACGGGTGAGCACGAGTCCGACGAATCCGGCTTCGACGACCTCATCGCCACCCGCTGCGTCGACTACGTCCAGGCTGATCTCGTCTGTCAGGGCGGCTACTACATGGGGCGCCGGCTACTGGCCTCCGTTGCGCGCGCCGGGCTGTCCTTCGCCTTCCACTCCTGGGGCACGAACCTCGAACTCCTGGCCGCCGCTCACCTGGGCGTGTGCTGGCCCGATACCGTCGTGCCGTGGCTTGAGTACCCCTGCTACCGCACCATCACCCAGCCGGGCATGTACCCCTTCCCCCTGGCCGAGGAGATTCTGACCGAGCCCCTCCCCATCCGCAAAGGCGTGCTCGAACTCGACCTCACCCGCCCCGGCCTGGGCATCGATGTGAACCTCAGCGTCATCGACCGCTTTCCGTGGGTCCCTGGGCCCTGGTCTTTCTTCCGCTTTCACTCACCCGCCGAAACGTGGGCCGTGACGGGCGACCACAGCCAGCGTTGGGCTGCGGCCGGTGCCTGATTCGTTTTGATACACTCCGTGTCAATGATCTTGGAAGTGATCGGCGCCGCGGGTCTGGCGGCGGCTGGCATCACCGCCTATGGTGTGCGCGGCCGTTCGGCTCAGGTCTTTGGGCCTTCCGTATGGAAAGGGCCGGCCAGCCGTCGCGCCATCGCCCTGACCTTCGACGACGGCCCCAGCGAGTCGACACCCGATCTGCTCAGCCTGTTGAGCGACTACGGCGTGCGCGCCACGTTCTTTCAGTGTGGCCACCATGTCCGCCGGCTTCCGCGAATCGCTGTCCGCTGTGCCGCCGATGGTCACGAAATCGGCAACCACACCGACACACATCCGGCGCTCTACCTGCGCTCGGCCCAATTCATCTACGACCAGTTGGAACGCGCCCAGCGGGCCGTCATTGAAACCTGTGGGGTCACTCCGTCCCTGGTGCGCCCGACCTTCGGCGCACGCTGGTTTGGCATGCGCCCGGCGCAGAAGCGGCTGAACCTCCTGGGTGTGATGTGGACAACCATCGCGCGCGACTGGTGCCTCTCTGGCGACGAGATCGTCCAGCGGATGGGGACGGCTGCCCATCCTGGAGCGATTCTCTGTTTCCACGATGGTCGCGAACTCACTCATCGACCCAACATCGACTCGACTCTTCAAGCTCTGCGAGTGCTGCTACCCAAGTGGGCCGCGGAGGGCTACGAGTTCGTCACGGTGAGCGAGATGTTGGCCAGGCCATCAGTCAAGCCATAGCTCCAACCCAAGCGATGGCAGTCAGCGAGCCCGCATGGCCCGCCGGGTCCTGCAACAGCGACGAAAGCCCAATCGGAGCCGTGACCGTAAGGGAACGGAAGTCCGTCACTTCCCGGCGTCCTTCCCACGGAGCGCCCCGCCGGGCCCCATTGCCTGGCCGCCTACGTTGTGTGCCCAATCCTGAGCTAAGCTCACAGAGAAACCCGTGACCTACCTGATCACATTTGTCTGCTATGGATGTCATCTCCATGGCAGTGAGGAAGGCTCAGTCGATCGCCGCCACAACAGAGTGGGGAGCCCCGCGCTGGACATCAATCCCGCGCGTGCGAACGCCGCGGAGGGACTAATGGGCCAAGCGCCCTACACTCTCGATCAGATTCGTCGCGACACAGTGCTCGCCGCGATTGTAGAGGCATGTGGGCATCGCGGCTGGATGCTGCTTGCTGCCCATGTCCGCAGCAGCCATGTGCACGCCGTAGTGGATGCGGAAGCCGCGCCTGAACGGGTGATGATCGACTTCAAGGCATATGCGAGCCGTAAGCTGAATAGGATGGGCCTTGACGGATCAGACCGGAAACGTTGGGCACGTCACGGCAGCACCCGATGGCTCTGGGAGCCTCGGCACATCTCCGCTGCGGTGCAGTATGTCATCGCGGAGCAAGGCACCAAAATGTCGGTATTCGAGCCTAAAGAAGAATAGACGCCCGTGTGTTGAGGATCCGTCGATGTGGTGGTGTTACAGCGTGAGGGCATCTGGCAAGGCTCTTCAGGCAGCCACGAAACCGAGCCGTGACCGTCAGGGAGCGGAACCGTGTGCCCCACGCCGCCGTCAACGAACTGGACACGCGTCACCACCTTCATCTTCGGCAGGGCGGTGATATGCCGGTAGCCCCACGCCTCCGCTCCCTGACGGTCACGGCTCCGATTCAGTCTACAGCCCCAGGCGCTCCTTCAGATCCTTCAACCGGTCGCGCGCCACCGTAATCTCCGTCTTCTTCGGATCCTTCAATCGCAGGATCATCTTGCCCCCGAACCACGGATACAGCTCGTCGGCAAAGCTCAGGTTCACCAGCGTCGACCGATGCATCCGCACAAACCTCCGCTGCGGTGCAATATGTCATCGCGGAGCAAGGCACCAAAATGTCGGTATTCGAGCCTAAAGAAGAATAGACGCCCGTGCGCTGAGGATCAGGCGATGTGGTGGTGCTACAGTGTGAGGGCATCTGGCAAGGCTCTTCAGGCAGCCACGAAACCGAGCCGTGACCGTCAGGGAGCGGAACCGTGTACCCCAAGCCGCCGTCAACGAACTGGACACGCGTCACCACCGTCATCTTCGCCACGGCCGTGATGTGGCCGTAGCCCCAAGCCTCCGCTCCCTGACGGTCACGGCTCCGATTCAGCCTACAACCCCAGGCGCTCCTTCAAATCCTTCAACCGGTCGCGCGCCACCGTGATCTCCGTCTTCTTCGGATCCTTCAATCGCAGGATCATCTTGCCGCCGAACCACGGATACAGCTCATCGGCAAAACTCAGGTTCACCAGCGTCGACCGGTGCACCCGCACGAACTGCTGCGCGTCCAGCTTTTGCTCCAACTCCGCGATCGTCTTGTCCACCACCCAGTTCTTCTCCGCCGTCGCCGCGTAGGTCAGTTTGTCTTCGGCGAAGAAATGCGTCACACGCGACAGTTCGACAAAATGGACTCGCTCACCAATCCGCGACGGGATGCGCTGCAACGCTTCCTGGCGCGCCTGCCCCTGCAAAGCCGCCTGCATCTGCGCGATCAGTGACTTCAGCGCAGGCCGTGGCGTGTCGCCCCCGGACATCCGTTCCAGCTTGCCCAGGGCGCGGTCCAACTGCGCCTCTTCCACCGGCTTCAGCAGATAGTCCAGTGAATTCACCTCAAACGCCCGCAAGGCATACTGGTCGTACGCCGTGGCGAACACCACCAGGGGCTGCACGCTGAGTCCGGCCAGCAGCTCGAACCCGGTCATCCCCGGCATCTGGATGTCGAGAAACAGAGCGTCCGGCGCCAGTAGTTCGATCTCCTGCTGCGCGCGGACCGCGTCGGTGGAACTGCCGACAATCTCCACTCGTCCCGTCTCCCGCAGCATCCGATCCAGGCGGCGTACCGCCAGTTCCTCGTCGTCCACCAGATAGACCCGCAGACTCATGCCGTCACCCCCACAGGAACCCGCAGACGCACGGTGCTACCTTCCAGAGACAGCGAGCCAGCCTCGCCGTAAAGCAGCGCCAGCCTCTTCTCCAAGGTGTCCAGGCCATGGCCCTCAGTGAAATCGTCGTGGCTGAACCCCGGCCCGTCATCCGTTACCGTGATGGTGAGCGATCCGTTCTCGCGCTGCACCGAAATTGCGATGCGGCCCCCTTCGCGCCTGGGCGCGACGGCGTACTTCATCGAGTTTTCCACCAGCGTTTGCAGGGCATACGGCGGCAGTTCACAGTTCATCGCGCCGTAGTCCATGTCGATGGAGAACGTCAGCCTCTGCCCGAACCGCGTGCGTTCAATCTCCAGGTAGTCGCTGACGAGCTTCATCTCCTCGCCCAACGACACCGTGCTGCGTTCCTGCGAATCCAACGCGTAGCGCAGCAGCCGGGACAGGCGCTGCAGCATCTCCTCGGCGCCCTTTGGCTCGTCCCGGATCATCGAGAGAATTGAGTTGATCGTGTTGAACAGAAAGTGCGGCTGCAATCGTGACTGCAGCGAGCTGAGGCGAGCCTCCAACACAAGCTTCTGAGCCCGTTCCCGCTCCAGTTGCTGCTGCTTCAGTTGGAGCGTCGTGTGCTCCACTCGGTGTCTCAGCGTTTCGATGACGAAACTGGCGATGCCCACGATGAGGGTGATCAGCGTCGCCGTCCGCACACTGCCGACGAACTGCGGCCAGTATTGGTTGGACGAGATGATGCCAGCGACCAGGAGGCCGGCCACGGCTAGCAAAGTGCCCACCGCCGCGATGATCACCAGCGTCAACAGGTACACAATCCACATCACGGGCCCGGGCAGGCGCCAGATGCGCACAGCCAGCCAGGGCATGGTGAACGCCGCCGTGCAGCCGATGAGTTGCGCGTAGATCATGTTGGCCAGCAGATAGAAGCCAAACTCGGAGCTGCGCGCGGCCGGGTTGTAGGCGAAGTTCAAGAGGCATAACACGAGGCCAATCGCCGCGTTGAAGAGCAGCACCATGCCCACGTGGCGCCAGCAGAGGCCCGGTTGTTCGGAATTCACCCACCGCATCTCAGATCTCCAGTGTAGTCACGCCGGCGTTCAATGGTCCGCCGTATGGAACCCAATTCATGCACCCAGTCTGCCTCCGATAGGCCCGCGGGCCGCCGTTGATCCGACGAAACGCGAATCGTCCGGATAAACCGGCGCTGGAGCGCGACGAGTCGATACACTACTCGCAATGTCTTCGACGTCCTGGCGACCCTGGGTCCCCGCCGTTTCCATGCTGCTGGTCTCGCTCATCAGCTACATCGACCGCAACACGCTGGCCCTGCTGGCGCCCACGATCCTGCGCGAAAACCACCTTTCGGCGGAGCAATACGGCTGGATCATCTCGTCGTTCTCCGTCGCCTACATGCTGGGCAACCCGTTGTGGGGTCGCTGGCTCGACCGCTGGGGCGTGCGTCTGGGCATGCTGGCCGCCGTCGCCTTCTGGACCGTCTCTTCCACCGCTCACGCCTTCGTGTCCGGGTTCCTGGGCTTCGCCGTCGCGCGTGCCGCCCTTGGTTTTGGTGAGGGCGCCACGTTTCCGGGCGGCCTGCGGACTGTCGTCCAGACACTGCCAGACCGGCTTCGTTCGCGCGGCGTGGCGCTGGCCTACAGTGGCGGCTCTCTGGGCGCGGTTCTGACGCCGCTCATCGTGACGCCCATCTATCAGGCCTACGGCTGGCGAGCCGCCTTTCTGTTCACCGGCTTTGCGGGTGCGATCTGGCTCGTCATCTGGCTGGTCATCAGCCGCCGGCCCGAACTTCGTGCCGCGCATCCTCAACTCTCGGAGTCATCCGCTCATACGCCGCGCACAATGAAGTGGTCCGACGCCAGGCTCTGGAGCTTCATGGCCTCCTACGCCCTCGGCTGCCTGCCACTGGCGTTTGTCCTTTATGAAGTGCCCATCTACTTCGTACAGGGCCTGGGCAAATCGCAGATCGAAATCGGCCTCGTGCTTTGGATTCCGCCGCTCGGGTGGGAGTGCGGCTACTTCCTCTGGGGCTGGTTTGCCGATCGTCTGCGCCGCAACCGGCAGGACCCGATGCCCGTCTACCGCGGCCTCACTGTGGCTGCTTTGCTTATGACTTTGCCCCTGGCTCTGGGCGCGCGCATCCACTCGTTTCCCCTGCTGTTGGTCCTGCTCTTCTGGACCATGTTCGTGGCCGGCGGCAACGTGATTGTGTCCCTCAGCTACGCGACGTATACGTTCACCACGGCCAATGCCGGTCTCATAGCCGGCCTGGGCGCAGGCTCCTGGTCGGCCTTTGTGGCGCTTTCCATGCCATGGTTTGGTCGGCTGATGGATGCCCGTTCGTGGGATGCTGCCTTCGCCGGGGCCACGATTGTTCCCGCGTTGGGTTATGCCTGTTGGTTGTGGATCAATCGTGCGGCGAACGACGCGAGGTTAGCGATGCACGGGCAGCACAAGGTCCGATAGCATTTCCTGCAGCAGCGGCGTCCGCGGATAGGCGTGTCCGCCATATTGGCGGAACCCTTCGGCGTATTCGACGCCGGCCAGCGCGCCGCGCGACCGGCACCAGCGCTGCATCGTCTCGACGAAGTCGTCCATGCCGTGCTGCTTCCGCAGCCACGCCCGCTGGCTTTCGTGTGCTTCCAGCATGCGCTGCTTAACGTCCATTACTCCGGCTACGTTCACGGCGAACTTGGGCGTAATGATGTTGCCGTCGCGATCAATACCCTCCGCCGGGTCCAGATAGTAAAGGTGGGGAATCGCGGGCAGGGCCGGCGCCTGATCGTAAGCCTGCGTCAGATAGTTCGGGGCGGAGCAGCCGAAACAGGCATCCGTCACCAGCTTCGACGTCGCCTCATGATCGCAGTGGTAGTCCAGCGGCGAAGCGGTCAATACGATGTCGGGGCGAAAACGCCGCAGGGCGGCCGTCACCCGGCGGCGCGACGTGTCGTCGGGGAAGATCGCCAGGTCGTCGAACCCCACCCAGTAATACTCCGCACCGATAATGGCTGCGGCCTTGGCCGCCTCACCCTGCCGGATCCGCGCAATCTCCTGCGGACCGTACTCTACTGAACCGCAATCGCCGGCGGTCATTGTCGCGATAATCACCTGGTGGCCGCGCCCGGCCAATAGGGCCAATGTGCCTCCCGCCAAGATCTCCGCATCATCCGGATGCGCATGGAGGCAAAGAATCCGCTTTTTCATGCTTCGTTTGTACCGCGATCTCTCACTTGCTCGCACTCGCAGCAATCGCTGCAGCGCCCGCATTTTGCACACAGATGGTTGTCGCAGGTGTCCTTCGTGCACCACACGCAAATGTGTTGCGAGGGCTCCCGGCAAATATTGCAGGCGAATGATTTTGCCGTCACCGTAGGGGTCTGCGGAGTCACTTCCTGTTCCCCTGGTGCAAAGTCTGTGCCCGGCACTTCTGCGCTTCCTGTTCGGCCACCGATAACTCCTTCTCCCGCAATGTGGACAGATCGGAGACCAGTTGCCGCAGCCATTCCCGGCTGGCGCCCGCCGCGCCGATCTCTCCATCCAGCAAATCGGCCACCGCCGGATTCTGGTAGCGCCGCACAGCCTGACTCACGCTGGAGGCCATCTGAATCAGACTCTCCAGCCGGACCATTGTCTCCACGGCCAACGAGAGCTTTGAAGGCTGCTCCGCCAGCCGGTTGGCCGCATTCTGCACATGCCCGATCGCCGTCACACAGTCCTTGTACTGCTTCTCATAGGCGGCGGGCGCACCGGCGGCGGTCCACTTCTCCGGTTGCAGCTGCACCAAAACCGGGCGCAGTTTCTCCACCTCCGGCCCAATCTGCTGGACCTTCGGCTTCAAATCCCAATCGGGCGCGATGCTCGGCATCTGGGCCGGAGCTTGCAGCGCGAGCAGGAGCGTGAGTATACCTTGGAGCACTCTACAGATAGTTTAACTGGGTGGACGCGCGTGTGTGGGAAATTGCGCGCCTAATTACCCGGAGCCGGGGGCGGAGGAGGAGGCGGAGTCGCACCGGTGTCACCCGGCACACCACCACCGGACGTCGGCGGAGGTGTCGTCCCGCCACCGGGCACGCCACCGGTGCCGCCGCTGCCGCCAAGGCGCGGCGTCCGGATCAGAATCTGATACACCGCATCGGCCACGTACTGCATGAAGCGGCCGCGGTCCAGCCGGCGATCCAGAGCGAGCGGTGCATTGCGATACACCACCAGTTCTTCGCCGGCGGCCACCAGACGCGGGTCGCCATCGCGCGGCATCAGGCGGTGCTCCACGGCCACCAAGCCTTCTTCCACTGCAACCCGTGTGGTTTCGTCGTCGTCTTCCACACTAATGTCGAAAATCGTGCCCCGCACCGAGATCACGGCGGTGGGCGTGTGGATCCGGTTCGGATTCGGTTGGCCGCCCAGTTTCTGGATGTGTACTCGAATGCGCCCCAGCCAGACATCCACCATGTCACGCCAGTTGCCCGGATTCGCCCGGAACGTCACACGCGAGTTCGGAAATACTTCGAAAGTGCTGCCGTCTGACACGCGGAAGGCCGCATACCCATCCGGCCCCGTGACAACCACTTGCCGGGCTTGGATGGAGTCGCCCATGCTCACGGCCCACATCTCGGTATCGCGCACCAGCGACACGCTGCCTTGGACGGTGATTGCCCTCGCTGCTGTGTCGGTTTGGAGGAAGGATTGCGCCTCGAGCACGGGCAAAGCGAAGCTCGCCAGCAGTAACGCCGTGATGACCTTGCCGAAGCTCAACCCACTACGCGCGGACATACAGACCCACAGAATCCTACTTTATCACCAAAATAGCAAAGCAAGTAGTGGCCCGATTGTGAATTCTATTTGAAAATCAAGGTGGTACGTGAACTTCCTGCAAGGAGTAGTCGATCTTCTCAGGGTAGAATAGACGCAGGCCATGGGTCGTCAGTATACAGTTCGAAGCCGGCCACGCGCCGCGGCACTGGTAGTGTTGCTTGGCGCCGCCTTGACTTGGCCCGCCGCGGCTCAAACTACACGAACTATTCTTGATTGGCGCAGGATCGGAAACTCCAGTCAATTGCTGGGTTTGCCGTCGCCAGCCGGAGGCGCCGTGGAGCGTGTCTGGTTTGGCCACGACGGTCGGATTCTGGTCGGCCTGCCCAACGGACGCACCTACGCCACTGCCGACATGGAGCAGTGGCAGCCCGACGCCGCGCAGCCACCCGCTGTCGCCCCCACCCCCGATGGCGCCGTCGCGCCCGAGCCTTCGGCCCACCTGGTGGCCGCAAGTACAGCGCGAACAATAGTTTACGCCGCCGGCCGGTTTGCTTGGCGCTCCGAGGATGGCGGCCTGAACTGGCAGAATCTCACCGCCTATCGCAATCAATCGTTGCTGGGATCGGATCTCAAAGATCTGGCTGTGGATCCGGCCGACGATCAGCGCATTGTGGCTGCCACCGCCACAGGCGTCTGGTATTCGGTGGATGCCGGCCTCTCCTGGCAGGGCCTTAACGAAACCTTGCCCAACCTGCCTGTTCGCCGCATCATCGCTGCTCCGTCCGGCAGCCGCGGGGTCCGCATCGCCGTCGACCCTGGGACTGGGGAGATGCTGCGGGAACTGGAGTGGATGCCCGGCCAGAACGCCGGTTGGCTTCCGGTCAAAGACAAGCAATCCCCGACGGAAGGTGAACTTCGGCGTACGCTTTCATCGACCCTGAACGCCACCATTACGGCCGCCGGCGCGTACGGCGAGGCCCTGTACGCGGGCGCTTCCGACGGCCGCCTCTGGTCGAGCCTCGACTCCGGCCGCACGTGGCGGCTGTTCCCGGCCTTGCCCGGTTCCGGCGCCGTCGAAAAACTGTGGTTGGATCCGGCGGACCGCTCGTTCGCCCTGGCCGTGTTGTCCAGTTCCGGCACTGCGCCCCGTGTTTTGAGGACCTTGAACGCCGGCGGGTATTGGGATGACCTTTCGGCGAATCTGCCCGAGGGGCCCGCTTACGGCGTGACGGCCGAGCGCTCCACCGGTGCCCTCTACCTGGCCACCTCTCGCGGCATCTTCTACACAATGGCCGACTTACGGGCGCCCGCCATGCCTTCGTCCTGGCAGTCGCTCAGCGCGCGGCTCCCCGAGGCGCCGGTCCGCGACGTGCGCCTGGATGACGACGGCAATCTGCTGGTGGCCGCCGTCGACGGCTACGGTGTCTATGCGGCCCTGGCACCGCACCGGTTGCGGCAGCCGCGCGTCGTTCATACGTTCGACTACAGCCAGCGCGCCGCCGCGCCCGGCGCCTTGCTCAGCGTGCTGGGCGCCAAGGTGATCACCGCGGCAGCCAATCAGACGGCGGCCCCGGTGCTTTCCGCGAACGAAGCGGAATCGCAGATCCAGGTGCCCTACGAAGTCTCCGGCGACTCGCTGCAACTTGTTCTCAACGCAGGGCAAGGCTCTGTTGTGTTCGGGCTGCCGCTGCAAAGCACGGCACCGGCGGTCCTTGTCGATCGCGACGGCTCCCCCATGCTGATCGACGCTGATTCCGGCGTCCAGTTGGATGCCATGCACCCGGCCAAACCGGGCATGCGGGTTCAGATTCTCATGAGCGGTCTCGGCCGGGTTCAGCCCGATTGGCCCACCGGGCTACCTGCGCCGCTGGAAGACGCTCCGAAAGTCACGGCCTCCATGCGGGCCTCGCTGGACGGCGCGCCGTTGGAAGTGGTCCGCGCCACGTTGGCGCCGGGCTATATCGGGTACTACCTCGTCGAAGTCCAGTTGCCGGAGTTTGTTGACACCGGAGCATCGGAGTTGATCATCGACGCCGCCGGCAAGGCCAGCAATCGAGTGCGCTTGTACGTTGCGCAGTGATGGGCAGGGCGGAGCGCCCACCCGCCAAAGCAAGTACCATGACAAGTACAGGAGCAGCCTCATGATACGACCACTCATTCTTGCCCTCTCTGTCTTCGCGTTGGTTGTTTCGGCCCAGGAGGCGACACCCAGACCCGCCGGCGACAAGCTCGCGCCCTACTACCCAACGCCGGAAAGCGTAGTGGAGCGGATGTTGAAGTTTGGCGGTCTGAAGCGCGGCGAAAAGATGTTCGACCTTGGCTCCGGAGATGGCCGCGTAGTCGTCATGGCGGCCGAAAAGTTCAAGGCCGACGCCACCGGCATCGAAATCGACACGGATCTTTACAGGCAGTCGATGGACCGCATCAAGTCGCTGGGGCTGGAAAAGCATGCGCGGATCATCAACGGCGACATCACCCAGCAGGACTTCTCCAGCGCCAACCTGCTCACTGTCTATCTGTTGCCGAATTCGAACGAGAAGATCCGCCCGATGCTCGAGAAGCAGCTCAAGAAGGGCACACGCATCGTCGCCCACGACTTCATGTTCAAGGGCTGGACCGCCGATAAGGAAGAGCACATCCCCGACGACGGGGAAGGCCGCAGTCATACTCTATATCTCTATATTCGATAGGGCTTTACCGTGGTATCCGACCAGATTGTCCTGCCTTACCTGTGGCGGCGCTACCTGAGTTTCCTGCGCGCCCTGGTCGGTGCGGCGTGCCTCTGGGTGGTGCTGGCTTCGTCCGCCGTGACGCCGCGCACCTGGATCGCATTTGTCATTGTTCTCACCACTTACAGCCTGGTGTCGATCTTCTGGCACTGGCCGGAACGCATCGACAAGCTGGACATCTTCGGCCTGATGCTCGATGTCGTCACGTTCCTGCTCTGCGTGGCCCTTAGCGACACCAACAGCCTGTGGCTGGCAGCCGTCGCCGCGCTCTACCTGTTCCTGGCCATGGCCACTTTGCAGGATTGGCGCGACGTCCTTCTCACCACGGTTCTTTCCCTCGGTTTCGTCATTAGCGCCAACCCACCCAATGCGGAGACACTGGAACCTTTGCTGTTGATTCTGGGCATGTTTGGCTGTGTGGTGGCGCTTCAGAAGCAGAGCCTCATCGACCGCCTGTCGAACACCTCCCGCCAGGCAGTACTCTATCGTGTAGAAGCCCAGCAGGCACGCGAAGCCGAGCGTGAGCGGATCGCGGCCGACTTCCATGATGGCCCGCTGCAGAGCTTCATCAGCATCCAGATGCGGCTGGAGATTGTCCGTAAGATGCTGGAAAGAAACTTCGATGCGGGCATGGCTGAGCTGAAGGAGTTGCGCGAAATCTGTGGCCAGCAGGTGACCGAAGTGCGGACCTTCGTGCGCAGCATGCGGCCGGTGGAAGTGGACGGCGCGGGCCTGGCCTCCGCTCTCCGGTCCACGGTTGGTTTCTTCCAGAAGGACTCGGGAATTCCGGCCACATTCAAGGTGGATCCCGGAGCAATGCACGACGACATCGACGTCTCCACCGACATCGTCCAGATTGTTCGCGAGGCGCTCAACAACGTCCACAAACACTCCGGAGCGTCGCGTGTGGCGGTGGCTTTGGCGCGCATGGAGGATACTCTTCTGATTGATGTGGAGGACGACGGCACGGGCTATCCGTTTGCCGGGACGTTCACTCTGGAAGAACTGGAACTCCTTCGAATCGGGCCACTTAGCATTCAGCGCAGAGTGCGCGGCCTGAATGGCGACCTGGCGCTTTGCTCCCGGCCGGGCCGGGGCTCCGAGATCAAAATCCGTCTGCCAATATGAAGCAATTCCTCATTCTGGCGGCCCTCGCTTTCGCCGGCTGCGGCCGGTATTCCGACTTCCATTTGCCCCCATTGGGGTCAGCCGAAGCCGGACATTACGAGTGGTCCGCTCATTCCGGTCCTATCTATCGTGAACAGGCTGTGGATACACTCAACCCCAGTGTTCTGCCCTGGCAGGGTAAGTTATTGAATTTATACTCGGTTTACGACGGTCACGCGTGGCATACGGCCACAGCCGCCAGCGCCGACGGGCTGGCCTGGGATGGCGCTCGCCGGGTCCTGTCACCTGACCCCGCGACTTGGGAAGGCGCGTACATTGCCGCCAATGGTTCGGCTGTGGAGTGGCGTCACCAGTTGCTGTATTTCTACCAGGCGGGTTCGCCACCACGTATCGCCATATCGCGATCTGACGATGCGAAAAAGTGGACAAAGGGACCTGCCCCCGTGGTCGATTTCGGGCCGCGCGGCGCCTGGGACGAACGGGCCGCGGCCGATCCGTACGTTTTCATCAACGGCGACCGCCTCTATCTTTACTATCTGGGCGAGGATCGTGCGCGCCGTCAACGCCTCGGTTTGGCGGTGAGCGACGACGGCCAGACCTGGACCAAGCTGCGCTCCAGCCCCATCCTCGAGCTCGGCGAAGATGGAGCATTCGACGAGAACGGCTTGGGCGAACCGGCTGTCTGGCAGGCACACGGCAGCTACTGGATGCTCTACACCGGCCGCGCGCGGAACGAAGTGCGGCGCCTGGGGCTTGCCCGGTCCGCCGATGGGGTTCAGTGGCAGCGGACGGGCCTGATCATCGAAGGGGCCGAGCCGTGGAACAGCAAGGTGCTGTGCGACCCGACGGTGATCGTGGAGCCCGGCCGTGTGCGAGTCTGGTATGGAGGCGGGGATGTGGCTCATCCGGCCGAAAATGTTCACGGCCAGTTGGGCTACGGCGAACTGATCTGGAAGCCCTGATGGGAGCGTCATGAGGATTGGAATCACCTGCTATCCGACCTACGGCGGATCGGGCATCGTGGCCACGGAGCTGGGCCTGGAGCTGGCTGTGCGCGGCCATGAGGTCCACTTCATCACCTACGCGAATCCCATCCGGCTGGATCCCGGCACGCCGCGCATTCACTACCACGAGGTGGAAGTTTCCACCTATCCGCTCTTCCAGTACCCGCCCTACGATTTGGCGCTGGCCTCCCGCATGACCGAGATTGCCGAGTGGCAGAATCTCGACCTGCTGCACGTGCACTATGCCATCCCGCATTCGGCCTCGGCTTACCTGGCGCGTGCGATGTCGCAGCCGGTGCGCCGTCTGCCCTATATCACGACGCTACATGGCACGGACATCACGCTGGTGGGCACCGACCGCTCGTACTTTCCCATCACGAAGTTCTCCATCGAGCAGTCCGACGGCGTCACGTCGATCAGCAACCACCTGAAGCAGCAGACGCTCGACGTATTTGGGGTGAAGAACGAGGTTCGCGTGATTCACAACTTCGTGAACTGCGACCTTTACCGGATGGCGAAGACGCCGCACGAGGGCCGGCCGCGGCTGCTGCACATCTCGAACTTTCGCGAAGTGAAGCGCATTACGGATTGTGTGCGCGTCCTGAAGCTCGCTCGGGAACACATCGACTGCGAGCTGTGGATGGCGGGTGACGGTCCGGACCGCGGCGCGGCCGAGCGCCTGGCCTTTGAGCTCGGAGTTCATGAGCACGTGGAGTTCCTGGGTAAGCAGGACCACATCGAGCGCCTGATCCCCCAGTGCGACATGATGCTGCTGCCCAGCCGCATGGAGTCGTTCGGCCTGGCGGCGTTGGAGGGCATGGCCTGCGGCGTGATTCCGGTGGCGACTCGCGTGGGCGGCCTGCCGGAGGTAATCACGCACGGCGTTGACGGATTCCTGGAAGAGGTCGCCGATGTGGCGGCTCAGGCGCAACGTGTCGTGGAAGTCCTTTCGGACCCCGCGTTGCGCAACCGCATGAAGTGGGCGGCGCGCGATACGGCGGAGGCGCGTTTCTGCACGTCGCACATCATTCCGCGCTATGAAGCGTTCTACCAGGAAGTGCTGGCGCGCTGAGGGCACGGTTGCTGGGGCGTGGGCCGACGAGGGCGTCGTCCGCGGTCCAGGGGGACCGCCTTCCAGCCAGCGCGAAGCGCCTAGCTGTCCGGGGTGACAATTTCTACACGGTAGCCCCAGAAGAGGCCGGACTCCAGGACGCCCGTAATCGACTTGATGTCCTTTTCGAGCCCGGCTCCGATGCTGGCGAAACGTACGTCGAAGATCAGGTTTCCGTTCTCCGTGATCACGGGGCCGTCCTTGCCAGAGCCCGTACGAATGCGGATCTCGATTGCGCCCAGGCGCAGCAATTCCGCCTCCACCAGACGCACCGCCATCGGGTGCACTTCCACCGGGATGGGGAAGCGCGTACCCAGACGGTCGACCAGCTTTGAGCGGTCCACCAGGATGAACGTCTTCGGGCTGCTGCGCAGAATCAGCTTTTCCTGGTACATGGCGCCGCCGCGGCCTTTGATAAGATTGCCGGCCGGATCTGCCTCGTCCGCGCCGTCGAAGTACCAGTCGGGTACGGCCTCCAGGGGCCGTAATGTAGGAATGCCCAGCGCGACGCAGGCCATGGCGACTTCATGCGACGTCGGCACAGCGCTGAAGCGCAGCCCTTCGCGTTTCGCGCGTTCGGCCAGCGCGTTGAGTGCGACGAAACTCGTGGAACCGCTGCCGGCACCGACGACCTGGCCGTCCTTCACCTCCAGCGCGATGCGCTCCGCCGTGCGGCGCTTGGCTTCGTAGTTGGCGATCTCGCCCGACCAGTGAAACTGCTTCAGCAATTCGCTTTCGCGTTGCATGGCCCTCTCCCTGTCTCCATCATGCGCCCGGCTACCAGCCGAACTGCAACTGGAAGCGGAACGTCCGGCCGTCGTTCAAAGTGTTCGTGATCTGCGCGAAGTTTGCGTTGGTGACGTCCAGGCCGGGGTCGGCGAACTGTGGCGTATTGAACAGGTTCACAGATTCGGCCCGCAAAGTGACCCGCTTTTCGCCGGTCACCACCCACGATCGCCACAGAGACGCGTTCACATTGTGGATGACACCCTTGCGGAACGTGTTGCGCCCCAGGTTGCCGCCGGCCTCAGTGGGTTGGATGAACGAGAACGCCGAGCGCGGCAGCAACGCGCGCGAATCGTCGGGGTTGCCCACGGTGCGACCAAGAATCGTGGGGTCGACCAGATTCGGGCGGTCGCCCCCATTGCCATCGACATTGCCGAAGCCGGGCCCATCGGCCGTGATCACCGTGAACGGAGTGCCCTGCTTGATCAGCACGACACCTGCGAGATTCCAGCCTGCCAACGTTTCCCGGATGAGCCGCTGCTGCTTCCAGGCGGGCAGCGCGTAGGAGCCGCGCCACAGGAATGCGTGAGGCTGGTCGAAGGAGCTGAGGCCGCGCATGCCGGCGTGTGTCTCGTGCTCACTCTGGCTACGCGAGACGCGGGAGTCGTTGTCGTACGCGGTGTTGGAGTAGGCCGCGCCGAGGTCCATCGATTTGCTGAACCAATACTGCATGTCCATTGACAGCCCGCGCCAGCGCGGCGCGAACAGAGACGCGCGGAAGGCGTCGTAGGAGCCGCGCGAGCCGTTCGTCACATAGCGGATTTCGGCATGTGTGGGGTCGGGCCGCCGTTGGTTCAGGGTGGCCGAGGTCTGCGGGATTCCAGGCACCACCTGGCCGCGGTTCGTGTACCACATGATCAGGAGCTTGTGCGAACGGCTGCCGACATAGCCGAACTGCAGCTTCCAGTTGCTGCTGAGATCCGGCTCCCATGAGAAGTTGTACTGATGCGAGTAGGGCGTACGCAGGTCGGGCGCCAAAAGATACAGGTTGCCCAGGGCGTCGGGCCGTCCGCCCACCGAGGTGACGCCGCTTAGCGGGTCGAGCAGATTCGGTGCGGGGACGACGATCTTCTCGCTGCCGGGCGGGCTGAAACGCGTCTGCTGAAAAGTGACGGGATAGATCTCGCCATACTGCAGCGCGTAGGCGCTGCGCACGATGCCCAGGCGTCCCGGAGCCTGCCAGGCAAACCCGAACTCCGGCGCGACGTTGTTGCAGTCGCACGAGTAGGGAATCGCGTTGCGATGGTAGACTTCATGCGGAGCCGGCGCCGGTGTGTAGCGGACGCCATAGTTGAGCGACAGCCGCTTGGCCACCTTCCATTTGTCACCCAGGTAGAACTGCAGATCCCAGTTGCGAAAGCCGCGGTTCACGTCGCCGATGGAGACGATGTATTGCGTAGGAATGCCCAGGCGCAGATTGGTGATGGCGTCACGGCCGAAGTCGTTCGCGAACGTCATGACACCCCGGTGGGCGTCCGACTCGATGCCGTTGAACTGGCGGCGCAGGATGCCAAAGCCGGTGTACCACTGATGATTACCGTCGGTGCGCCGCAGGGCGCCGGCATAGCGGAACAGATTTTGTGCACGATCGATGGGGATGGAGCCCTGGGGCCCCAGCGTCTCGAGCCCCGAGATGGAGACCATCATGTCGACGGCATTCTTTTCCGGCACCAGCAGCGAGCGGATGCGATCGAAGCCGGCGGAAAGCTCCGTCACTGTGGTTGGGCTCCAGGTGCGGTTCCACGTGAGGCGGGCGCGATGCGACTTCGTATCGGTATTGGGGTTCTGCCCGGCGACGAGTTCGAAGGCCTCGACATGCTGGCCCGTGAACTGATACAGCGCCACCAGCCGATCGCGCGCCCCTAGACTCTGATCGAGGCGCAGACCGCCGTTGTTGTTATTGATCACCTGCGGCGAGTTGGTGTTGAGCGCGCGGGCATTGATGTCGGTGCGGTTCGGGAGTTCGGTGGGATAGGCGGCGAGATAGCGGGCGACGACGGCGCGTACGGCGGGGTCGGTCGCCAGCGGTGTGCGCTCATCGGGCTTGGGCACCAGGACGTTGCCGTTGACATTGCCGCGCATGCGGTCCTGGCTGCCGTCGACCTGCAGAAAGCCGCCCTGCCAGAGCTTCACCTGAAAGCGGAAGCCGTAGTCGTTGTCGCGAGCCGGTTTGACGCCGCCCACTTGGAAAAAGGAACGAGCGCTGAAGATGCTGTTCTGGTGGGCGTAGTAGAGGTTGCCGTGGAAGCCGCTCCAACGAGCCGGCGCGACATGGAGCGCAGCCGCTGGAGCGTTGCCGTATTCGGCACCGTAGTAGCCGCGGTCCACACGAAACTCAGGGATGATGGTGGCCACGACACCCAGCCGCAGGTTCAACTCCTTGAGAGCGTTGTTGTCGACCAGATTGAACTGGACATTCTCATTGCGGCGGCTTTCGCCGGCGGCGCTGTTCACCTTGCCCAATAGGTTCAGTTCGACACGCTTCGTGTCCTCGGCCGCCGACGGTGCTGGGGCCGTGGTGGTTGCGGGCGTAGCCGCGGCGGTGGGGGCCACACGCTTGGGCTCGGACTGCTGCGCTGCCAACACGAACGGCAGCAGGAAGGTAGGGAGAACTGTTCTGATTCGTGACAAGGGAGAACTCTCAGTATAAGGGGCAGGGAAGCCCCGCTGTGGTTACAGTTCTTCCTTCACTTTGATCACTTGCCGCGCCTTGGGTGTGGCCACACTCTGCCGCTTTCCCGATGGCCACAGAATCTCGAGCGTGGCCGGCGCCTGGCCTTTGGGCGCGCCGAAGTGTACACCGTAATGCGCGGACGATGAGTAGCCCATGGCGGTGGTCATAACGTTGTACTGGCTGCCCCACTGCAGCCGCGCTCCGATGCCGTCACGATTGGATTTCACGCCTTCCAGTTGCACGATGAGCCATTCGCCGTCCGTCGCGGTGGAATTGATCCAGAGTTCGGCCGGATCGTTCAGCGATGAGACTACAGCGTCCAGCAGGCCATCCTGATTGAAGTCAGCGAAGGCCAGGCCGCGATGGGCACGGCCGACCTGGAAATCGGGGCCGGCGGTGGAGGAGACATCGTGGAAGACACCCTTTTCGTTCAGCAGGACGCGGTTGGGTTGCCGGTAGACCGTGTGTTCGAACTGCTCCACCAGGTCGTTGACGTGCGCGCTGGAGACAAACAGGTCTTTCCAGCCATCGAGGTTGAAGTCGGCGAGGCCTGGCCCCCAGCCGCTGAATTTGGAGCTGAGGCGGGCTAGTCCGCTGGCATAAGTGGCATCGCGGAAGCCGCCCTTGCCGGTGTTGCGGAAGAGCGGGAACGTCTCGTTGTAGAGGTCTACCACGACGATGTCGGGCCAGCCGTCGTTGTCGTAGTCGCGGAAGTCGGCCCCCATGCTGGCCACGGGTTTCCCGCTATCCATCATGGCCACACCGGCGAGCAGCGCCACCTCTTCGAACTTGCCGCCGCCCAGGTTGTGAAATAGCGAATTCGGCTCGTTGTCGTTGGTGACGAAGACATCCAGGCGGCCGTCGGCGTCGTAGTCGCCCACGGCCACACCCATGCCGCGCCCAGGCGAGGCCAGTAGGCCGGCGCTCTTGCTGACGTCCTCGAACTTGCCGTTGCCCAGGTTGTGGTAAAGCCGGTTGGGCAGGCCCTGAAAGTATTTTGGATGACAGTAGACACGGACGTTCTTCTGGGAGTCGCCGCAGAAACGGTCGGTCGCGGGGGGCCATTTGGCGTAGTGGGTGATCCACAGATCGAGCTTGCCGTCGTTGTCGTAGTCGAACCAGGCGGCGGCGACAGCCCACTCGGGGTCGACGATGCCGGACTCCTCGGTGATGTCCTTGAACTTGCCGTTGCCCAGGTTGTGATAGAGCCGGCTGTTGCCCACATTGGCGACGAAGAGATCGACCAAGCCGTCGTTATCGTAATCGGCGGCCGAGGCGCCCATGCCGTAGCCTTCGCCGGACAATCCCGTTTCCGAGGTCACATCAGAGAACTTCAAGTCCCCGTCATTGCGGAACAGGCGATTGAAGTACTTGGGTCCGTCTTTGCGGTTGGAGGGGTAAGCCGCGCCGTTGGTGAAGAAGATGTCGGTGCGCCCGTCGTTGTTGTAGTCGAACGCGGCGAGCCCGCCAGCCATGGTCTCGATCATCCGCTTCTCGGGCGAGTTGGCGTTGTCGAGCACGAAGCGGATGCCGGCCGATTCGGCCACATTGCGAAAACTGATGGGCGGAGCCTGGGCGGCGGCCAAAGACAGAAAGGCCGGCAGGACCCAAGCGGAACGTAGCATGATTATACTATCGCGCAGGCGTCTGGCCGGGTGCTGATCGCGAGGGAGAGCGACTGTAGAAGAGATGACATCGAGAACCGCCATTCTGCTGTGGGCCGCTGTACTGGCCGGTTCCGTCTTCGCTCAGCCGGCCGATCCGGGCGAACTTTCGCGCCGTGCCAAAGAGCACATGGCGGCTGGGCGCTATGGTGCCGCCGTCCCTTACTACGAAGAACTGGTGAAAGCGATGCCCCAGAATGCGGGGCTTCGGCTGAATCTGGCCATGGCGCTGCACCTCTCCGGCAACGACGAGAAGGCTGTTCCCCAGTTCGAACTGGTGCTGAAACAGCAGCCCAACGCCCTGCCGGCGCTGATGTTGCTGGGCGCTTCCCAGATGCGTCTGGGCCATCCGGAAAGGGCTGTGGGCCCGCTGGAGAAGGCTCTTGCCCAGGCGCCCAACGACCTGGAAGGCCGGGCGATGCTGGCTGACGCATTGATCATGCTCGACCGTTTTGGCTCCGCCCTGCCGCACCTGCGCAAGCTGGCCGCGGCCACGCCGGAGAACCCGCGGCCCTGGTACGCGCTGGGCAAGGCATACGAAGCCATCTCGGAGAAAGCGTTCGACGAACTGGAGAAGAAGGGTGTGGACTCGCCCTGGTGGCTGATGCTGGCGGCCGAGGTCCGGCTCAAATTGGGCCGGAATACTGCGGCGTACGCCCTCTATCGATCCGTCCTGGAAAAGCAGCCGCAGTTTCGCGGCGCACACGCCGGGCTGGCCGAGGTCTATCGCAAAACGAACCATGCCGACTGGGCGGCCGTGGAGGATGCGAGAGAGAAGGCGCTTCCGGCTCCAACGTGTGCGGTGTCCACCAGCGCTTGTGAGTTCCGCAAGGGGCGATTCCAGCAGGCGCTCGCGCTGGCGCTGCCGGGCAAGACGCTGGAGTCGCTCTACTGGCAGTCGAAGGCCGCCAATGAGCTGGCAAGGGAGTCGCTGGTCACGCTGGAAAAACTACCACCTTCCATCGAGTCGCACCAGGTGCTGGCGGAGTTGTACCGCAATCAGGGGCGTCATTCCGATGCGCTGAAGGAATGGCGAGCGGCTTTGGAACTGGCGCCGGGTGACCAGCGCCTGGAGATGGAAGTGGTGACGTCGCTCTATATGAACCGCGACTACGCCGAGGCCGAGAAGCAGGCGCGGGCGATGGTGGCCCGGGATCCTTCTGTGCCTGAGATGCAGTTCGTGCTGGGCGACTCGCTGGTCAACGAGCAGCGGCTGGAGCAGGCGCTGTCGCCGCTGAGCAAGGCGGTGGAGTTGCGACCCGGCTACCTGGCGGCGCACGCCGTGTTGGGCCGTGCATTGTTACAGTTGGGTCACGGCCAGGAGGCGATTCCACACCTCAAAGCGGCGCTGCCTGCGGACACCGATGGCAGTCTGCACTTCCAGCTCGGCCGGGCGTACCAGGACGCTGGACAGGCGGCGGAAGCGGCGGAAGTCCTCAAGGCGTACCAGGCGATCAGGAAGTCCGCGGCGGGCGAAGAGATCGAGATACAGGCCCCCTAACCCTGGCGCCTCAGGGGCGGCTCGATGGGTGCTTTCCCGCGTGTTTGCAAGCAATTGCGACTGGCATGTCAGGCCGGAGACGAGGGGGGCACCCCTTGACATGGCACCCCTAATGGCTTTAGATTAAACCTACTCCGTTTCAACCAAGTGGGGTCTTGGACTATTGGCCTAATTACAATCCGATAGGTCGTGCCGGCCATGGCAGGAGCAACACTTACCCACGTTGCAGCCTCGCTGGGACCGGCTTGGGCACAGTAGTTCAAGCATGCAGGGGGTAATGAATGAAGAACTCTTCTAGATTTATGCTGGCGCTCATGGTTCTCGCCATGCTCGTCGGCTGGTCCATGCCAGCATGGGCACAATCCCTTTACGGGTCGGTAGTCGGACAGGTCGAGGATCCTTCGGGATCAGCGATTATTCAGGCGACCGCAACCCTGACAAACAAAGGTACAGGACAGGTCTATGAAGCCAAGGCAGATGAGGGTGGTCGTTTCCTGATCGCCAACGTCCTGCCCGGTGACTATGACTTGAAAGTAACCGCCAACGGTTTCCGTACTCAAAACCGGACCGACATCCGTGTCTCGGCCGCAGCCGTGACGCGTGCTGACGTCCGCATGGAAGTCGGTGCAGTTTCCGAACAGATCACGGTCGAGGCGTCGGCCACGGCGCTGCAGACGGACAAAGCCGATACGCATACCGAGTTGAACGCGAAGCAGGTGTCAAATCTGCCGTTGCCGGGTTTCCGCAACTACCAGAGCCTGATCAACCTGGTGCCCGGCGCAACGCCGGCCAGTTTTCAAAATTCGATCACCGACTCACCGGGCCGCTCGCTAGCGACCAACATCAACGGAACGAACAAGAACAACAACGTGACTCGTATCGACGGCGCGGCCAGCGTGAACCTCTGGCTGCCGCACCATGCCGGCTATGTTATGCCGGCTGAGATGGTCGACACCGTAAACGTCACCACCGCCGCTGGCGACTCCGATCAGGGCATGGCGGGCGGCGCAGCCGTCACCGTGCTGACCAAGTCGGGCACGAACCAGATTCACGGCAGCTTGTTCGAATACCACGACAATCAGAATCTGAAGGCTTTCAACTACTTCACGAAGGCGACGGCCACCAGTTCTGCGAGCGCTGCTGCACTCAAGAAGCCGCTCCGTATCTACAATAATTACGGCGGCACCATCGGTGGTCCCATCAAGAAGAACAAGCTGTTCTACTTCTATAGCTTTGACGGTACCCGTCAACGTGATGGCAACCAGGGCACCTACTCCGTTCCGACTGCCGCCATGAGGGCCGGCGATTTCAGCGCCATCAACACCACCATCTACGACCCGTTGACCGGATCTCCGGATGGCACGGGCCGCACCGCCTTTGCCGGCAACAAGATCCCGACGTCTCGCATGAGCCCGGCAGCCCAGAAGATTCAGGGCTACTATCCGCTTCCGAACACGAATCTCACCGGTTATCAGGCGAACTACTTCGCGTCGGCGGTCCCGGCCTTCAACCGCGACTACAACGACATCAAGATCAACTACAACATGAGCGACAAGCAGCAGATCTTCGGCCACTACGGCATCATGAAAGCCTTGGTGGTTGGCAAGAACCTGTTTGGCGACGGTGTTGGCCCCGCCCCTGGCGCCGACCCCGGTACCGGCGATACCAAGGTGCAAAACATGTCCTTGGGCACCAACCGGGTTATCACCAGCAACCTGCTATTCGACGGCGTCATCGGTTATCAGCGCCAGGATCAGACTGTTCAGGGCGTTGACTTTGGGAAGGATTTCTCGACGACGCTGGGCATCCCCGGCATCGGCGGACCCGATCCGCGCCAGCAGGGCTTCCCGAACATCAGCATCAACGGCTACGACGGCTTTGGCGTTCCTGGCTGGATGCCTCTGACTCGCGTTGAGGAAAATTACACTCTCAGCGCGAACGTGACATGGACAAAGGGCAAGCACAACTTCCGGTTTGGGTTCAACGGTGTCAACTACCGCATGACCCACTGGCAGCCGGAACTCGGCGCCGGTCCTCGCGGTTCGTTCGATTTCACGGGCGGCCCGACATCAATTGCTGGTGGCTCCACGAACAATTTCAATGGCTATAGCTCTTTCCTGCTCGGCCAGTCGAACAGCGTCCAGAAGAGTTTCCAGTACATCACCATGACGCCGCGCGAGTTCCAGTTCAGTTGGTACGCGCAGGATCGATGGCAGATCAGCCGCAAGCTGACCATGACTCTTGGTCTGCGTTATGAACTATATCCGTTGATGACTCGCGCCACCGGCAAGGGCATCGAACGGCTGGACCCAGAGACCAACCTGGTCTATCTCGGCGGTCGCGGCAATAATCCCACCGGCGTGGGTGTGACAGTAAGCCACAAGCTCATCTCCCCCACCATGGGCATTGCCTATCGTCTCGACGACAAGACGGTGATCCGCACCGGCTATGGCATCAACTTCGATCCCCTGCCGTTCTCCCGGCCGCTGCGCGGCTTCTATCCTCTGACAATCAACATCGCGTCCACCGCCTCGGGGAGCGAAGTGGCTGGCAGCTTGGAACAGGGCATTCCCGCCACTCCTCTGCCAGATCTGAGCTCGGGCGTGTTGACTCTGCCTAAGAATGCCGACATGCGCAGCCCGTACCTGGGCCAGATCCACCGTGGCTACACCCAATCGTGGAATTTCACGATCGAACGTAAGCTGCCTCAGGACATCCTGACGACTGTCGCTTATGTGGGCACCTCCTCGGTGCACCTCCTGGCTGACCGCAACATCAATTCCGGTGTTCCCGGCCCCTCGGCTGGTGCGGCTTCTCGTCAACCGTACTACGACAAATTTGGCCGCAACCTCGCCACCAACATGTGGGATGGTTACCTGAGCTCCAACTACCATTCGCTGCAAACCAGCGTTCGGAAGTCGTTGTCGAAAGGCCTGATGCTCCAGGGTGCCTACACGTGGTCCAAAGCCATCAACATGACCGATGAAGATGGCTGGGCCAGTGTCGGCTGGAACTGGGGCCCGGCCTTCCGGCGCAACCGCGCTGCTGCCGGCTATGATCGTACCCACGTCCTGCAGATGGGCTGGGTCTACGAACTGCCGATGGGCAAGGGCAAGCAGTTTGTCACCAGCGGCGTCGGCGCGATGATCCTCGGCGGCTGGTCGGTGAATGGTGTGATGTCCAACTACACGGGCACGCCGTTCACGGTGTCCGGCTCCGGAGGCGCCTTGAACGCCGCCGGCAATACCGCGACGGCCGATCAGGTTGGTCCCGCCAACCGCATCGGTGCAATCGGCGCGGGTTCGACCTACTACAACACGTCCGCTTTCGCCAATGTGACAACCGCCTCGACCGGCGGTGTGTACCGCTTTGGTACCGCGGGCCGTAACATCCTGCGTAACCCCGGTGTCTGGAATACCGACCTAATGATCAACCGAACCTTCCAGATCACCGAACGGATCAGCACTGCCTTCCGCGCCGAATTCTACAACCTGCCGAACACCTCCCACTTTGGTGGTGTATCCAGCGGTGACGTGACCAACGGCAACTTCATGCGGATCCTGAGCTCCTCTGGCGAACGCCAGGTGCGCTTCGGCCTGCGTCTCGGATTCTAAACAGATTCGAGTCTGAACATCGAATGGCGGTGGAGCCCAACCGGCTTCACCGCCATTTCCGCGTTTGGAGGGATCCTTTCCGCTTGACATAGGGGGTGGGGGTATATAGGATAGGGGCAGAGGGTATATTGAATATGGCTCAGACACTCAAGCTCGCCATCGACGGCATGCACTGCGGATCCTGCGTCAACCGTGTCACGCTCGCCCTGAAGAAGGTCGACGGCGTCGACGTGAAGCAGGTGGCCGTTGGGTCGGCCGAAGTGGAGTACGACGAAACCAAGGCGGAGCCAGCCGAGATCGTTGAGTCCGTCAACAAGATCGGCTTCTCGGCCAGGCAGAGTTGATATGTCCGCCACGGCGGTGGAAACGAAACTGACCTTTCCGGTGCGCGGCATGACGTGCGCGGCCTGCCAGTCGTTCGTCCAGAAGACACTGCAGGAACAGCCCGGTGTGCGGCAGGCCACTGTCAACCTGATGCTCCACAACGCCACGGTGGACTTTGATCCTGCCTCCGTCACGCCCGAGGCACTGGTGGCGGCAGTCAACGATACCGGGTATGAAGCGGCACTGCCCGTGGCACGCCGCTCCATCGCGGACGAGCAACTCGAGCGCGACCGTGAGGCCGAAGCCGAGTATTGCGGGCTGCGCCTGCGGGCCGCGGTGAGTCTGGGTGTGGGCGCGTTGCTCATGGCGTCGATGCCATTTCTGCACAGGCTCCCGCACGGAGTGATGAATGCCGCGCAGGCGGCCGTCAGCCTCTTTGTGATGATCTGGGGCGGGCATCGCTTCTATCGCAAGGCTTGGGCTGCCTTGCGCCACAAGACTTCCGATATGAACACGTTGATCGCCCTGGGTACAGGGTCGGCATTTCTCTACTCCGTATTCTCGCCGCACGATGTCTACTACGAGGCTGTGGTGTTTATCCTGGCGCTGGTCCTGGTCGGCAATACGCTGGAGGCTCGCGCCAAGCGGAAGACCGCCGCGGCTCTGCAGGCACTGGCCACGCTGCAACCCGCCACGGCCCGCGTCGAGCGTCTGGGGCAGGAGGTCGAGCTCGCGATCGAAGATCTGGAGGAAGGCGACATTCTCATCGCCCGCCCCGGTGAACGCATCGCCGCCGATGGTGTTGTGGTGGATGGCGCCAGCAGTGTAGATGAGTCGATGCTGACGGGGGAACCGATCCCTGTCGAGAAAGTGGCCGGCGAGAAGGTCATCGGAGGCACACTGAACAAGCAGGGCCGGTTGCGCTATCGAGCTACGGCTCTGGGCTCTGAGACGGTGTTGGAGCAGGTCCTGCGCCTGTTGCGCGATGCGCAGGGCGAGAAGGCCCCCATGCAGCGCCTGGCCGATCGTGTCAGCGCCATCTTTGTACCTGTGGTCGTACTGATCGCCTTGGCCACCATGGGGGCGTGGTATTTTGCGGCCGGACGACCCGCCGCCAGTGCCTTTGCCGCGGCTGTGGCGGTGCTGATCATCGCCTGCCCGTGCGCCATGGGCCTGGCCGTGCCCGCCGCGATCATGGTGGCCACCGGACGCGCCGCAGGATCGGGGTTGCTTTTCAAGGGTGGAGAGGCGATTGAGAGGCTCGACAAAGTCGACACCATCGTCTTCGACAAGACCGGAACGCTGACGGAAGGGCATCCCGAGGTTGTGGCCTATGAGCCGGTGATGACGCCCGATCCGCTGCCTCTCATCGCCGCGCTGGAGCATGCGAGTGAACATCCCTTGGCGCAGGCCGTGGTTCGCTTTGCCGGAGGCGGCGCCCTCGGTGTCTCCGGTTTCCAGGCCCTGCCGGGCATGGGCGCCGAAGGAACCGTTGACGGTCATCCGGTGGTGATCGGGCGCCGGTCGCTGTTACTTGAGCGTGGCATCACCGTGCCCGACGAAGGAGATCATGCCGCCCAGGGCCACACGACTCTTTGGGCCGCCGTGGATGGCCGATTCGCGGCTTTGTTCGCGCTGGCCGACAAGCCAAGAGTGGAAGCCAAGGCCGTTCTCGGGGAACTGAAGAGTATGGGCTTACGGCTGCTCATGGTCACTGGAGACCAGGAGCCCGCCGCACGCGCCGTCGCCCAGGCCGTGGGCATCGACGAAGTGATCGCCGGCGTGCTGCCGGAAGGCAAGCTTAAAGTGTTGCGGCAGTTACAGTCGGAGGGCCGCCACGTGGCCATGGTCGGTGACGGTATCAACGACGCCCCGGCACTGGCCGCTGCCGCCGGCATCGCGATGGCTTCTGGCGCCGATGTGGCCATGGCCGCCGCCGATGTCACCCTCATGCGCGAAGGGCTGCATATGGTCCCATCGGCCTTGCGGCTGGCTCGCGCAACCGTCCGCACGATGCGCCAGAACCTCTTTTGGGCGTTGGTCTACAATGCCGTCTCGATCCCCGTGGCCGCGTTCGGCCTGTTGAATCCGGTGCTCGCCAGCGCCGCCATGAGTCTGAGTTCTGTAAGCGTCCTTACAAATAGCCTGCGTCTCGCCAGGAGTAAATCCGCATGAACTGCGACACCAAGAAGTCAACCATCCAACGCCTGCGCCGCATCGAGGGGCAGGTCCGCGGCCTTCAGAAGATGGTGGAGGAGGACCGCCCGTGCGCCGAGATCATCAATCAGGTGGCTTCCGTGGAGCAAGCCCTCTCGGGCGTGTCCAAGGTGCTGCTCACCAGCCACCTACAGCACTGCGCGCAACATGATCCCAATGCCATTGACGACGTCGTGCAACTCATCACGCGCCACTGGCGCTGATCGTTATTCGCCGATCACGAGTAGATGGAACGAATCCGGCAGCGCTATCGGCCGCGGGTGCGGTTGTTGCTCCGTGGCAGCCGGCACGGGGCCAAAGCGGGCCGTGGGCGAGTACAACCGATGGCTGTCTGGATCCAGGGTGATGGTGCGCGCACCCCTCTCGGTTGGCACAGTGGCCGCCACGCGATAACCCGCTCCTGCTTCCGCCACAACGGTGAAGGTGCCCGACCCGTTGGAGCTAAAGGCCAAGCTGCGCGCCGGGTCGAAGGCGACACCATCGGAACCCTCGCCGATGGGCAGCTTGGCGATTACCTTGCCCGACGCGATATCAGAAACCACCATCACCGAATTTCCGCAGACCGAAAATAGACGCAGTCTCTTTGGATCCAGCGCCAGACCTGAAGGCTCCTCGCAGCCGGTGAGCGGATAGCGGCGCGTCACCGTTGCCTTGGCCGTATTCATCTCAACGATCTCGCTGGTGTCCTCGATGTTCACCCATAACTTCCCGTGTCCGTCGACAACGGAGAACTCCGGTTTGCCACCCAGAGGCACGGTAGCCAGCACCTTGCCGCTGGCCGGGTCGATCACCGTCGAGTCCTTCGACCGGCCATTGAAGGTGAACAGACGACCGGAGGATGGGTCGAAGATGATGGAATCGGGGTTCTGGCCGGTGGCAATTCGATCCAGCGGTTTCAGCGTCCGGTAATCGAATACCTGGACGTGGTTCGCCTGGCCGCAGCTGATGAACCCCTTCTGCAGGGCGGGCGCCAGGGCGACGCCATGCACACCGGGCGTATCCGGGATGTCAGCGGTCTTCCTGCCGGTTTTCAGGTCAACCACCGCGACATGCGTACCGTGAGAGACGAACAGCCTGTGTCCTTCGCTGTCGACAGTGAGGTAGTCCCAACTACCTTCACTGCCGATCGGGATCCGCTCCAGTATGCGGTAGCTCGCCGCATTCAGGTAGCCACCCGCCGCGAAGAATACCAGCAGCGCCAGGGCTCTCACGGGTGCTGCCTCTCCGACGGATGCACGCCATGGTCTTGTCCGCACACCTGACGATCGCAGGATCCTGGCCACGGCGCAATCCCATCAAGAGACGGCCACGTCAGCGCTCACTTTCGAGCTGCTTCATCAAACATGTCTACTCCATCCGCAACGCCCGCAGCGGATCCAGCCGCGACGCCCGCCATGCCGGCGCTGCGCTGGCCACGAAGGAGACTACCGCCAGCAGGAGGACCACGCCTGCGAACACGACGGAGTCGAACGGGCTGACTCCGTAGAGCATCGATTGCAGCAGGCGGGCCCCGGCGAGGCTCCCAGCTAAGCCAATAACTAGGCCGGTGGCCGCTGGCCGCAACCCATCCAGCAGCACAAGGCCCAACACCTGCTGCCGGCCGGCGCCAAGAGCGACCCGGATCCCAATCTCGCCGCTGCGTTGCGCAACCAGGTACGAGAGCACGCCATACAACCCGACGCTGGCCAGCAAAAGAGAGAGGAGCGCGAAGGCAAGTACCAACATTGCGTTGAAGCTTGCATCGGTGGTCGACTGGCCAATGATCTGCTGCATCGTGAGCACGTCGGAAACCGGCAAGTTCGGGTCCATCTGTGTCACCAGTTTCTGCACGGGCAGCGCCAGGCTCTCCACGTTGCGTCGCGCGCGGATGACCAGCGTGACCACCCGGTTGTCGCCCTCCGCGTCTCCGTAGACCGGGAAAAACATCATCGACCGGGCGTCCGCGCCCAGGTGGTGCCGGGTGTTGCCCACCACCCCGACAATCTCGTAGTCCTTGTACTGATCCGGTGCCGAGTAGTCCAGGAAACGTAGGTGCTTGCCCAGCGGATCCTCACCCGGAAAGTGCTGGGTGGCCATGCGCTCACTGATCATCACCACCCGTGTCTTGTTGGTGCGTTCATCGTCGCGGAAATAGCGACCCTTTTTCAGGGGAATCCGCATCGTCCGAAAATACGCTGGCTCAACGGAGCGGAACAGCGCGAAGACGTGATCGCCTGGCGGCAGGGGAGGGTGCTCGGGGATCGTGAACATGTTGTCACCCCAATAGCCGGCGCCAGGCACGATGGAAACAAGCGAAGCTGCTTCAACGCCGGGCACCTGCCGTACGCGGCTCACTAGCGATTCGTGGAAGGCGGTCACCCTGCCCGCGTCCGCATAGGCCGACGTCGGCAGTGCGTAGCGCATGGTCAGGATGTTGTTTGTCTGGCATCCAAGCTCCGCGCCGCGCAGCCGCAGAAATCCCTTCAACAGTAAGCCGGCGCCCACCAGCAGCATCACTGTCAGCGCCACTTCCATGGCGAGCAGCGACTTCCGCAGAGTTGTGCGCGAACGGCTTACGCCCATGGACCGCGAGGCGTCCTTCAGCGCATCAATCACCCTCTCACTGGTGGCAGAGAGCGCCGGCAGCAGGCCTGCGATCACCCCTGTGAACGCTGTGATACCCACGACGAACAGGATTACGGGAATATCCACCGTGATGGCGTTAATCTGCGGTAGGTCCTTCCGTTCCGATTGCAGCCACGCCGTTGCCCAACTGCTCAGCATGAGCCCCAACGCGCCGCCTGCGCCACAGATTACCAGGCTTTCCATCATGTGTTCTCGCAGCAGACGCCAACGCGTGCCGCCCAGCGCCGCCCGGATCGCCACCTCCCGCCGCCGCGAGGCCGTCCGTGCCACCAGCAGGCTCGCCACGTTTAGGCACGCAATCAGCAGGACGCAGCCCACGGCCGCCAACAGAACATAGAGAGGCCGCTTGAACTCCCCAGAAAGGTCTTCGAGCAATGGGCGCATGACGGCGCCACTCGATACCGGGAGGTTCAAATACTGGTCATGGATGCGCTCCTGTAGCGTGTCCACTTCCTGAATCGCCGACTGTGGCGCGACGTCTCTCCTGAAGCGAGCAATCACCGACGAAGTGTGGTTGCTGTGGCTCTCAGCATCTTCCCGCGACACAACGTGGAAGTAAGGCACCCAGAGTTGGTTCCGCACATCGGGGTAGACGAACCACTTCGGCAGCACACCGATGATCGTGTACGACTTCGCATCGAGCAGGATCGTCTTTCCGACGATACCTGGATCCGCGCCGAAGCGGCGCTCGAATAGGCTCCAGCTCAGCATGGTCGTTGGCGCCGACTCCAGGCGGTCGTCGCCGGCTGTGAATCCACGGCCCAACGCGGGCTGCACGCCCAAAGTGGATAGCAGGCGCCACGAGCCTGCCGCTGCGTTCACCACTTCGGGAAGTTGGTTGCCTTGACCGGAAAGGTTGTAGCGCTGGCCGCGCCAGATCGCCATGCTTTCAAAGCCATGAGTCTCCCTCTCCCACGACCGGAAATCGCCGGCAGCCACAACGTTGTAGCCGGTCTTTCCTGGGCCGCTGCGGGCGTAAATCGACACCAGCTGTTCCGATTCCGGAAAGGGTAGCGGCTTCAACAGGACCGACCGAACCACAGTGAACAACGACGAATTTGCCCCAATGCCCAGCGCCATGACCAGGATCGCGATGGCCGCGAAAAATGGAGTCCGCGAGAGAGTGCGCACTGCATAGCGCAGGTCCCGCCATAGTGAGTCGATCAGGGTCAATGTGTTCATCTGGTAAAGGTCTTCCCGAATCCGTGTTGGATTGCCCAGCCGTAGATAGGCCTGCCGCCGTGCCTCGTCCCTATTCATTCCCTGTGCGACGTTGAGGTCCGCGAGGTGATCGACATGCGCCTCGATCTCTTTTCTGCGTTCCTCGTCCCACTGCTCGCGCCGGAAGAACCTGCCGAGTGCCATCAGCTTTCTCCCTCTTCCGCCTTGCGTCGTCCGAAATCGCCCAGCACTCGTCCGATGGCTTGGGTCATCGCTCGCCAGCGGTCGGCCTCCCGGGCGAACTGCTTTCGGCCCGCGGCGGTCAACTGATAGAACCGCGCGCTGCGGTTGTTCTCACTCGTCCCCCAGGACGAGGCCACCCAGCCCCGATCTTCCAATCGATGCAGGGCCGGGTAGAGCGAGCCTTGCTCCACCTGCAGCACATCGTCCGAACTCTGCTCGATCATCTGAGCGATGGTGTGGCCGTGCGCCTTGCCACCGATGAGCGTCCGCAGGATCAACATGTCCAGTGTGCCTTGCACCATCTCGCGGTTATCGGTCTTCTTCTCCCGGGCCACGTGGCTTCTCCTTCACCTAGGGCTTCTATGTGAAAGCATACTCCACTCGACGCTCTAGGTGAACACGCGGAGGTACGGCCTGCGAGAATTTACACTTGCGGGGAGAAGAGGACGGCGGGCGGTCTTTGAGGAACGGCCAGGCTCCGGAACAACTTCCGGAGCCTGGCCGCCTCTACTCAGAATTGGAACTTCAATCCGAACTGCAGGTCGCGGTTGTCCGAGTTCGTCGTCGTGATCTGGCCCACGGTTGGCGAGCCGATGCTCGCATTCGGGAACCCGAACGCCGGCGTATTCGTGATGTTGAATGCATCCAGCTGGAAGGTCACGCCATAGCGCTCACGGAACATGGTGCGCTTGACGAACGAAATGTCCCAATTGATCAGACCCGGCGAGTACAGGACACCACGCCCGACATTGCCGTACGTGTTCGAAGGAGGTGCCACGAACGCTGTAGCGTCAAACCATTTCGCCCGGTCGGGATTGTCGAGTGTGCCATTTCCGATCCGGTTCGGCCAGCTCGGCGCGCCGTTGTTGACGCCGCTCGCCAGCGACAACGAGTATGGCCGCCCCGTCGATAGAGTAGTGATCCCCGCCAGGTTCCAGCCGCCCAGAACCCATGTTAGGGGACCACTTGAAACCCACTTCTTGCCCTTGCCAAATGGCAATTCGTAGAGGTAGTTGGCCACGAAGCGGTGCTTCACGTCGAAGCCGGACGGACCGTGTCCTGCCCTGATGTTCGTGATGGTCTGCGGACCGCCCACCGAGCCGCCGCCGCTGGCTGCCGAGCCGCCGAAGTCCAGGCTCTTGGAGTAGGTATAGGCCGCCAGGAACTGCAACCCGGAAGAGAACCGCTTCTCCAGCTTGCCGGAGAGGCCGTTGTACGACGACGAGTTCCGCGGATCGAACATGCTGATCGTTGCGACATTGGACAATGGCTGCAGCAGGCGCCTGGACGCATTGGAGCCCGTCCCAGGCTGCACTTCGTTGGCGTTATAGCCGAACGTGATGTGTGAGCCCACGCTGCCGGCGTAGGCCACCTCCGCCATCATCGAGGCGGTCAACTGCCGCTCGATATTGAACGTGAAGGTGTTCATCGAGGGCGTCTGGTTGGCGAACCCATGCCCTAACACCACCGGGTTGGCTGCATTCAGTTCCGCTGTGGTCTTCGGCTTCACGACGGCGATCGCCGGGAATGGACGGGCGATCGTCGGTAGCACCGAGTAGTCCACGGGGTTCGTCGCAATATTTCCGAACGGCGCCTGCGAGATGGTGTACGGCACCTGCTCGCCCAGCATGTTCGAGCCCGATGGATTCACCGGGAAGTAGGTGCGTCCGAAGCCGGCGCGAACCACCGTCTTGCCGTCACCGAAGTTATACGCGACGCCGATGCGCGGGCCGATGTTGCCCTTGCGCGTCTCTTTCCCGACCGCCGTGGAGACGCCGTCCTCACCCGCGTAGGCCAACTTTAGGTTCGTGTAGTCGAAGTTCACCAGCCGGTTCCGGATCTCTACGTCCGGCACAAAGATGTCGTACCGCAAGCCCACGTTGATGGTGAGCCGCGAGTTGACGCGCCAGTCATCCTGGAAGTAGAAGCTGTGGTCTTGCGCGGTGGCGTAGTAGGGTTCCAGCAGTACGCTGCGGCCGTTGCCGCCACTGATGTAGCCCACCAGCATCGTGGCCAGGCCTGTGCCTTGCGTGTTGGTCACGGGATCGTTCGTGAAGTTCTTGCCGAACGTCATATCTCCGCGCGGACCCCCGCCGGGCGGTCCTGTATAGGTCGACGTCATGCGCCTCACATAGCGGTAGCCGAATTTGGTCTGATGGTGACCCAGCGTCCAGGACACCCCGTCCTCCGCCTGCCAGTGCGTTTCGCGCGGATTGGCCGGCAGAAATGAAGGACCTCCGCTGAGGCCGGTGAAATCCGTGATGTTGATGTTCGGAATGCCGGAGCTATAGGACGAGATGTTCACACCTGTGATGCCCAGCGACGTCGCCGCACTATGCCCGAAATCCGATTGCCGTGTGAACGGGTTCGTTTTGGCAAATCCGCCGCGGAACTCATTGACGATATTCGGCCGGAACACATGCGTTTCATTGATTGCCATACCCTGCGTCGTCAAGTCGGTCACCTGCAGTCCAGCCACATAGGGACCCAGGTCGTACTTGCTGGCCACTGCCTGCGGCGTCGGCAGGCAGCAGTTGGCCTGCCCTTGGGGTGCGCTCAGACGGTAAGTCTCATAGCTGTACCGTGCGAAGAAATTGTCCTTCTCCGAGATCTGGTGATCCACTCGGACATTGAAGCCATCGTCGTCCACTGTCCGTGGAATGCTGGATGTGTAGTTGTTGAAATTGCCCGAACCGTTCGGCAGCGGGAAGATGCTGGCGACATTGGCGCTCACCGGGTTGATCCGCGCCGATGGGATGCTGTTGCCGGCAAACAGATCGCGCAGGAACTGCGGATTCGTGGAACTCACCGGCTTAGTGGAATCATAGGCCGGATTCAGCCGTGTCGTCAGTGGATCGTAGATCTTGATCAGATTGCCGCTGGTGTCAGTGAAGTTGCTGAAATCGCCCAGGCGGTTCTGGGCCGTTGGCACTGTGTTCACGAAGGTCAGCCCTTTGCGCTCCTTCATGCCGAAGTAATCCATGTAGAAAAAGCTCTTGTTCTTCCCGTCATAGATCTTCGGCAGCACGATGGGGCCGCCCGCGGCCACGCCATATTGGTTGCGCCGGTAAGGCGGCTTCAGTTGCGACTTTGGGTTGAAGTAGTTCCGCGCATCGAGGACATCATTGCGGAGAAACTCGAAGGCGTTTCCATGCAATTCGTTCGTGCCCGATTTCGACGATACGGAGACGACACCGGCGCCGCGTCCAAACTCCGCCGAGAAGCTGCCTGTCAGCACTTTGAACTCGCGTACCGACTCGATCGACGGCTGCAGGATTACGGTATTGAACGTGTACTCGTTGTTGTCGATGCCATCGATCAGCCAGGCATTCATGTTGGCCTGGCTGCCCAACGCGTTGAAGTTCGACGCGCCGCGCGGGTTGAATGAACTCGCGCCCGAAAGGTTCTCACCCTGCTGCCCCGGCGTTACGTTCGGAGCCAGATACACCAACTGTGCGAAATTGCGGCCGTTCAGCGGCAGTTCCTTGATCGGCCGCTCGGTGATCACCTGCCCTAGTTCCGCGCTGTCCGATTTGACCAGTGGCGCTGCTGCCGTCACCTCCACCGTGGCACTGACGTCACCGACATTCAAAGTGAAATCCATACGCGCCCGCTGGTCCACCTGTAACTCGAAGGGCGGCGTAGCCTGCGGCTTAAAGCCGGCTTTCTGAACATTCACCGTATAAGTACCGGGTGTGAGGAACGGCGCGGTGTACGCACCATCCTCGTTTGTCTGGTATTCGACGCTGGTGCCCTTGGAGACTTCCTTGATCACCACGGTTGCCCCCGGAACCCCTGCGCCGGTGCTATCTCGAACACTTCCGAGAATAGTCCCTGCTGTGACTTGAGCGGACGCTGTGGATGGCAGCAAGACAAGGCTGGCTAGCGCCGATAGCAAGAGATAACGGCCTCTTGACTGAGTCATTCGCGATGAACCTCCGTATGCTTCCCGTTGAGTGGCATGGACCCCACTCGGTTGACATGGAACCTACCAGCAGTAAATCCAGGTGTCAATGGATGGCAACTACAAATCAACTCAACGGGTAATGGCTAGTCCACGGAGACTTCTAAATATTGACGATATGGTACGTATTCGGCGCAAGGACGGAGGTCAGAGACGCATCTAGGCCGGCCAGCGTGACCATCTGTGCGAGTACCGCCTCAACGGAACCTCAGAATCGCCTGGTCCACGGCGACGCTGTCGCCGGTACGCGCCAGTATTTCGTCCACCACCACGTCATGCTCGGCCTTGAGCACGTTCTCCATTTTCATCGCCTCAATTACGGCCAGGCGCTCGCCTGCCTTCATCTCCTGCCCCACCTCCACGGCCAACTGTGTCAGTAGACCGGGCATCGGGGACAGCAGGAACTTCGAGAGATCCGGCCTGGGCTTGGCCTGCATCAGCGACAGCAGTTGTGCCGCCCGGGCGGTCATCACCATCGCATCCACGGTCGCCCCGTTGTGGGCGATATGGAATCGCAGGCCAATCCTCTCCAGTTGGAGACACACCGGCTTGCCGTTGCACAATCCTTCGAACACCGGGCTCCCAAACCGCCAGTCGGACTGCACGGCATAGGTCTTGTCCCCAGCCTGGGCCTCGTAGCCGCCTTGCACCGGCTTCAGGTGAATCGCATACTTCTCATCGTCGATCAGCACCACCCAATCCGTACCCACCCGCCGCTGCAACCCCCGAGTCTGCGCGCTGATCTGCACGGCCCGGTCGATATACCTCCGGCGCGCCACCGCGGCAATCACCGCCAGAAATGCAGGATCCTCGTGCCGCACGTCGGCGGTGTGGAAGCCGTGGCCGTACTCCTCCGCCATGAACCCCGTGTGGAACTCGCCGGAAAGAAAACGTGGGTGCTGCATCAACGCCGCCTGGAACGCGATGTTCGTCGACACCCCCCGCAGATAGAACGCATTCAGCGCGCTCCGCATCTTTTCCACGGCCTCCAGGCGTGTCGCCCCGCGTACGATCAGTTTCGCAATCATCGAGTCGTAGTGGACCGGAATCTCGCCGCCTTCATAGACGCCGGTGTCCACGCGGGCGTCGCCGGCCGGAGCCCTGTACTTCACCAGCCGCCCGGCCGACGGTAGGAAGTTGCGGAACGGATCCTCGGCGTTGATCCTGCACTCCAACGCCCACCCGTCCATCCGGATCTCGTCCTGTGTGAACCCCAACGGCTCGCCCGCGGCCACCCGAATCATCCATTCCACCAGGTCGAGCCCGGTGATGAGCTCCGTTACCGGGTGCTCCACCTGCAGCCGCGTGTTCATCTCCAGGAAATAGAAGCGGCGGTCCTTGCCCACCACAAACTCCACCGTACCCGCGCTCTGATAGCCCACCGCTCGTGCCAGCGCCACCGCCTGCTCACCCATCGCCTTGCGTGTGGCCGCGTCCAGGAACGGCGACGGTGCCTCTTCCACCAACTTCTGATGTCGCCGCTGGATGGAGCACTCGCGCTCCCAGAGATGCACCAGGTGCCCGTACCCGTCGCCAAGTACTTGAATCTCGATGTGGCGGGGATCCTCGATGAACTTCTCCAGGAACACGCGGCCGTCGCCGAATGCGTTCCGGGCCTCCGTTGTGCACGACCTGAATCCTTCGCGTGCCTCCGCGGCGTTCCAGGCAACGCGCAATCCCTTGCCTCCTCCGCCGGCCGAGGCTTTGATCATCACGGGGAAGCCGATCCGCTCGGCAATGGCTGCGGCCTCGTCGGCATCTTCGATCACGTCCGCATAGCCCGGTATCGTGTTCACGCCTGCCTGTAGCGCAAGCTTCTTCGACGCGATCTTGTCGCCCATTGCGTCGATCGAACAGGCGTTCGGCCCGATGAAGACGATGCCCGCTTCTTCCAGCCGGCGTACGAACTCGGCGTTCTCCGACAGGAATCCATAGCCCGGATGCACTGCCTCGGCACCCGTGCTCTGGCACGCCGCAATGATCCTTTCCATGCAGAGGTACGACTGCTTGGAAGGGGCGGCCCCAATCAGCACAGCCTCATCGGCCATCCTGACGTGCAGCGCACGCCGGTCCGCTTCCGAATACACGGCCACGGTCCGGATGCCCATCTTCTTCGCTGTCCGAATGACGCGGCACGCAATTTCACCGCGGTTGGCGATCAGTATCTTCTGAAACATAGCCGGTCGTCTTCCCTTCACTACAGCGGAATATTGCCGTGCTTCCGCCACGGGTTCTCCAGCTTTTTGTCCTTCAACATCGCCAGCGAGCGGCAGATCCGGCGCCTGGTCTCGTGCGGCATGATGACATCGTCGATGAAGCCCCTCCGTCCTGCGATGAACGGATTCGCGAACTTCTCGCGATACTCCTCCGTCCGGAGCGCGATCTTCTGAGGGTCCCCAATGTCCTTGCGGAAGATGATCTCCACCGCGCCCTTGGGGCCCATCACCGCGATCTCCGCCGAGGGCCAGGCGAAGTTCACGTCCCCACGCAGGTGCTTCGACGCCATCACGTCGTAGGCTCCGCCATATGCCTTGCGGGTGATCACCGTGACTTTGGGCACCGTACATTCCGCGTAGGCGTAGAGGAGCTTTGCCCCGTGCTTGATAATCCCGCCAAACTCCTGCGCCGTGCCAGGCAGAAACCCCGGGACGTCCACAAACGTGATCACCGGAATCTGAAACGCGTCGCAGAAACGGATGAAGCGCGCCGCTTTGATCGACGATTTGATGTCCAGACACCCGGCCAGCACCATGGGCTGATTCGCGACAATGCCCACCGTCTGCCCGTCCATACGTGCGAAACAGATGATGATATTCCGCGCATGATCGGGCTGCAGTTCGAAGAAGTCGCCGTCGTCCACGGTTTTCTCGATCAGTTCTTTCATGTCGTAAGGCTGGTTCGGATTGTCCGGAACGAGGGTGTCCAGCGACGCATCCACCCGATCCGTCGGGTCGAACGGAGGCACCGTTGGCGGTTTCTCCCGATTGCTGGATGGAATGAACCCGATCAGCCGGCGCACCATCATCAGCGCCTCGACGTCGTTCTCAAACGCCAGATCCGCGACGCCGGATTTCGACGTGTGCGTAACCGCTCCACCCAGTTCCTCCGCTGTGACTTCCTCATGCGTCACTGTTTTGACCACATCCGGTCCAGTGACGAACATATAGGAGCTGTCCTTGACCATGAACAGGAAGTCCGTAATCGCCGGTGAATAGACGGCGCCGCCGGCGCAGGGCCCCATGATCAGGGAGATCTGCGGAATCACGCCCGACGCCAGCACGTTCTTCTGGAAGACATCCGCATACCCGCCCAGCGCGGCCACGCCCTCTTGAATCCGCGCCCCGCCCGAGTCGTTCAGTCCGATCACGGGCGCCCCTGCCTTCAGCGCATGGTCCATGATCTTGCAGATCTTCTCCGCATGCGACTCCGACAGCGACCCGCCAAACACCGTGAAGTCCTGGCTGAAAACGAAGACCACACGGCCGTTCACCGTGCCATAGCCGGTCACTACGCCGTCGCCGGGCACATTCTGATCGGCCATGCCGAAGTCCGTGCAGCGGTGCTCCACGAACATGTCCCATTCCTCGAAGGAGTCCGGATCCAGCAGCAACTCGATGCGCTCACGCGCGGTCAACTTGCCTTTGGCATGCTGCGCGGCGATGCGGGCCTCGCCGCCACCCAACCGGGCCGCCGCTCGCTTCAGATCGAGCTGGCGAATGATATCTTCCATTCAGGAATTCTCCCCCAAATCCACCAACAGAATCCGGCCACCCCGTCACCCTCCCGTCGTTAGGCCCGCAGCGGGGTACTCACCTCATACTAGAGGCGTGTAAGGTAACTCGTGGCGCATACTCCTCCCACGAGTGCCAGAGGGGGCACTGAACGCTCCGGTGGGCTTCGTTTATCTTCTGTTTAGGTCGACTTTTCTATTCTGGGGACACCCCATGCGATGGCCCCCAGTCTCTCTTCTTACACTCGTTCTCGGCGCCGCAGCCTCTCCCGTTGCTCAGGGTCAGGTTCGGTTGGGTCTGCAGGATGCCATTCAGCTTGCACTTGAGAAGAATGCCTATCTCGCTGCCGGCGAACAACGGATCGGCGCGTCGAAAGGTCTCGGCCAGCAGGCCGCCCTCAAACCGAATCCTCGGGTTTATCTGCAACAGGAGAACGCCCGTTTCTGGCAGAGTCCAGGCCTCGTCTACTGGCGCGACACCGATACCTTTGCCTACGCCGGACTTACCGTGGAAAGCGGCGGCAAGCGCGAGCGGAGGGTTGACTACGCCGTCGCCAACACCGCCCGCGTGGAGGCCGACCAGGCCCTGCTGCGCCGTCAACTGGCTGCTCGCGTCGCTTCGGCCTATTGGACAGCGGCCGGCGCCCAGCGCGTCGTCTCGCTACTCAATGAAGAGCGCCAGAACCTCCTCCAGGTTGTTCAGTACACTCAGTCGCGCGTCAAGGAGGGCGCCGCAGCCGGAGCGGACCTGCTTCGCATCCAATTGGAGGCACAGCGAGTCGACACGCTGCTTGCCGTCGCGCAGCAGGAGGCCGAGCGAAGCCGCCTCGATCTTTACCGCGAGATCGGTGTAGCCGCGCCGGATACCGTCGAGTTCAGCGATCCCCTGGACGACCTGCGCGGAGTCGCCGTGCCCGACGCCGGCGAGGTCCTCGGCCGCCGGCCAGAAGTGCTTCTTGCCCGCCGAGGCGTGGCCCAGGCGGAGGCCCATGTGAGGTTGCAGCTAGCCAACGCCAAACCGGATCCGGACTATCTGTTCGGCTACAAGCGCACGGCCGGATTTGATTCCCTCATCGTGGGCGTTCAGATCAATCTGCCCACAAGGAATCGCAATCAGGGACTCATCGCGGCGTCCGAAGCCGACTTGCGGGCGGCCAAAGAAACTCTCCGTGCCGTGGAGGCTCAGATTTCGGCCGAGTTTCAATCTGCCGTTCGAGACTACGAACTGAAACGCAAGCTTGTGAGCGGCGACCTGCCCGGTATGGTGCAGCGCTCTCGTGACTCCGCCCGCATTGCGCAGTTCGCTTTTCGCGAAGGTGGTGTGGACGTCCTCCGCCTCCTCGATGCCGAACGGATTCGCATCGAGACGCAATTGCTGTATACCCGCTCGCTGGCCGACTTCCAGCAGAGTGTGGTCACTCTCGAAGTCGCTACCGGGGTGAATCCATGACCGAAAACGAGCTCGTCGAGCAGAGAACACGACTCCAGATGCTGGCTGTCGCACTAACAGCCGTTGTGATTGCGCTGGCAGCCTTTATCCTTTTGACACGAAAAGGCGAAGCCCCTCCCCTCCCGACGTCTGCCGAAGCCGCCGGCGCCAAATCGGATGCCGGTATCATTCGCATGAACCCGCAAGCCCAGCGGGAGGCCAATCTGGCTGTAGTCCTCGCCGCCAGTAGCGTCGAGAAGGACACCATCCGGGCCAATGGGCAGATCACCGTCAACGAGAACGAGACTTGGCATGTCGGTGCTCTTGCCGAAGGCAAGGTTATGCACGTGCTCGCCAACATCGGTGACCACGTCAACCAAGGGCAGGTGCTCGCTCTGATGCACAGTCACACGGTGCACGAGACCCGCGCCGCCTACATCCAGGCGCAAGCGGAGCTTGATCGAGCCATCGCCCACAGAGAAATGGCCCGCCGTGTCGCGGAACGCGCTCAGCGACTGCTCAAGGTCGAAGCTATCTCGCAGGAACAGGCCGACCAGGCTGCCAACGACCTCCGCAGCTCCGAAACCAACATCGTCAAGGCCCGCGCCGATCTGGAAAAGGAGAAGCAGCACATGACGGAGTTCCTGGAGATCGATCCCGTCGGCACTCGCCATGCCAGCGACGCGACCGACGATCCCGACGCTGTGCCCATCAAGGCGCCCAGCGCCGGTGTCATCCTTCGTCGCCTTGTGAGCAGTGGCAGCGTGCTCTCCGTTGGGCAGGAGGCATTCACCATCTCCAACCTGAATAGCCTCTGGGTCATCGCCGGGGTAAATGAAGCCGATCTCGCCGCCGTGCGGCCCGGAATGCTGGCCCGCATCAGCGTTCGGGCGTTTCCGGAGCGAACGTTTGCCGGCACCGTCCTGCAATTGGGCGAAGAACTCGATCCCGCCACGCGCACACTCAAGGTCCGTATTAATCTTCCTAACCCGCAGGGCAACCTGAAGCCCGAGATGTTCGCCCAGGTGGATCTGGAACAGGGTGAGAGCCGGCCCGCACTGTACATCCCTGAATCCGCGGTCGAGGATCTCAACGGCCAGAAAGTTGCCTTCGTGCAAATGGGCAGCGACAGTTTCCAGGTGCGAACTCTCAAAATTGGCGCTACCACCAACGGACAGGTCGAGGTCACGGGCGGTATCAATGAAGGGGAACGCGTCGTCACTCGCGGGGCGTTCGCTCTGAAGAGCGAACTGCTCAAGACTTCGTTGCAGGGGGAATAGCGGCGCCATGCTCAATCGCTTAATCGACGCTGCCTTGAGTCATCGGCTCCTCGTAGGTGCTCTTCTGGCGGCTGTGATCCTCGCCGGGGTCGTTGTGATGCTGCGGCTGCCCGTCGATGCCTTTCCCGATCTGACGAACAATCAGGTTGTAGTCATCACCGAATGCCCCGCGATGCCGCCGCTCGAAGTGGAAAGCCGCGTCACCTTCCCCATCGAGACGGCTCTTATGGGCCTGCCTCGCACCCTCGAGATTCGTTCCACGTCCAAGCTGGGCCTCTCTATGACCACCGTGATCTTTGAGGATCAGGTCAACACCTACTTCGCCCGGCAATTGGTAAACGAACGTGTGCAGGAAGTCCGCTCCCGGCTGCCTCAAGGGCTGGAGCCCACTCTCGGGCCCGTGGCGACCGCCTTTGGCGAGGTGCTCCAGTACACCGTCGACGGCACCAGCCTCTCCCTCATGGACCGCAAGACCCTGCACGATTGGAGCATCCGGTTCCAGTTGCGCACCATTCCGGGCGTCAATGAAGTGAATAGTTGGGGTGGTGACACTAAACAGTATGTGATTGAGGTCAATCCGGACGCCCTGCAGCGCTATGGCCTCACGTTGCGCGATGTTTTTCTCCGCGTTCAGGACAACAACGAGAACTTCGGCGGCGGCTTCATCCAGCATCTGGATCAGCAGTATACCGTCTACGGTCTGGGGCGTGCCTCCTCTCTCGCGGAACTCGGCAAGACCGTGTTATTGGCGCGCGCGGGCGTCCCTGTCCTGCTCAGCGATGTGGCCAGCATCGTGCCGGGGGCCATGCCACGCCAGGGCGCGGTACTGCGCGATGGCAACGGCGAAACCGTCTCCGGCATGATCATCGCCCTTAAGGGGGCCAACGGCCTCGACGTCATCGAACGATCCAAGCAGAAGTTAGCGAAGCTACACTTGCCGCCCGGTGTCAAGGTGATCCCGTTCTACGATCAGAGCGAGGTGATCTACGGCACTATTCATACCGTTGAGCGCAATCTGCTGGAGGCCGGCATTCTCGTCGTTGCCGTTCTGCTCCTCTTTCTTGGGAATCTGCGCGCGGCCTTGTTGGTGGCCTTTGTCATCCCTGTCTCGATGCTCTTCGGCTTCGTAGGCATGGCCGCCTTCGGCGTCTCCGCCAATCTGATGAGCCTGGGCGCAATCGATTTCGGCATGATCGTCGATGGCGCCGTCGTCATGGTGGAGAATTCCGTCCGGCGCATCGGCGAATCGGGTGGGCGTCCGGTGGGTCGGACGGTTCGCGATGCTGCCATCGAGGTCAGCCGGCCCATTGTCTTCGGGGTAGCCATTATCGTCGCTGTGTATCTGCCCATCCTTACCCTTGAGGGGCTTGAGGGCCGTATGTTCCGGCCCATGGCCATCACGGTCTGCTCGGCCCTGCTGGGCGCACTCATCCTCTCGCTCACCGTCGTTCCCGTAGCCAGCACCTTCGGTTTGCGCTCCTCCGACAAAGAAAGCCATGCCCGCTGGTTTGAGGTGATTCTCCACCACTATGGCCGCGTTCTCGACTACTCGATGCATCACCGCGCGGCCATTGTCGGTTTCTCTCTGGTCCTCATGATCGTGGCTCTGGGCTCGTTGAAATACATCGGCACCGAGTTCATGCCCCGGCTCGACGAGGGCTCCATCCTGATCCAGACCCGGAAGTTGCCCGGTGTCAGCTTGCCCGAATCCGTCTCCATCAGCAGCCGCGTTGAGAAAGCCGTCATGGAGTTCCCCGAGGCGCGTGGCGTGGTTAGCAAACTCGGCCGGCCCGACGTCGCAACGGAGGCCATGGGTGTCTATGAGGCGGACGTGTACGTCCTGCTCAAGCCTCACACGGAGTGGCGCAAGGGCCTCGACAAGGAGGCGTTGGTCGATCAGATGTCCAGGCGTATGGAAAGAATCCCTGGGCTGATCTGCAACTTCACGCAGCCTATGGCTATGCGCCTGGACGAGGTCGTCTCCGGAATTAAGGCCGATGTCGCCGTGAAGATCTTCGGTAATGACCTCGCCACCCTGGAACAACTGGCTGACCGGGCGCTGAAGGTGGTCAGTGTCATTCCCGGATCCGCCGACGCCCAGGCCGAGATCCTGACTGGTGTCCCGGAACTTCGGGTTGCCGTGGATCGCGACCGCCTGTCGCGCTACGGCCTGGATGTCCGCAATGTGCGCGACCTGCTGGACTCGACCACCGGCGGTACCACCGTCTCCGAGATGATCGAAGGAGAACGGCAGGTGCCCATAGTCGTGCGTCTGCCCTCGCAGTACCGCAACGACCTCCAGGCACTAGGCAACCTGCAACTGCAGTCGGTCGCAGGGGAACGTGTGCGGCTCAACCAGATAGCCGCCATCTCTGTCGAACAAGGCCCTGAGGTGATCAATCGCGAAGGCGCCCAACGTCGAATCGTCGTGCAGTGCAATGTTCGAGGCCGCGACCTCGGCAGTTTCGTCGGTGAGGCCCAGCAGAGGCTGAATCGCACCCTCAGGCTGCCGGCAGGCTATTCCATCGAGTGGGGTGGCCAGTTTGAGAACCAGGACCGGGCCGTGCGCCGCCTGATGATCGTCCTGCCGCTCTCCATTTGCATTATCTTCGGCCTGCTTTTCGCTACCTTTTCCTCCGTCCGGCAGGCGCTGCTGATTTTCAGTGCCGTGCCGTTTGCGCTGGTCGGAGGCATCGCCGCCCTCTGGATCCGCGGTCTGAATCTCAATCTCTCGGCAATGGTCGGTTTCATCGCGCTCTTTGGTGTGGCCGTTCTGAACGGCATCGTCATGGTGAGCTGCATCAATCAGATGCTGGAGGCGGGCATGCCCTTGAAGCGCGCCATCCGCGAAGGAGCGCTCACCCGCCTGCGGCCTGTCATGATGACGGCCATGGTGGCCAGCCTCGGCTTCATGCCGATGGCCCTGTCGCAATCCGCCGGAGCCGAAGTGCAGAGGCCATTGGCCACAGTCGTCATCGGCGGGCTCTTCACCGCTACGATGCTCACTCTGCTGGTCTTGCCGGTAGTCTTTCCGTGGTTTGCTCCGAAAGAGGAATCACTGGATACTGCGGTCCCGGTCGAAATATCATGACGATGAGAGTTAGCGCCTATGCGGCTTCTGTTGGTCGAGGATGAGCACGACGCGGCTAGCATGCTCGCCAAGGGGCTGCGGGAGCAGACCTACGCCGTCGACATTGCATTTGATGGGGATGCGGCCATCGAGAAGCTGTCGGTGAACACCTACGACTTGGTGATCCTTGACGTCATGCTCCCTGGTAAGGACGGATTTGCGGTCTGCCGCGAGATGCGCCGTACCGGGGCCATCGCGCCGGTCTTGATGCTCACAGCGCAGGATCAGGTATGGAGCCGCATTGAGGGCCTGGACAGCGGCGCGGACGACTATCTCACCAAACCCTTTGACTTTGGCGAGCTCTCGGCGCGCATCCGGGCGTTGCTGCGCCGTGGACCGGCCCTGCAGGATCCTGTGATCCAGGTGGCCGACTTGCACATCGACACGCGGAACCGAACGGTTCGGAGGGGGACACGAAGCATCGACTTCACGGCCAAGGAGTATGCCTTGCTGGAGTATCTGAGCAGGCGGCAAGGCGAAGTGGTGACCAGGCCGGAGATCTCCGAGCATGTCTGGGATGAGACATATGATCCGTTCTCGAACCTGATAGAGGTCTACATCCAGCGGCTTAGGCGCAAGGTGGACACGGCGGGCGAAGGCAGGCTGATCCACACGCGGCGTGGCGAAGGCTATCAGTTGGGTGGGATGGGCGAGGATGATTAAGTCCATCCGGGCACGGCTGACTCTTTGGTATGTCGCCGTTTTCAGCGTCATCCTGGCGGTTTCCGGTTTTGTCGTGTTCTCGCGGTTGGCCGAGAGCCGCTACCAGCAGCTCGATTCACGCCTGGAGCTGGCAGACCGCGTACTTGCGGCTTCTCTGAAACACGAGATCGAGGAACACGAGGGGAAGGCGCCCGGTGAGGCGTCGTTCCGCTCGGTGCTGGTGACGATCCACCAGCTCACGTTCCCGGCGCAAGCGGTCACTATTGTTCAGGATGGGCGGAAGGTGGGGCTGAAGCCGAACTTGGGGGGCCGCACCATCTCGGACGATGCGCTGCACGCTCGGCGGGGCGGCTCTTGGTCGGAACATGGGTGGCGCTACTCGGCCCTGCAGGTTGACTTGCGTCAGCATGGGACGTACCTGTTCGTGGCCGGAGAGTCGGAGCTCGATACGGAGCACGACGTTGCCGCTCTTCGCCGGACGTTCCTGCTGGGTGTGCCGATTGCGGTGTTCCTGTCGGCTTTGGGCGGGTACTGGCTGGCCCGGAAGAGCCTGGCTCCCGTCGTAGTGATCTCGCAGACCGTTGAGTCGATTACGTCCCGCAATCTGGAACGGCGTGTGCCTATACTCAATCCCGGGGATGAGCTGGGGTTGCTGTCCCAGACGTTCAACCGGCTTCTGGAACGGTTGGGGCATGCGTTTGAGCAGCAGCGACGGTTTATGGCCGACGCGTCGCACGAGCTTCGGACTCCGGTCTCGGTGGCTCATACGGCTACCGAGGTGACGCTGGAGCAGCCACACCGGACGGAGGGGGAGTACCGGGAAGCCCTGCAGATCATCGACGGGCAACTGAAGCGTTTGCGGCGGGTTGTAGAGGACATGTTCCTGCTGGCCCGAGCCGATTCCGGTGCGGTGCCCTTGCGATGGAGCAAGTTCTACCTTGATGAGTTGCTGGTAGATACGGCGAAGGCAGCGCGGGTTCTGGGGGCGCAGAGGGACGTCGATGTGGACGTGGAACCTATGTGTGAGGCGCTGTGCTGCGCGGATGAGTCCCTGGTCCGGCAGATGGCGATGATCTTACTTGACAATGCAGTCAAGTATTCTCAGCCAGAGGGCCGTGTTACGGTCCGGCTGCGATGCGGCCCATCGGACTACGAGATCTTTGTCGAGGATACGGGGCCGGGGATACCCGAGGAACACCGGCCGTTCATCTTCGACCGCTTCTACCGGGTGGACACCGCGCGGAGCCGGGCGTCCGGGACCTCCAGCGGGGCGGGCTTGGGCCTCGCCATTGCGCGATGGGTTGCCGAAGCCCATCATGGGACTCTCCGGCTGGAGTCCACCGGGCCGTCCGGAAGTGTATTCTGTGCAACACTTCCCGCCGGTCACTCCACACGCCGCAACGAGATCTCGTGAATTCGTAGTGTGCCGGCAATCTTGCTGTCTACCCGATCGGAGGGGCTCCGCTCGAGTTGAGTGACGATTGCTTCAGTGCCGGGCCCTACAGTGAAGCGCTCTTCCATCTTCGTTCTGGGTAAGGTGCCTCGGATCTTGTCTGTGACGAGATCGATTCCCCCTTTTTTGGCGGGGTCGAAAAGGTGAAAGTATGGCCCCTCATTTGTGGTTATTTCCGTAGCCTCCACGACCGCCGTAAAGATATATGTTCCGGGTCTGACTGCTGACATCTGTCTGACGTTTCTATAGGCCAGATTAGCATTGCCCGAGAAGGTGATTGCGAGGCCGTCAGCCCGGTTCGTTTCCACGCCGTTCACCGGATAAATTGCCCAATCCAAAGGAGTTTTTAGCGGCTCTCGGGCGAAGCGTGTGTTGTATAGAAAGTCCTTCTTGAGGTAGTCTCCACGATCGGAGCCCAGCCAGGCGGCCCAGAGCTGGGCGGCCGTTCCGTACTCTTCGCGGTGGCAGAGTTCGGTGGTCAAGCTAGCGGCGCCAGGAGCGTCTGTCTGACGGTTCTGGACCATCCATCTCCAGACTTCCAGGAGTTCGGGCGTAGGGCGGCGGCGGAGAGCCCAGGTGAGGTAAGCAGGGACCGTGGGCGGCGGGATCCCGTGTTGCAGGATCTGCGCGACGGGATTGCCGATGTAGTCGGAGAAGATCAGGCCGTTGTAGGCGGGTGTGAGGTCGAGAATGCCCCGGCCGAGACTCAACATCCGATCGGAGTGTTCATGAATGAGATGGAAGTTGAAGGCGCGCATGTGAACGGGCGCGATGGCGGGACCGAGCGACAGGGCCCGTTCGAAGGCCTTGGCGGCGCCGTCTGAGTCGCCTTTTGCGTCTAGGGACTCGGCGTAATCGGCCCATTTGTAGGGGTTTGCTTCGTCGAGACGCGTGTATGACAGGCTGGCACTTGACTGGTCTTCGCGGCAGAATCCTGCCCTGCATAGTACAGAATTGTCAGCGGGTTTGGTCAGGTCCTGCAGGAGGGTTACAGAAGCCGTAACAGCAAGCAGAGAAGGGACTATTAGCCTAGCTGAAAATAGAGTCGCGATGTGGATTCGATTCATGGTTCTGTGACCTAAATATGCACTATTTTTTGATTGACAGGCGACTTACAGTAGTCCATTATTAAGGTTCTTGCATGAGTGTGCAAGCGTAGTCCCATAGTTTTCGGTGGATATTCCCACACAACGGGTGGTGTGGGGGTAGCCCGAACCCCTGTTGAGTTCTGAGTCTCTTCACGGTCCTGTCTCAAAATGAGAGTGGGACTGAGGGGGGCGAAGCCTGCCCGGAGACTGGAGACGTCACAATGCCCTTTCCCTGGTTTGCCATAAGAACCCGGTCCAGACAAGAGCATGTCGTATCCCGATACCTGAATGCGACCGGTTTGGAAGAATTCCTGCCCCAATATCAAATGCGGCGCCGCTGGAGCGACCGCGTCAAGGTGGTGGACGTGCCGTTGTTCGACGGCTATGTCTTCTGTCGCTTTGATTACACACATATGGTTCCGGTGCTGAGTGCGCCGGGCGTTGTGCATGTGGTGAGTTTCGATGGCACCCCCGCCCCAATTCCCGAAGCAGAGATCGACGCGGTTCGACGCCTGGTGGAGAGCAAGCTCCCGGCGTCGCCGTGCCCGTATCTGAAGGAGGGGGCGGCGGTACGGATTCGGAGTGGGCCGATGAAGGGCGTGGAAGGACGGCTGATCGAGATCGAGAATCGATACCGGCTGCGACTGTCGGTACACATGCTGCAAAGGAGCGTGGAGGTTGAGATCGACCCGGAAAGCGTAGAGGCGTTGACGTAAGATGACCCTTTTCAACAAGCGAAGCAAGATGGTGAGCATCCGGCTGTCAGACGATGAGTTCCGGCGGCTGCGTGAAGTGTGTGAGGCCACGGGGGCTCGCAGCATCAGCGACCTCGCCCGTGAGGCGATGCACCGATTAGTAGACATGCCACACAACGGGCATGCGCCGATGGAGTCGCGGTTGGAGCAACTGGACCAGAAGGTTTCCAACCTACAGGCCCGGCTGGACAAGCTGGCGGAGTCGATGGAGGGTTCCTGATGAAGTTGGCAATGGTGCTGGTGTGTGCCGCCCTTGCCTGGGGGCAGCAGGCCGAAGGTCCCCTGGTATCGACGTATGTCCTGGGACCAGGTGATCAACTGATTGTGCGTGTGTTGGACATGGAAGAGATGTCGAAGGACCCCTTCCAGATCGATATGCGCGGCAATATCAATCTGCCAATGACGGGCCGCATCTACGCGAAGGGAATGACGGTGGAGCAGTTGGAGGAGGCGATTGCCGAGCGGCTCAAGGCGTACATCAAGCAACCCGATGTGTCGGTGATGCTCCAGGAGATGCGCAGCCAGCCGGTGAGTGTGCTGGGCTCGGTGCGGACTCCGGGCGTGCACCAGTTGCAGGGCGAGAAGAACTTGCTGGAGGTATTGAGTCTGGCAGGCGGTCTGCAGCCCGATGCAGGCTACTCCGTGCGCATCGCGAGGGAGAAGCAGTGGGGTAAGATCCCGCTCCCAGGCGCGAAGCTCGATGACACCGGCCAGTACTGGATCGCCGAAGTGGGTGTGAAAGAGCTCATGGAGGCGCGCGCGCCGGAAAAGAACATTCCCATCAAGCCGCACGACGTGGTGACTGCGCCAAAGGGCCAGATCGTCTATGTAATGGGCGCCGTCAAGAAGAGCGGGGGATTTGTGTTGGGAGAGAAAGAGCGGACCACGGTGTTGGAGGCACTCTCGATGGCGGAGGGGTTTGACAACTTCGCCAAGCGGGGTGGGGCCAAGATCCTGCGGAAGACCGACAAACCGGAGCAGCGGCTGGAGATTGCCCTGGACTTGGGCAAGATTCTGGATGGCAAACAGAAGGACGTGCCAATGGAGCAAGACGACATCCTGTTCGTGCCGACGAGCGGTGTGCGGAAGACGCTTGCCCGGGCTGGAGAAGCCGCATTTGGGATCGGGACCGGCGTGGCCGTCTACAGGCGCTAAACCATGGAACATCAGAATCGAGAATTGACGACAGGAAGGGGCGGCACGCACCTCCCCTCGCGACCGCTGGTGATAGATGCGCCCGCCTATGGAGTTGGCGACCGTGGATACGGTCAGGGAGGCTATCCAGCGGAGGTGGACGAGCCGGACAACGGCGGCCTGGTCGAGTACTGGCGGATCCTGCGGCGGCGCAAGGGGACTCTGATTCTGATTTCCGGATTGGGGTTGTTGTTGGCCATTCTGGTTACTTTGCCGCAGACGCCGGTTTACCAGGCGAAGACTACCCTGGAGATTCTGGAGCTCAACCAGGATTTCATGAACATGAAGAATGTTCAGCAGGTAGCGGATGGCGCCTCCAACCTCACGACGGACATCCAGACACAGATCAAGATCCTGCAGAGCGACAGCCTGCTCGACAGAGTAGTTGACTCCCTCAAGGCCAAGGATGTTCAAGCCCTGGGCCAGGACGCGGGCCGAGTGTCCGTCTGGCGCCGAGCGCTCCATTTGCCAGAGCCCTCGCAAGACGATGCGCGAACCGCCGCACTCAAGATGGCGCAGAAGGACATGAAGGTGCGCGCCAGCGGCCAGACACGAATTCTCGAGGTCCTGATTGACTCGACCGATGCCAAGCTGGCAACCGACTTCGCGAACCGGCTGACGCAAGAGTACATTGAGCAGAACATGGATGCTCGGTGGAAGATGTCGCAGCGGACGGGTGAGTTCCTGTCGAAACAGATCGACGAAATGCGCGTGAAACTTGAGCGGAGCGAGGACGCACTGCAAGAGTATGCACGGCGGAATGGCCTGCTGTTCACCGACGACAAGACTAACGTCACTACAGACAGACTGATGCAACTGCAGGAGTGGTTGACCAAAGCCCAGAGCGACCGGGTGCAGAAACAGAGCCGCTGGGAGATGGCGACGACCGCTCCCGCCGATACCCTGCCCGATGTGCTTGATGACAGGAACCTGCAGGAGTATGGGACGCGGCTGACGGATCTGCGGCGCGCGAAGGCGGACCTGGAAGAGACGTTTACCGCCGACAATCCCAAAGTCAAGCGCGTCGATGCGCAGATCGCAAGCGTGATACGCCGCATGGAGTCGCAGCGGGACGACATTCTGAAAAGGATCAAAAATGAATATGACGAGGCACTGCGGCGGGAGAAGTTGCTTGAGGCCGACTACCGGCGGCAGGCTGGCGTTGTGACCGATCAAGGCGACAAGGCGATCACCTACAACATTCTGAAGCGTGAGGCGGAAACTAACCGCCAGCTTTACGACTCGATGCTGCAAAGGGTGAAGGAGAGCGCCGTCTCGAGCGCACTGCGGGCTAGTAACGTGCGTGTCGTGGATCCAGCAAAGGTGCCATTGCTGCCGTACAAGCCGAGGTTGCTGCTCAACGCGGCCCTTGGCCTGGTGGGCGGTTTGTTCTTTGCTGTCGCTTTCGTTGTCATGCGAGACCGGGCCAACCGGACCCTCACTGAACCGGCGGACATCGCCTACTACCTGAACGTTCCCGAATTGGGTATGATTCCCGCCGAATCGTCGATGTCGGGCAAGCGGACGAAGTACTTCAGCCGGAGTGGGAAAAAGGATGGTGACGCCGACGATGAGATCGGAGGGGAAGAGCAACGGCTGGAATTGGTGACGTTTCAACGGAAACCGAGTCTGCTGGCGGAGAGTTTCCGGGCGACTCTGACGAGCATTCTTTTTGCAGGGCAGGATGGGCGGCAGCCCCGGTTGCTGGTTGTTACGAGCGCCTCGCCCGGTGAAGGGAAGACCACGGTGGTTTCGAATTTGGCGATCGCGTTGGCCGAGACGGGGCAGCGGGTGCTGCTGATCGACGCGGATACAAGGAAGCCCAGAATTCACTCGATTTTCGGGCTGGGGAACGAGCGGGGGCTGACCACCATCCTCCGGGGACAGAACGGTAACGGAGCCGCGGCGCGGTACGGCCGGCCTTACCGGAGTAGTGACTCGCGCGAGGCGGTTGCCGAAAAAGAGGCGTCCAGGAGGGTGGAGAAGGATCTGGCTTCCTCCGCAGTTCATGTCGCGTCCCCTGGCGACGGGCAGAACGGTGTTCCTTTGGCTAATGGGGCCGGCGCCAACGGAAAGAACCTGATGCACAGCGAACTGGCATCCCTGCTGAGCGGAATGATTGTGGAGACCAAGGTGGATGGCCTCTATGTTCTGCCCAGCGGTCCAGGTGTGGCGGGTGCGACCAATCTGCTGTATTCCCAGCAGTTGCCCGAGTTGCTGAAGCATCTGCAGGAGGAGTTCGACATGATCTTCATCGATACTCCGCCAATGCTGCAGATTCCGGATGCGCGCGTGATTGGACGGCTGACCAGCGGTGTCGTCCTGGTGGTGCGGGCGAACAAGACGACTCGGGATGCGGCTATGGCTGCGCGGGCCCGGTTGCGGGATGACGGGACCCATGTCGTCGGCACGGTGCTGAACGATTGGAATCCGAAACAGTCTCCGGGGGGTTATTACGGGTACTACGATGGGCACTATGGGAAGTATTACAAGCGATATTACGGGCAGGACTCCGAGGGGACCGATGTGTAGGGCTGAGGCCCTCCTCTGAGCGGTTTCCGGGTGGCTGATTGGAGGGTTGTGTTCGCTGTGAGGTTTGGGAAGAAGGCCGGCACGAATGCCGGCCCGCAAGCGAGGACGCATACCCCACGAAGCAGGTGGGTTGGTGGTTGAGTGGAGTTGGGCGGGCTCCTCTGTCATTGCGAGAGATTGGGCGGCACTGAAGTGCCGCGCGGGCTCAAGCCCGCCCCCCCGGGGTTTGGGCTCCCATTGGGGCTTGGTGGGGTTCATAGCTGCACGTTCCTTGCAGCCCACCAGGAGGCCAGGGCGAGGGCTATGGCCATGTCGTCCCGGCGGGTTCCTGAACGGTCCTGGAGTTCGAGCACCTCTTTACGAAGTGCATCGTGGTCGTGAAGCCGGGTTGGGATCTTCAGAAGACCGCGCTCCAGTAGGATGCGCAGGTTGGAAACGAGATCACGGCGCGGGACCACGTAACCGGAGCCGGCGTCGGAGTGAGCCGAGCCGTTGCCGATGATGGTGACTGGGATCAGTGTGGCGTCCAGGTCGCAACGGTGGAAGAGTTCGACGATGGGGGCTCCGACTCCGGAGGCGTCGACGACCAAGGTCTTGCGGGGGTTAACGGGATGGCCTACGGCCACGGGCCAGCCGCCCAGGATGGTGCCGGTGCAGTCGCGAATCAGATGGCGGACCTTGCTGACGATGGTGATGTAGGGGGTGCCGAGGGGGAAGCGCTCGACGTGGCGGAGCCGGAAGAGGAGTTCCCATTCCGGTTCCCAGGTGACGCGGTTCCATTCGCCAGTGGGTTCGTGGATGCGCTGGAGGATGGCGAGGGCGGCGGGGTCGCGGCGCTGGCCGAGATCGAGGCCGAAGTAGAGATGTGGGGGCAGGCGCCTCATTGGATTGCGGGCTCCTTTGCATTTGAGAGAGATGGGGCGGCACTGAAGTGCCGCGCGGGCTCAAGCCCGCCCCCCTGGTGGTGGGTGCCTCTGGCTGGGTCTGGGCGTGATGATGTTGCGGCCTGGGTGACGGGCCTGAAGGCCCGCGCGGGCTCAAGCCCGCCCCCCTGGTGGTGGGTGCCTCTGGCTGGGTCTGGGTGTGATGATGTTGCGACCTGGGTGACGGGCCTAAAGGCCCGCGCGGGCTCAAGCCCGCCCCCCTGGCGGTGGGCGCCTCCAGTTGGGTCTCGGTGTGGTGATGGTGCGACTTGGGTGACGGGCCTGAAGGCCCGCGCGGGCTCAAGCCCGCCCCCCTGGTGGTGGGTGCCTCTGGCTGGGTCTGGGTGTGATGATGTTGCGACCTGGGTGACGGGCCTAAAGGCCCGAGCGGGCTCAAGCCCGCCCCCCTGGTGGTGGGTGCCTCTGGCTGGGTCTGAGTGTGGTGATGTTGCGACTTGGGTGGCGGGCCTGAAGGCCCGCGCAGGCTCAAGCCCGCCCCCCTGCAGGAGTTGCGTGGTGCCGGAGAGTGGCCGGGGCTTCTGTTGACGAAATTTGTATGAGACTAGTCGCGCCACAGGGGTTTGCCTCCGTTGAAGGGCAGGTCGGTCTCGTCGAGGTTCGCGAGCCAGAGTTCGCTGCCTATGATCTGGGCTGCATCGGAGACGAACTCGCATTCGTACTCGCGCCGGAAGACGGCATCGCCCTTGCGGATGCGTTCCTGAGCGAGGAACTCACCGTCGATGGGTGGACATTGGGAGGCGGGCACGCGAAAGCGACGCCAATGGGCGCGGGCTGCATCGGACCACTCTTCGTAGAAGAAGCCGGACTCGCCACCCGGTGTGGAGAGCAACCAGAGGCATCGATTGGGCACAACTGCCTGGAAGGCGGTGGCCATGTGATAGAAGGGATCGGGTATATAGGCCGCTTCCTCAAATATGAGCAGCGAAACAGCGTCGAAGCCTCGTGTAGTGAACTGCTGCATGGGCAGAGCGAAGATGCAGCTGCCATTGGGCAGACGGACCCCCTTGGTGTTGTCGCCAGTGGCCCGCGTGGGTGTGCCGGCGCGTTTGAGGAAGTTGGCGGCCTTGCGAACGAGGAGGCAAGACTGGCGTTCACTGGGGGAGCCGACGACGATATTGGCTCCGGGCAGGGTGAGCGCGTGGTGAGCTGCCTTGAGCGCGGTGAGCGTCGTTTTGCCGAACTGCCGGGAACAGCAGAGTATGACATGCGAGTCCCGGCAATCCAGTATTTCGGCTTGAGCCGGAAAGGGCTCAAAATGGAGCGCCTCCCGAGCCCACTGGGTGACGGAGAGAGGCGGTGGGGGCGCAATCGGAGTGTGGCCGCCGGGCTCCGCCACGGCGCCGGCGCCCAGCGCGGGTGCGGGCGCGGACTGGGCCGACTTGCCGGGCGTGGGTCCATGTCCGAGCGAGAGGTGATAGCTCTTGTAGCATTCCAGCGAGTCGGCGGCTTCCGGGGCCCGGCCGGAATGGAGGAAATGGCAGTTCATGGCAACGAGCACGGGCTCACGCTGAACACCCGAATGCGGCGCGGGCCTTTGGTCCCAGGTAGAGGGCTGAGCGCGCCGAGTGCGGGTGTTCAGGCGGCCGGCCTCCTTTCTCCAGGGATTTGGTTGGCCGACGGCGCTTGCTGCGCGCAAATGGTTGGCACCGAGTGAGTTGGCGGCACAAGGATAAGGCCGGAAGGAGCCGTGGAGGGCGCCGGTTGTGCGGATGGATGTCCGGTGGCCGGTGCGGGCTCGGGCCCGACTCCGTTTTCGGTTGCCCTGCCGTCCACCGCAGCGGTTTCGGCCATGGCCTCCCCGGCGAGGTCGGGTGTGGTGATCTCCGGTTTCGGGGCTCCCGGGTTCTCGAGGGTGGTGGCGCCGGAGACGGGGTCCGTGGGATTTGCGACCGAATCCGCGGCGGACCCGCCCACAGTCTCGCCAAGAGCGGCCGGTGCGGTGGGCTCCGAGGGGTGGGCGAGCAACTCCAGGTCGGCCAGGCTGGGTTCGTTCCAGCGGTCAAGTTGTTGCAAATAAGCCGGATCCTCGGATTGTTCCAGAGGGCGAAAACCCTTGCGGTAGGCGATGAGAGTGTCGAGCATCTGGCGCCGGGCGCGCTGGATGCGACCCAACTCGAGAGCGCAGAACGGCAGAATTCGCGTGGTCTCGACGAGTCTGCCGACGCCGAGAGCGGTGACATCGAGAGTCGAGACGCCGCGGAGCGAGCCGGTCTGCCGCCGAAGGGCTTCGGTTTCCTGGGCGATCTGAAGGTCGATGTGGCGGGTCTCGATGGCGGAGAGCCGATCGTAGCGCCACTCGAGGGCGCAGATCTCACGTACGAGGGAGGCCTCGAAGGAGTTGAGGGGCCGGAAGTCCCGAGCGCGGCGTTCGACGAGATCGTCGAAGGCCGCAGAGTCCTCACTTTTGAGGACGGCGGAGTGTGCGGCCCCGGGGCCGGTTTTGGCGTACTTGCCATGTTTGGTTGCATTGCGGGCGGAGCGGGCCTTGCCCTCCGCCGTAACGGGGCCGCGCGACCGCGCCCCGTTGATCCGAGCCTGATCCGATTTAGTCAGTTTCGTCATAGTCTGCCTCGGGCGACAGCATACAGGCTGAAATAGGACTTCCTAGGCGTTCATCTGAAGTGCCACGGTCACATGTCCTGTTATTTCAAACACTTACGAGGAGATAAAATAAATCTGAAAGCGTGTGACCGGGTCACTGACGCCGGGACTGTTTGCCTTTGTTAGGGAAGAAAGAGGCCGCGAGTTTGTGTCGGGAAAGGATGAGGAAGGCAACGCCATCAATTTGAAATGCTGTGAACGCCCAAATTCGCATGAAGAGTTCCCGGTTTCCTCGACCGGCGACGGCACGCCACTTGGCCTCGCGTTCCTTGTGGAGGCGTGTGGTGACGGCTGCGGTGAAGTAGAGGATGGGCGACTTGTGGAGGAACGTGCCGAGGGCGACGGAGAAGCAGCGCAGCTCTAGGTTGATGTTGCAAAGACCAACGAGCCGGTCACCCCCGATAAGCTTGCTACAGCCGGTTTCACGGGTGTCGCGCTTGAGGAACTCGTCATAGAGAGCGGGGGCCCCGGAGCGGAGCCGGGACGGCGACCGGCGTGGACTTGGCGTAACGGCCATGTTTGAGGGCATTGCGCATCGAGAGCCCATTGCCTTCTTTGGTGACGGGTCTATGGGATCGCGCCCCATTCAGGCAGGCGCAGTCAGCTCGGGAATGATCAGACATCCCTTAGTAACTAAAGCCCTCAATTCCGCGGCTAGTCCCCCTCACAGGTCAAGAACTCGGAAGTCGCCCCTCCCGTACGACAGGATCACTCCGAGCCGAACTCGAAGCGGCGTTGCGCCCGCCGTTGGAAGCGTGCCTTCCGGCATTTGCGAATCGGTGGCGACCGACATCGACGTGGCCAGGGGTGGTGAGCCCTCCCATCGTCTCGACTGGTTGCTGCCCTCGAACGCGCGGACAAAGCGCAAGAATCGGTTCCAACCTGCAGAGGAGTGCTATGTTCCGCAGGGACACCCCCCCCAATGGCGCGGTGCATCGACCTGGAGTGAGGCCCTATCGGAAACCCTCTGGCAACGAATCGGCCGCCACCGTCAGTGAAGGTCGAGGGAAAGGTTCCCGGCTGAAGGCGTGCGTGCTCGCCTCCGGCCTGCCCGGACGCCATGTGAATGGATAAAGTGCTGCGTGGGCTTTACCTCGAGCGAACGGAGATCCTCCCGCGTACTCCTAACGCGCCAACAGACGAACGCCCTCGCTCAGTTTGGCGCGTGACGTCGTAAGCGGTTCCCCGGCCCCAGATCACCGCTGACAGGAGGCAACCCGATTCTCCCCGACCCGCATCTGAAAGGCTTTCCCCCCTTTACGGGTGGCCCCGAATCGACCCTCTGTCTGAAATGTGCAACGACGCTCGAAGATTCGAGCAAAAGAACGTCGAGAATGACCGAACTACTGCTTCGTCTCCCATTTCTAAGATTTGACAGTAACGTCAGGCGAAGTGTTGGGCATAACGCCATCGCTAACATAGCGATTCAAGCCTTGACGATTGTTGCCAGCGTAATAGTATCCAGACACCTCGGGCCCGCAGGTCGCGGCGAACTCGCCGCGATCCAGATACTCGCGATGCAGTTGTGCTCTTTGGGGACCTTGGGCCTCCCCTCGGCTTGCATCTATTACGCAGCCAAACTAGAGAATCGCGCTGAATCGGTATTTGGGACCACCTGGATAAGTCTTGGGATCCTCGCTGGACCTGTCTGGCTGATCGGATGGTTTCTGCTTCCCGTTCTTTTGGGGCCAACCAAGAACCACCTCATCGGGCCAGCGCGGCTCTTCCTGCTACTGGTACCAATTCAGTTCTTAGGGAATTTGCCATACTATTATCTTCAAGGCGTGAAGGCGTTTAGGGACTGGAATCTGGTTCGTCTACAGTTTCCTATTCTCTGGTTGATAGCAATCGCATGGCTGTATCTGCAGCGGGAACTGACTCCATCCCGCTTAGCGGTTGCGTATCTGTACGTCATGACAGCGCACTGCGCAACGTGGATGATCGTCGTTTGGCGCCGAAAGACGCGCCCGTTCACTGTAGACCGTCACTTAATCCCTCCACTCGCAAAATATGCTCTACCGTCAATACTGTCTGTTCTGCCCAACGAACTGAATGTACGACTTGATCAGCTGCTGATGGCCTCGATGCTCCCGTCGTCGGATCTCGGGTACTACGCAATCGCAGTGACGGCAAGCGGAGCGGGCTGGCCTCTCTTCAAGGCAATCGCTCAGACAATGCTGCCAGTCCTCGCTTCCGAAACAAACGTGGAAAAACGGCAGGCCATGTTCCGAAGTGCAATAAAAAAGACAATAGTACTCTCCGTTGTTGTATGTAGCCTCATGACAATTGGAGTTCCCATTTTGTTGTTAGTGTTCTTTGGAGACGGGTTTAAATCGAGCATTCCGATGGCCGTCATCTTGGTGTGGGCAGCAGCGATCACTAACGTGAATACAGTGTTTGCCGATGGATTCAGAGGAAGGCATCGTCCATCCGTACCACTCTTGGCAGAGATAAGCGGCCTATTGGTGACAATTCCAGGGCTAATATTTGCACTGCCTCGTTGGCACGGGATAGGTGCGGCCGCGGTTTCGTTTGCGAGTTACGCTGCGACAGCACTAGTTTATGGTGCGCTATCTGGCTCCTTATGGCGGGAGGCTAAGAATAATGATGGCAATGGAAAAGCATGACACCTGGCCGCGTTCGACAGACCGCTCAGAAAAAAAGGCCATAATAATTGTCTGCATCCTAATGACCCTGATCGCAATCGAGGGCCCCATACGCGCCCTCCTTCCGTCACAGCCGCTCATTGCTATGAGTATCAAGGATGCCGTGTTGAGTGGATTATATTGCTATGTCTTTGCAGCTTTTCCAGCAAGACGGAGTGGGAAGTTTGATTCGTGGCTGATTGGTTTAATCGTCGTTTTCGCGTCGCTGGTGTGCGTATATTCATATAATGTCTTCTTTGTTGACAAGCTTACTCCACTAATCGGTATTCGATCCTACATCTTCTATCTACCGATGGTCGTGGTGGGATTTAGACTGGCGTGCTCATCAAGAGCGCTGCTAATCTTGAAAGTTGGGTCGATTCTTCTGTACATGATGTTCATCGTGACGGTGTATCAGGTGTCAACAGGGGCCGTGGGATACGGAGATGAGTTGGCCATGTACAGGAACAACGTTGACGGATCAATGGTAATGACCGCAACGTCAACACTCTACGGCGGGCGGCTGGCGCCGTATGCGGCGTTTTGGACCGTGATCTCCATCGCGCAGCTAGCCTACATGGCCAAGGGGACCTCTGCTGTTCAAAAGCTGCACTGGATCTTATGCCTCATGATGAGCGTATTTATGCTGCTCGTCGGCACGAATAGAACGGCAGTCATGGCTGTTATCATATGTTGTGTGTACATGGGTTGGAAAAATAAAAAAATCCTGCTGCCGCTCGTTGCTTTGTCCGTCGTGACTGTATTCGCTAGTCTGCTGCTGATTGCACTTGGTGACAGCGATTTTGCCAAAGAGTATATCGGCGCGCAACTGACCTTTGTGTCCGGCCTTACAAAGTTTACGCCGGACGACGCCTCAGATCTTCACGCAAATCGGTGGGGCGTAGCGGGTACCGGACTAATCTCCGCCTTGTCTGAAGCCGAAGATGAAATCGGCTGGTTCGGGATCGGAAATGGAACCCGCGCGCCTGGAATATCCAGGGTGACGGATGCTGGCTACGTTCATCTCCGCGTTGATACAGTAATGGATGCAAATCAGGAAAGTGGATGGGTGAGGCTGTTTGTCGAGCTTGGTGTGCTAGGCATCGCTCTGTTCACGGCTATTCTTGTCAGAATGGGGAAGCTTTCCTCTCTGAGCTTCGCGCGGCATCCTGACGAACTGAGTATACTCGGTATCCCAGCACTTGTGATATATATATGCCTGTTTCATAAACATCTCGGATTTGGCTACGATCCAATGATGCAAATATATGCCTTTCTTTTGGCCGGACTCAGTATTGGGCGTGCGAGGAATCGGGTCCGGGAGCACCTTCACTTCAGGGCGGCTAGGCCGATCGGAGAAGTTAGGCGGCATTCGCTGGTCCGCTGCGATCACTAGACGGCCAATCGTTGAACCTGTCTGCGACGTAGGTTCGTGCCGTAGCTGCAAAGCGTCCGTGACTCAGCGGACGTGGGGAGCTCACTCGGTATGATCGTCAAAAATATTGCAGGATAATAGATGAAAACAACAATAGTCAGAATCCTCAAGAAATCGCCGCTGCTTATTGCCGCAGTTCGTTCGATTCGTCAGCGAGCTGTGGCCCGCGGGTTCGAGTCCGGTAAGTATTGGGAGTCGCGATACCGCAACGGCGAAACGTCGGGGGGCGGCTCATATGGTGAGCTGGCCGCATTTAAAGCCAGTGTCATTAATGAGTTCATCGTGCAAAACAAGATTCGGCGAATTTTTGAATTGGGTTGCGGAGACGGAAATCAGCTCGCTCTTCTCGCGGTGCCTGACTATGTTGGGTTTGACGTGTCCCGGACCGCAATCGAGAGATGCAAGCGTCGGTTCTTGGGCGATTCAACAAAAAACTTCATTTTACTGGAGCAGGGTGAAGCCGACAGAGGTGTCGGAAGATGCGATCTGATGCTCTCGTTGGACGTTCTCTATCATTTGACCGAAGACGATGTCTACGATAAATACATGCGTACCGTGTTTGCGCTGTCCAAGCGATACGTTATGATATATTCCGATGATCGTGATGATTCTGAGATAGCAGAAAAAGTAGTTCATGTGCGTCACCGCCGCTTTACCGCTTGGATTGCAGCCTACTGTCCTGAGTGGGTCTTGAAGCAGAAGATAAATAACCAGTTTCCAGAACAATCGTGGTGCGACTTTTGGATATTTGAAAAACGACAATGAGCCGATCAGTTAAGATCCTGTCAAACATCTATCCGTGGTATCTTCCTCGTCGAAACAGAGAGCTGAGAACAAATGTTGATATCTGCGCGATTGAGCGATACGATATCGACATTAAGGTCGAAGTAGTTCGAAGTCTCAGGTCCGCGCTAATTGGGAACACGTCATGGGCGGTGCAGTATGGCCTCGGGTACTTAGGTGTGGCAAAGTGCTACGAAGAATCCTACATAGCACGAGTTGCAATCGGGACGAACTGGATACCCGCTGGCTATGTGAAGCGAGTAAAGCCAGATCTCCTATTTTGCCACGAATATATACCGCTAAACGCGGAGCGGCTTCAGTGTCCAATTTTCTACGAGACCGCGGTTGGTGAGCGGCAGGTTTTGAAAAATTACCGACCTGGGTGGGATGAAGATAAAATCGACAGGCGATACAGCGCGGACTGGAGGTTTCTGGACTGGTGTGCACAAAGATCGGCTTGCGTGAATGTTCGGGAGCCAGAGGGCGCCCGATTGGCCGCGACGAGGTTGCCTGACCACAGAGATAAATTTGTTGCGATTCCGCCGCTGCTAACTTATGTCGAGCCGTTGGACTACGCGGCAGTAGTGGAAAAACAACAAGCTGAAAAAGTAGACCTCGTATTTGTCGGAAATCAGGCAAGACGGAAAGGCCTCCCGATCTTGGTGCGAGCCATGAAAGAATTGCCGACAAAAATAAGAGAGAGAGTGCGTTTGGTCGTGGTTAGTCAATTTCTCGATGGCCCTGTGGTCGAGGTGGCCGACGTGGCCGAAGTCTGCCAGGGTGGACGAATCGAGATGTCTGAGCTATTCTCAAAGAGCGAAAAACAAGGACCGCTAACATTTAAAGAGATAGAAGTTCTCCTTCGGAAAAGCCAAATATTTATACTGCCCACGAGTGCAGATACATTCGGATATGTGTTCATCGAGGCAATGGCCGCCGGTTGTGCTATAGTCGGACCGAATAAAGGCCCGCAACGATATATCCTGGATGATGGGAACGCCGGTGTGATGTGCGACGTCACAAATGTACGAGAATTAGCTGGCGCCATCGAGCATCTCGTCATCGACAGGCAGTTCCGGGCGAGAATCGCTGAAAATGGGTATCGGCGATTTCTCTCGACCTTTCACCATTCCGTAGTTGGGAAACAATACGCCACAGAGTTTCGAAACATTGCAGAAAAATGGAACGGTCGAATGATGGCGAGCGGCAGATGACACGGGTGCGGTGAGAGAGGGGTAGAGGGTGATACGGATTCTGCACACGATCGGGTCGCTTGAGCGCGGAGGGATACAGCAGTGGATTCGGAACATCGTGGTCGCCTCCAAAGATCGAGGTCTTCATCACGCGATCCTTATCCGGAAGCAAGCGGCCGGGGAGGACGGGGACGAGATCGAGCGGGATGGTGGCCAAGTTCATGACGACTACACCGGAGGCGGGTTGTTGATGTGCGTCGCGGGTGCGATGAGGAATATCCGCCCGAGTCTCGTCGACGTTGTCCACTGTCACGGTGAGCACTATTCGACAGCGATCTACGCGGCGGTCGGGAGGTGGCGTGGAGTGCCTATTGTTGCCCACGCACACAACGTTCGACCCCCGTCGAGAACGGCACTGAACAAGCTTTACGATGCAATCGTCACGCACGTGACGTGCCGATTCGCGACGGAACTGTTGGCCACCAGCGAAGAAGCAGGTGCAGCGATGTTTGGCCGGGTCTGGAAGGAGAGAAGGAAAGGAGCACGAGTCCTGCACTGTGGCATTCGAACGCCAGTGATCAATGATTTGGCCCGGAAGGCAACACGAGAAGAGTTAGGTATTCCGGCGTCGGCGCGTGTAATGGGTGCCGTCGGCCGACTAACTAGGGCTAAGAACATCGGACGCCTACTCGAGATCTGTGCCGAAATGAGAAGAGACGAAAGAAACGTCTATGTGCTAGTGGTTGGCGACGGTCCTCTACGGGAAGGCCTATCGCTACAGGCGGTTCGATTGGGAATCGAAGATAAGGTTCGATTCGTCGGTGCACAGAAGGATGTTGCTCCCTATTATTCTGCTATGGATGTTTTGGTAATGCCATCAATCAATGAAGGATGGGGGCTATCCGCCATCGAGGCGCAGTGCGCAGGAGTACCAGCGGTTGTAAGCACGGCCCTTCCGGTAGGAGTCATACTGTCACCGATATCGACGAAGCGTCTGGATGTATGTGAGAAAGATCGTGTATGGATTGACAGCATAGTCGAATGTGATAGATACGGAAGAGAAGAAATCGCGAGTACCGCACGCAAAGCTGCATCAGATCGCGGCTTGCTAATCGAGACAAGTATTGCGTTACTGGAAGCGGCGTACCGTGCGATGTTATGCAAAGCGCCTGCGGTAGGAGGTGAGGCGTGCAACAACTGATCGATGTAACGCCGTTCAGGTAGATGTGGCTGTTGCTATGGATGAACATACTGAAGAACGAAGGCCCCTAAGAATCCTGCATGTTCTGGGATCGCTCGACTTTAAGACAGGCGGGCCGCTGAGAACGACTGTTGAACTTGCAGAGCAGACGGCGAAGCTGGGACTAAGGCATGAGATCCTCGGTTTTCGTTGTGACCAGACCGCCGAGATTGACGGGAAGGCGGCGATAGTTAACTCCGTCCGCCAGAGTGCGATTCGGTCGCTCGGGTATTCTCGGGATGTCAGTACGTGGCTGGAGGACAATATTAGTAGATTCGACGGCGCGATACTCCATACTTCCTGGCTCAATATTACTTATCAAGCCGCTCGGGTGTTTACGAAGTATCGAAAGCCGTATGTGTACTTCCCTCACGGGATGCTTGACGTGTGGTGCGTGTATAGGCAGGGCTGGTTAAAAGCAGCGAAGAAACTATTGTACTGGAAAGTGATTGAGGAGAGGATTTCCGATAATGCTGCTGCGATCTTTTTCACCACGGAGCGCGAAAAGGTATTGTCGGCCAAGGCGCTGAGGATTAGGAACGAGCGAAAGTGGGTCGTGCCATATGCCGTATCGCCGGAGCGACGGGGATGCGGTCTAGAGGTGGAGGAGCTGCAAGGCCGCGCAGCGAAGAAGTACGTATTGTTCTTGGGAAGAATCCATCCTAAGAAGAATTGCGAATTTCTAATACGTGCATGGTTGATGGCTCAGTCTGGTAGTGAGGAGTATTCGTTAGTGTTGGCAGGTCCGGCCGACGCCGAGTATTTAGCGGAACTGAAAGAGCTGGTGCGTATGAAAGGTGGGAGAACCGTCGAGTTTGTCGATGCCGTATTCGGCGAGGAGAAGAGGCGGTTATTGGCAAACGCATCGTGGTTTGTCTTGCCATCGCTCCAGGAAAACTTCGGCGTGGCCGTGTTGGAAGCGATTCTTGCCGGAGTGCCTGTCGCAATCTCAGATCAGGTCTATATAGGAGATTTGCTTCATCCCGACAGCGTGATACTTCCCTTGGAGATGGATAAGTGGCGGAAGTTCTTTGAGAACGCCATATATGACGAGGGTCTTCGAGCGCGAATTATTGAGCGTGATCGCAAAGAAGTAATGCCCCGATTCGACATTGGTGTTGTGGCACAACAATATGCGCGGATACTATGTGAGATCTTCGCGCCCAGACGGTGAGGTGCGAAACCAACCGGCAAGACCTGATGCGACTCTCACCAAGGCAAAAGGAGAAAAGTGGAGCATGAATGAAAGTTAGGCGAAGTCAAGCGAGAGTAACCATTATTACGGGAGCGTTCTTGCCCCTCCCGCCCGGCCCTGGAGGGGCCGTGGAAAAGATGTGGTGTCGTCTGGCGGAGGAGTTCGCATGTCGTGGCTGGGCCGTCAAGATGGTGTCGGCGAGAGATGTGAGTGACCCTCCTCTGCCAATGGATAATGGGGTCAAACATTCCACAATCCCGCGATTTCGACGCCGGGGAATGTTAGTGAACGTAGTGTGCGATCTTATCTACAGCCTAAGGGCTGCTCGATTAGCCGAGAGAGGGGAAGTCGTCATTACAAATACTCTGTGGCTTCCGGCGCTGCTGGCAATAAGGGGATTTGGGCGTGAAGTAATAGTAGATGTTCAGAGAATGCCCAAGGGACAATTGAGAGTCTATCGTCGCTCTAGCTTCCGGGCAAATACGATTGCTGTAGAAAAGGCAATTTTGAACGAGCTGCCGGGACGAGCGCGGCAGATTACCGTTATTCCGAATCCTATCGATGCCAAGACGTTTACGCCATCTGTCGGCAATCCCGGCAACGGATCAACTACCGTTATTTATGCTGGGAGGGTACACCCTGAAAAGGGGATTCACTTGCTTGTGCATGCATTTCAAAAGATACGATGTGTACATACTAATTGGCGACTTGTAGTAGTTGGACCGACGGAAAGTGAACACGGGGGCGGAGGCAACAAGTACGTCGAGGAGCTTAAGCGGCTGGGGGAGTCAAATATTGAGTTTGTTGGCGCTATATGGGACCCGTCATTGTTGGCGAAAACACTAAGAAGTGGCTCAATTTTCTGCTACCCGTCGTTGGCGGAGCGAGGTGAGACATTTGGAGTAGCGGTAGCCGAAGCGATGGCATGCGGCCTTATCCCGGTGGTATCCGATTTGGAGTGTTTTAGAGACTTCATCAGGGATGGAGTGACAGGATTTGTCTTTGACCACCGCCGAGATGACGCGGTGGACCAGCTCGCACAGACGCTCGTTCGGGCGGCGGTGCAAGGCGAGAGCGGTGACGCCATGCGCGATGCCGCGATACGGCAGGCTCGAGAATTGGATTATGGAATAATTGCCGGCAGGTTTGTTAACTGGATGTCTATGTTGGATCAGTGAAATAGATGAGAAGTGTTTTACTCAATCGGACGGTACATGACCAGAGCGATGCGTATAGCTCCCCGTGGTCCTGGCGGATCCATCTGCGCAAGTTGATGTGGAAAGTGACATGGAACGTGGCGTGCAGGATGAGTCCGAAGATGATGTCGGGGTGGAGGGTGTTGGTCCTGAGGATGTTTGGGTGTCGAGTCAACGGAAGACCGTTCGTAAGTTCGTCGACATGTATTGAGATGCCCTGGAATCTGATCCTTGAGGACCGAAGCTGCCTCGGGAGTGCGGTGCGAGTGTATAATTTGGGACCAATTGTTCTCGAGGCCGATTGTACGATCGCGCAGGAGGCATATCTGTGCACAGGAACACATCAGTTTGACTCTCCGAGGCGTGAATTAGTCACGGCCGGAATTCGTGTAGGAAGACGGGCCTTTGTTGGTGCCCGAGCGTTTGTCTGCCCTGGGGTCGATATTGGTGAGGAGGCCATTGTGGGAGCGTGTGCTGTAGTTACGAAGGATGTAAGAGCTGGGAGCGTGGTCGCCGGCAATCCGGCGCGGGAGATCAAGAGACGCATTGGCGGCGAGGATCGGTGAATGGGTCAATATTAGTTCCAAGCCAGGGAGGCCTAGTGCAGGAGCGAAGATGGGCATTAGCGTACTGATTCTAACGTTAAACGAGGAAAGAAATATTGAATCATGTTTGCGAGCCGTCAGTTGGAGTGATGACGTTGTCGTTTTGGATTCCTTTAGTAGTGATCGCACCGTGGAGATCGCGCGGGCATATGGCGCGCGCGTGGTACAGAGGAGATTTGACAACGAGAATGCGCACAGAAGCGCCTCGTTGAAGGTAGGTTTTAGGAACGAATGGGTGTTTAACCCCGATGCGGACGAGATCTGCAGTTCTGAGCTGTATCGAGAGATGGCAGCGTTTGTGGAGTGCTGCGGGAGTGACATCGACGGGGCGAGGATGCGTAGGAAAGACATGTTTATGGGGACATGGCTGAGATACAGTAGCTTATACCCGACATGGCATATGAGATTATTTCGTCCGGAGAGGCTGACGTTCGAGCGGCATATTAATATGAGATATGTCGTTCCAGGAGGTGAAGGACGTTTGTCGGAGCATTTATTGCATTATAGTTTTAACAATGGTATTGCGGCGTGGATTGACAAGCATAATAAGTATTCAACCGCGGAGGCCATAGAGACAAGGCGAAGCCGGCGGAATATTACTAGGAGCATTCGCGGGGCGATGAGCCGAGATCCGCTTTTGAGGCGAGCAGCGCTAAAAGAGATGTCGCAGCATGTTCCAATGCGAGTGCTGTTGAGATTTCTATATTGCTATGTGTGGCGAAGGGGATTCTTGGATGGGAGAGCCGGGTTTGTCTACTGTCAGCTGATTGCAATGTATGAGATGATGATCGTGATAAAGGTCCGAGAGGAGGAACGAAGATCGCGGGGAGATGGTATGTAGGTGGTGTCGATGGCAGAGAGGTGCGCGAGCAGTGAGATTCGGATCGCGTATGTGAGTCATGGTGAAGAGCGGCGCTGAGTGTTGGTTGGTCAATCAGTTGTTTGTGGCCGGATGAAGCTGCCACAAGTCAGATGCTGATTGATATGGTGTGTGGAATGTCCGTCCCCGTTTGGGTGATCTGTGGAAACGGTGGGTATACGGGCACATCGGGCGTCGATGAAGATGGATTGAAGGGCGTGTTCGTGCTGCGCCGTGGGCAGAGTAGATTTGGGCGTCGTCTGGTTCGAAAGATGGTCAGGTATGCCGGCTTTTACGCTGGTGCTGTGTGTGTTGCTGCGGAGGATGCGCCCGAAGGCGGTGATCACGATGACACCGCCGCCCTTGTTGGGCGTGCTCGGATTTCTACTGCAGTTGAGGGGGTGAAACATTTCGTCTGGGAAATGGACGTGCACCCAGACGTCGCGGCTGCGCTGGGGATGTTTGCGAAGGATGGGGTGCTGGAGAGATTGGTTGGTTGGATGGCAGATGGGTCGCCGAGGCGCGCGGATGGAGTTGGATCGTTGGGACCGTGTATGAGGGAGAGGCTTGTCAGAAGAGGCGTTCCTCCGGTACGAGTTTGGGAAGTTGACAACTGGGCGAATGGGCGTGGTTCTCGACCGTGGCGGTTCGTAAGTGACGGTCGCCTGAAGGTATTGTACTCGGGCAATGTCGGTCTGGCACATGGCGTTGGCACGTTTCCCGACGCCTTGGAGTCGCTGAGAAGCGACGCGTCCGATTTCGCATTGGAGTGCGCCTTCCGCTTCGGTGGAGGTGGTCCGCAGATGAGAAACCTCCGCGCGTGGGCCTTCGGGAGACTTCCGAACGTTGAGTTTTCCGGGTACGTAGATCGTAAGGAGTTAGGGAGAGCCTTGGGATGGTGTGATGTTGGGTTGGTGACTCAGATTCCAGAGACAGTCGGGACGGTAGTGCCGAGTAAGACTAGTACGGCGCGCACGTGTTTCCTCCGGCACGCCTGGCACTCTTCCAGTTGCGGCCTCCTTTTTCCGTAGTTCACCGACGGTGACCACCAGAGCGACCAAGATCCGGTAGTGCTGACCACGGCAGCAATATCGTTGCCGGCGGATCGCCGTTGCCAAAGCGGCAGTTCCGCTCGTAGTGTCGGCAAGCCGGGCCAAACGGTTAGGGTTGCCGAGTGGGCTGGCTGCCCTTGGGACTGCATAACATCCCGTCGCGTTGCGCGTTCCGCGGCGACCTGCACTTCATCACGCGCTTTCGGTGGTTCTGGCCGGGCGTGACGTGAGGCACTTCACGTCGGTCTGGCAGAAATGCAGCCTTACTCAGGAGGAAATAGATTAACGCCCCCCAATACAGCTCTTTCGAACCTCTCTTGGAGCGTAGTGTTGCTAGAGAGGCGGCCGGGCTATCTACGTTTGATTGATCATAAGCGGAGATTACGTATATGAATGGACGAATAGCGCGCGATCTGCACCGCCGTGCAGAGGTATCTGTCGTTACCGCGGTTGTTGTGCTAGACTGCATCACTTGGTTTGCGCTGCCATTGTCGTCTCTCAACCCAAGGCAAGGCGCTAGGCGAACGATGGGGCCGGTTTTGCTGTCGGTGTTGTGTCTGATGGGCTGCTTTGCGAGTACGGTGGTGGGACAGTCTGATACATTGCCAAGCGGCACTGGGAACCTCCAGCCCTCCGCAGAATCCAAAACGTCCAGTGATCGCTCGGTGAACGTAAGGGCATTTGGGGCGAAAGGCGACTGGACCGGTGTGTCTGGCACCGATGATACCGCTGCGTTTGAATCGGCATTTTCCACTTCCCGCCGCATCTATATTCCTCCTGGCGTGTATGTGGTAAGCAAACCAATAATCTTGCTGTCTGGTCAGGTGGTCGTCGGTGCGGGGCGGTCGCAGACCAAGATTGTGAATCGAACGTCAGATGTCTTTCAGTTGAGAGGTAATGTTAATGGAATTCAGCTTCAGGACTTTTCAGTTGCTGCATATGCTGGTCATGTATTGAATGTCGGCGAATTTGGCCTTAGTCTTTCGGTGTTGAGTGACATTCAGTGGTCAGTCATCGGAGCGCCCGACAAGGCTGTGATGTATGTGTCCCGCGGTGGTGGGTTGATTGATGTGAATGTGTCGGACTTTGACTTTGGGTACCCGGCGCAGTCACGGACCGTCGGCGCAGTTTATTCCAGCGGTGACGGACATGGATTCCGACTGCATCACGGGCGAATCAGCCAAATTCCTCATCCGGGCGACGCTGGTCCATATGCCATTGAGATCGATGCAGGGCGAGAGTCTCCGATTACGGGCACTCAAATCGATCATGTCACATTCGAGCAGGCTACTGGTGGAGCTGTGAAGTTGTCGGGTAATATTCAGTTCTCGGTGTCGTACTGTAATATTGCAGATATGCGGCGAGGCAGTGCAATACGGCCGATGTTTAATATTGGGAAAATCGGGAACATCGCGAGTGCGTATGGACGTGTCGATCATATTTGGTCAATGGTTGGAACGGACAAAGCCCCAGATATCGCGATTAGCGATTCAACCGGCATTGAGCTTGAGTTTCTGGACGCAAACTACATAGATGGCGGAGGCGAGGGCGGGCGGAAGGGCGGGAGAGTGTCCTGGATCAACGACATCAGTGCCCCGTCTGCCGGCCGGAAGGTTTTTCAGAACATTGATCCTGGTGCGCTTATGATTGTTGATGGTGAGATAAGACAGGCCACGGGGATTCCGAGGCTTGTACTTCGCGGAGACGGCGGCCCATCGAGTTACAGTAGCACGACCGAGGTTACGATGCGTTCCGTGGCAATACCTGTCGGGGCTGTGACGGTTGGGTCAGTTGTGAGAATAAGGGCCTTTGGATCTGTGAAGGGGAGGAGCGGGGGAAAGACCGTAATGCTGCGATTTGGAGAGGCGGCAGCAAAAACCGCGATCCTGGCAAAAGTCGGAGAAGGCGCCGCAGACGAGAACAGTTGGATGATCGAAGGCGAAATCCAGTTGCGACCAAGTGTTCGTGAGCAACAGAGCTGGTCCGTTAGTTGGAATGGATCCCGACCGGAAGTAGGTAGCGCGGGGACGACGGCTTACGATTGTGCGAGCCATCCGCTTCAGATCGCGATAACGTCGGTCGTTTCGAACGCGAAGGATAGTATAGAGCTTCGTGTCTTTGAGGTAGAAGTGCTCAGATAGCACGAGTATGCCTAGCACAAGACAGCGAGGTGTGAGTAGGATCAAACACGCTCGTCGCGCAAAGCTACTAGGACGACGACAGCGACCCGATCTGGTAACCATGTCTGGCGAATGTCGAGTTGCGACGCTGTTGGTGTGGCGCACAGCGGTTCCGTAGCCGTACGGAGCGAAGGCACGAGGGGTTAGTAACGGTTGGTGAACCAGTGCGTTGGTTCTTATTGATTTCGACGAGCTTGGTGCTGGCTGCGGGCGGCGCATCGCAGGGCGGCGTGTGGCCGGCGCAGTGGCAATTGGCGTGATTGCGGGCATCTATCTGCTGAGCGCCGGGCTCTGGTGCCAGGCGGGGGCGTGGAACTGGGGCTGGCCGCGGGGTTGACGGGGTGGGTGGTGTTCCAGATGGTGCCGCTGCCTCCGGGGGTGGTGGCGGTGTTGAGCCTGACGCGGCTGGCGGTGTTCTGTTCCGGGGAGGCGGGTTTTGGGTGGGGGGGGGCTGAAGCACCATGCGGGCTGAGTCCCCCGCCGGAGTGGGGCTGAGCGGGGCCGTGGTTGGTTGGAATGTTCCATGGGGGTAGTGAACGTCTTTGCGAGTACGGTTTGTCAATCAGTTCTTCTGGCCGGATGAGGCGGCGACCAGCCAGATTCTGACGGATCTGGCGCGGGCTGCCGATTGCGACGTGGAAGTCGTCTGCGGTGCGGCTGGCTATGCGGCGGCTACGGGTGAGCCAGGGCTGGCTCCGAAGGGTGTTCGGGTGGCTCGCGTGGGGACTTCCCGCTTCGGCCATGGGCGGCTGCAGAAGATCGCCAGCTATGCGGGCTTTTTTGGCGGCGCCGCGTGGCGGATGCTCACCGGCCCTCGAGTGGACCTGACTGTCACGATGACTACACCTCCCTTGCTGGGGCTGTTGGGCTGGGCCGCGCAACGCTGGCGTGGGTCGCGACATTTCGTCTGGGAGATGGATGTCTATCCGGATGTGGCCACGGCGCTGGGCACGTTCCGGCCGGGCGGAGTGTTGGATCAAGCGGTGGGTTGGCTGGCGGATGTGCCTCGACGGCGAGCGGATGAGGTGATCTCGCTGGGTCCCTGTATGTCGGAGCGGCTGATCCGACGGGGCGTGCGGGCGGAACGGATCTTCGCCGCGGATAACTGGGCGGATGGGGCGGCTATCCAACCTCTGCCGTTTGTATCGAATGGACGGCTGAAGGTGTTGTATTCGGGCAACGCCGGGCTCGCCCACGAGTTCGGGACGTTTCAGGGTGCGGTCGAGCGACTGGCCGCCAGAGATCCCTTGTCTGGTGAGCAGTTTACGTTCCGGTTTGGCGGTGGCGGACCCAGGATGCGCGGGCTGCGGCAATGGGCCGAGGGCCGGTTTCCCCATGTTGAGTTCGGGGGCTACGCGCCGCGGTCGGAGTTGGGGCGGGTGTTCGGATGGTGTGATGTTGGGTTGGTGACGCAGATTCCGGAGACCTGCGGGGCGGTGGTGCCGAGCAAGACGTATGGGCTGCTGGCGGCGGGCCGGCCGGTGCTGTACGTCGGGCCTAAGGCGGCTACGCCGGCGCGGATTATCGAGAAGTACCGGGTTGGGTGGCAGGTAGATCCGGGGGCGGTCGACGAGTTAGCGGCCCTGCTGGTCTGGCTGCAGGCGCATCCCGAGGAGGTGGAGGAGGCGGGGGCCCGGGCTCGGGTGGTGTTCGAACGGGAGTATGATCTGCCCATTGGGGTGGCCCGGATTCTGGATTACCTTGGGATTCCCGTGAAGGCGGAGGTTCGGGCCGAGGCGGAGCGGAGACGAGCGGAACGGGTGGGGTAGGCGGCGGGGCAGAGGCCCCGGGCCGGTTGGAGCCTGGCCCCCTTGGGGTGGTTTGGCTGGTTGGGGCTGAGGATGGGGTGGGTGAGGGGGTTGGGGCTCGGTCGGCGGCGGGACAAATGTCCCGCGCGGGTTGAAGCCCGCCCCCCCTTGGATGGTTTGGGTGGTTGGGATTGGGGATGAGGATGGGGTGAGTGAGGGGGGTGGCGGTGAGTTGAGGGCGGGACAAATGTCCCGCGCGGGCTGATGCCCGCCCCCCTTGGATGGTTTGGGTGGTTGAGATTGGGGCTGAGGATGGGGTGAGTGAGTGGGTTGGCGGTGAGTTGGCGGCGAGGCAAATTCCTCGCGCGGGCTGATGCCCGCCCCCCCTTGGATGGTTTGGGTGGTTGGGATTGGGGCTGAGGATGGGGTGGGTGAGCGGGTTGGAGGTGAGTTGGCGGCGGGACAAATGTCCCGCGCGGGTTGAAGCCCGCCCCCCCTTGGATGGTTTGGGTGGTTGGGATTGGGGATGAGGATGGGGTGAGTGAGCAGGTTGGAGGTGAGTTGAGGGCGGGACAAATGTCCCGCGCGGGTTGAAGCCCGCCCCCCCTTGGATGGTTTGGGTGGTTGGGATTGGGGATGAGGATGGGGTGGGTGAGGGGGTTGGAGGTGAGTTGGCGGCGAGGCAAATGCCTCGCGCGGGCTGATGCCCGCCCCCCCCTTGGGATGGTTTGGTTGGTTGGGGATGAGGATGGGGTGTGCGCGGGTTGGAGATGAGTTGGCTGCGTAAATGCCCCGGGCCGATTGAAGCTTGGCCTCCTTGGGGTGGTTTGGCCGGTTGGGTGTGGATTTATTGAGAGTATTTGGCCGGATTTGGCACTATCCGGCTGGATGAGAATCTATCGACGCCGATTGCCGCATGTGGATTCCCCCGGCGAACCGGTGTTCGTGACTTGGCGGTTGTCGGGTAGTCTGCCGCCCCATCGGGCGTTTCTCGGAGGGCCCATTGCCTCTCGCGCCGCGTTTGCCGTGATGGACCGGTTGCTCGATGAGGCTCGCTGCGGCCCGTCGATGCTGCGGCAGCCCGCGGTGGCTCGGATCGTCCAAGAGGAAATCCTCGCGGTCGCCGCGGTGGGGGCTTGTCCGGTGCATGCCTATGTCGTGATGCCGAACCATGTCCATGTGCTTTGGACTCCTGCCATTTCTCTGGCTGATGTGGTCCGACTGGTGAAGGGGCGTAGCGCTCGCCGGATCAACCTGCTTCTCGGTCGGACTGGTTCGACTTTTTGGCAAAGTGAGTACTTCGACAGACTCGTCCGGAGCCAGGACGAGTTTGCCAGCGTGCGGCGGTACATCGAGTGGAATCCCGTGAAGGCTGGGTTGGTTCGGGCGGCGGAGGAGTTTGTCTGGTCTAGCGGATTCGGTGTGGAGTGATGGGGCGGCGGGGCAAATGCCCCGCGCGGGCTGATGCCCGCCCCCCTTGGGCTGGCCTGGCTGGTTGGAACCGGATTGAGAATGGGGTGCGTTTGGCGAGGCGGCGACCCCTCTCTTTGTGGTATGTCGCTGGCTATTGTCTTCGCCCTCTTTTGCGGCGGTTTTGCCCCGCTGCGCGAAGGCATGACGGGACGTCATGCAGGTGGCTTACAAATATGCGAATTTCCTGCGCATTTGTGAGGCCTTAGCGCATTTTCCATAGATGAATATTCGTTATTTTACGCTATAGTTTTCTCAGGGATTGCTCAACGGCCGCGTCTCGGTGGGGACTCGCGCGGCCTACTCCAGGAGACAGTCCTAAAAAAAAATGTACTCCATCCTTTTTCTGGCGATCGTGTCTTTTCTCGTGGCGCTGCTGCTCACGCCAGTAGTGCGCGACGTATTCCGACGCGGAGGCATGGTGGATGCGCCGACCGGGGGGCGCAAGATCCACACGGAGGCCATTCCCCGGGTGGGCGGCATCGCGATTGCCATTGGGTATGTGGTGGCGTTTTCGGGGCTGCTGCTCTTGCGGTTCAATGGCGGGGCGGCCGTTTGGCGGGAACTGGACCAGGTGATCCGGCTGTTGCCGGCGGCCGGGCTGATCTTCGCCGTGGGTTTGTACGACGATTTGCGCGGACTCAAGCCGTGGCCCAAGTTCCTGTTGCAGTTTGCGGCGGCGGGCCTGGCGTTCTGGGGCGGCGTGCGTGTAATGGCACTGCATGGCCATGGGCTCAACACCTGGTGGTGGAGCATTCCGGTAACACTGTTCTGGCTGGTGTTCTGCACGAACGCGTTCAACCTGATTGACGGAGTGGACGGGCTGGCCACCGGCGTTGGGCTATTCGCAACCTTGACGACACTAGCGGCCGGTCTGATGCAGGGCAACTATTCGCTGGTTCTGGCCACGGTGCCGCTGGCGGGTGCCATGGCCGGCTTTCTGCGCTACAACTTCAATCCCGCATCCATCTTCCTGGGGGACAGCGGCAGTTATACGATTGGGTTCCTCCTGGGCTGCTTCGGGATTCTGTGGAGCCAGAAGGCGGCGACGATCCTGGGTATTACGGCTCCGCTCATGGCATTTGCCGTGCCATTGTTAGACACCAGTCTGTCAATTGTCCGACGATTTCTAAGAAGGCAGCCAATTTTCGGAGCGGACCGAGGGCACATTCATCACAAACTGCTCGACATGGGCATGACGACGCGCCGGGCGGTGCTGGTGTTGTATGGCGCCGCGGGCGTGGGCGCCGGGTTGGCGCTGATTGGAAGTGCAAGCAGGAATCCGTTTGCCGGGCTGGTGCTGGTGTTGTTCGCCGCGGTGGCCTGGGTGGGGATCCAAAGCCTGGGGTATGTCGAGCTGAACATGGCGAGCCGGCTGCTGTTTCGCGGGTCGTTTCGGAGGGTCCTGAATGCGGAGCTCGCGTTACGGTCGGCGCGGTTGCGGCTGATGGCAGCGCGATCGGCGGAGGAGTACTGGGCGGGTCTGGACGAGAGCTGCGTGGAGATGGGGTTCCAGGGGTGTAGTTTGCGGGTGGATGGGTTACATTTCTCGACGGAGGGCGACCACCAGCCGGGGTGGTGGGTGACGGTACCTCTGGGCGAGCGGGGGGAAGTTCAGGTCTGGCACGACTATGCTTCGGACAGGACGGTGCATATGCTGGCCCCGTTCGCCGAGTTGCTCTGGGCGACCATCGGGCAGTTTGGGGTGGGTGAATGGCCTGGGGATCGGACGGACCGGCACGTGGCCCAGGCGAAGGCTCGAGCGGCGGCGGTGGCTGGCGGGCGGGACGAGATCGCCCTGGATTGAGGAGTGGTGGGGCGAGGCACCGCAGCCCCGGCCTTCGGCCGGGGGATCGAGTCGTTCCCAGTCTGTCCAGTTCGGGTTCTGTTTGCGTTGGACATTGGAGACTGACCACAGGGGGACACTGGCCGAGCGTCCCCAGGGCTTCCCTTTGCGGGGGAGGCCCTTTTTGTGTTTATGGGCAATTCGAAGGGAGCTGCGGTGCGCGTTGTTCTACTGGTAGGTCTGGGACTGGTTCTGGCGGCGGGCGTACTTCTCGAAGGTGGAGTTTGGCCGGCGCAGTGGATCTGGTGCGCGATGGGGGTGGCGGCGCTGTCCATCACCCAAGTAGTGGTGACACGACGGCGGTCGGTGGCTCCCGACGGTGGAGTGGTTTTGTGGCTGGCTACGGCCCTGGCGGGGTGGATGGTGTTTCAGATGGTTCCGCTGCCTCCAGGACTGGTGGCAGTGGTCAGCCCCACGCGGGTGGAGGTAGCGCGAGCGGCCGGGGTGCAGGGATGGTTGGCACTGAGCGTGGCTCCGCGGTCGACGTGGGAGTGGCTGGTGAACATGCTGCCGGCGCTGGCGGCCTTTCTGATGATGCGGGAGTTGGGGTGGGCATGGCGTGAGCGGATGTGGGTGGCCGCGGCGCCAGTGATTGGAGTGGCGTGGCTGGAGAGTCTGTTGGGGCTGACGCAGTGGTCTCTTGCTCGGGGGGCGGGCGCGGCGGATTCCTCCGTGGGGACGTATGTGAACCGCAACCACTTCGCCGGGTTGCTGGAGATGGCGCTGCCGCTGGCGGCGTTGTGGGCGTTGTCGGTGTGGCGGCACGGACGTAGGCGGCATGAGCGGCCGGCCGGTCCAGCGCTGGCGGCGTGCGGATTGCTCGGCGTAGCGGTGTGTCTGCTGCTGGGGGTGGTGTTCTCGTTGTCGCGGATGGGTTTTATCGCCTCGCTGCTGGGCCTGGTGGTGGTGGGGGTGTTGGTGATGGGGACGAGCCGGGAGCCGGGGTATGGACGGAAGCGGAGTCTGCGCTGGGTGGCTCCGGTGGTGGTGGTGAGTGTGGGGACGGCACTGGCGGCGATCTATCTGCCCACGGACGAACTGATCAGGCGGTTTGCGACGTTCGCGGAGACAGACGATATTTCGAAGGATATGCGGGCGGAGGTTTGGCGGGATACGCGGGCTTTGATCGCGGCGTATCCGGTGACGGGCAGCGGCCTGGGGACCTATGAGCATGCGTTCCTGCGATACAAGCATGTAGTCCCGATGATGACCGTGGATTTCGCGCACAACGACTACCTGCAGGCCCTGGCGGAGTTGGGTGTGGTGGGGGTGACGATCGGGGCAGCGCTGGTGTTGTGGGTGGGCGTGGGGCTGGTGCGAGTGGTGGTGCTGGAGCCTGGGTCGATGAACTGGACGATGGCGGTGGGCTTGGCCGGGGCATTGAGTACGCTACTGCTGCACAGTCTGGTGGATTTCAACATGTATATTCCCGCGAACGCGCTGGTGGCGGGGTGGTTGTGCGGGTTGGCGGCCAGCCCGGGGTTGCGGTGGAGGGCTGAGGAAGAGACACGGAGCAGTAGACGGAAGAAATCCATTCCAGAGAGAGAGGGATAGTGAAGCGAGCATTGATTACTGGGATTACGGGTCAAGACGGATCGTACCTGACGGAGTTTCTGCTGGCGGCGGGCTATCACGTATCGGGGCTGATCCGGAGGGCGTCGACGTTCAACACCGGGCGGCTAGACCACATTTACGCGGACCCGCATGACAGCGGATCGCGGCTGAAGCTGCACTTTGGGGACGTAACGGATGGCACGGGGCTGCGGCGTGTGTTGGAGGCGTCGATGCCGGACGAGATCTACAATCTGGCGGCGCAGTCGCACGTGAGGGTGAGCTTCGACCAGGCGGAGTACTCGGCGGACGTCGTGGCGACGGGGACGTTGCGGCTGCTGGAGGCGGTGCGCGACTACAGCGACAATACGGGGCGACGGGTACGGTTCTATCAGGCGGGGTCGTCGGAGATGTTTGGGGCGGCGGCGCCTCCGCAGAGTGAGACGACGGCGTTTCATCCGCGGAGCCCGTATGCGGTGTCGAAGGTGGCGGCGCATTGGTATGGGGTGAACTATCGCGAGTCGTATGGCTTGTTTGTGTGCAATGGGATTCTTTTCAATCACGAGTCGCCGCGGCGTGGCGAGACGTTTGTGACCCGCAAGATTACGAGAGCGTTGGCGCGCATCAAGCTGGGGTTGCAGGAGAAGCTGTTTCTGGGCAATCTGGACGCGAAACGGGATTGGGGGTTTGCCGGCGACTATGTGAAGGCGATGTGGATGATGCTGCAGCAGCCGCAGCCGGACGATTACGTGGTGGCCACGGGCGAGGCGTATTCGGTGCGGGAGTTCCTGGACGCGGCTTCGGAGGAGTTGGATCTGGACTGGAAGGAAGTGGTGGCGATTGACGAACGGTACTTCCGTCCGGCGGAGGTGGATTACCTGATGGGGGATGCGTCGAAGGCGCGGGCGCGGCTGGGCTGGAAGCCCGCGGTGAACTTCCGCGAGTTGGTGAGAATGATGACGGCTCACGACCTGGAACTGGCACGGCGGGAAGAGACACTGCGGCAGGCGGGTCATGTGGGCGCGACGGTTTTGGGGTAACGGGCGTAGAGCATGAAACCATCCGATTCGATCTTCGTGGCGGGCCACCGTGGTCTGGTTGGTTCGGCGATTGTGCGAGCGCTGGAGGCGGCGGGCTATTCGCGGCTGGTGACGGCGTCGCGGAAGGAGACCGACCTGTGTAACCAGGAGGCAGTAGAGCGGTTCTTCGCCGAGCGGCGGCCCGACTATGTGTTCCTGGCGGCCGCGCGCGTCGGAGGGATCCTGGCCAACGACACTCGGCCGGCCGAGTTTTTGACCGAGAATCTGCAGATTCAGACGAATGTCATTGCGGCGGCGCAGCGGTATGGCGTGAAGAAGTTGCTGTTCTTGGGGTCGAGCTGCATTTATCCAAAGATGGCTCCGCAGCCGATCGAGGAGCGGCACCTACTGACCGGCCCTTTGGAGCCAACGAATCAGTGGTATGCGATTGCCAAGATCGCGGGGCTCAAGATGTGCCAGGCATACCGGCGGCAGTATGGATTCGCGGCCATCAGCCTGATGCCGACCAATCTATATGGGCCGGGCGACAACTTCGATTTGCAGTCGTCGCACGTGCTGCCGGCACTGATCCGCAAGTTTCACGAGGCGAAGGTGACGGGCGCGGAAGAGGTGGTGGTGTGGGGGACAGGTACGCCGAAGCGGGAATTCCTACACGTGGACGATCTTGCGAGCGCCTGTCTGTTCCTGATGGATCACTATGACGAGGAAGAGCCGGTGAACGTGGGGAGTGGCGAAGAGGTGGAGATCGGGGCGTTGGCCGGGATGGTGAGGCGGGTGGTGGAGTGTGAAGCCCCCATCCGGTTTGACACCTCGGTGCCGGACGGCACTCCGCGCAAGCTGCTGGACAGCCGCAAACTACGTGAATTGGGCTGGACACCACGGATCGGGCTCGAGCCGGGGCTGCGTGAGACCTACGCCTGGTACCGGGGGTTGCTGGGCTGACAGAATGGCTACTTGCCGCGTGCGGCGTAGAAAAGGATGCCGATCCACTCGCGTACGGCGCGTTCGGTTTTCAACAGTGGTTCGGCTTGGGGCAGGAAGTCCATCATTTCAAGCGGCGCCTGGCGGCGTGCCTGATAGTCACAAGGGAAGGGCAGGGCCTCGACTCCAGCGCCGCGCATGAGGCGCATTGAGCGGCGCATGTGAAACGCACTGGTGACGAGAATGATGCGTTTCCAGCCGCGCCGGGTCATGAGCTGCCTGATGGTCTCGGCTTCTCCGGCTGTGTTTTCCACCAGAGCTTCCGGGACGACGACTTGCTCTTGTGTGAGACCCCGGCGTAGGGCTTCGTCGCGCAGGAGGGCGCCCTCAGTGATCCCGGGCCGCCACCGGATGCGGGCTGCCGTAAACACCACGAAGGGGGCCTTGCCGGCGCGAAACAGTTCGATGCCGCGTTGGAAGCGATCTGACGACTCGTTCCATTCCAGGGCCCCGGCGGGGGATTCGGTCCGTACGGATCCACCCAGGACGACGATCGCATCGGCTGATGTGCAGTTCTCCACGCGGATCGGCGCATAAGCATGCTCAAGCGAGCCGAGTATGCGATCTGAGACGACGTTCATTGAAGATAAGGTGAGGAGGGTGGCTCCTAATCCGCTCAGCCATCGCCTCCGGCACAGGAGTCCGAGCAGGATGGTTGAGATGCAGAGACCAACTGGCAGGAACGGGATGACGAGTACTTTGTGGGTCCAGAGCGGCAAGGGGGTTACTCCGAGGCGTTTGATTTCAGATTAGCGGCGTGGGGGAGGAAATGAGTTACAAAAAAAAGGGTCTGCCCCGAAAGGCAGACCCTTTTGCATAGGGAGAGAAGCGATTCACGTCGCTTGGGTTGCTGTTCCGAGGCCGGCTGAGCGCACAATTGGCACGTTAGCCGGCCCCGGGAAGATGCGTCGCGATCTCCCGATCACATCAGCTCTTCGTTACGAGCGCTTGCGGCGCAGAGCGGCTAGAGCCAGCAGACCGGCGCCGAAGAGGGCGTAGGATGCCGGTTCGGGAATGGCCGCGGCGGGTGCGATGACATCGACGGAAGCGCATCCGCTGTCGGTAGCGCCGACCGAAACGCAGGTGGTGACTGTGTAGTTACCGTAGGCAGCAATGGCGGCGAGGGTGTTCGCCAGTTGCTCAGCGGGAGTGGCTCCCGCGGCGGCAGATATGTTATAGGCAAAAGCATAGTAGCCGCCTGTATTGAAGAAGCCGTCGACCTGAGTCGACTGATCTTCACCACTTTGGAGGTAAGTGCTGGTGCCGCTCTGGAACCCCATCTCCTCGAAGTTATAGGTGATGGTGGGATCAGAAGAGTACGCGAGATCGTAGCCATAGGCTGACTGCAAGGCAGGGACACTGAACGTCTGCGTGATGTGCACATCGCTCATAGAAAACGTCCCGTCCGTCGAAGTGATGGAAAACGGGAAGTACAGGAACGTGCCCACTTCGCCCGAAAATGCTCCGGTGGGATTCAACGTACCCCTCCAGAGTGGATCGCCATTTGCGCTGTACAGAACCTCGGAGGCGTTCACCGAGGTGACTTTATTGAACGCCGTGGGGTCGGTGTTGATGTCGCCGCTATCGGCACCGCCAGCCTGCAGTGCGTCCTGCACTGTGGTAGCATACGTGCCCGATTGCGGATAGGTAGTGCCGTAAGACGGCGACTCACCTGGAAACGAACTCGGCCCGAGAGCCGCATACACGTTGATGGTGATGGTCGCGGCCGGCATGGCCAAGGATGCAAGCAAGAGCGCCAAAACAAGTCGAATCATGAATTCACCCCTCCCGAACGAAATTTCCGAAAGTCTCTATTCGTCCTGCGATACAGGATGCAACGGATCTCGGCATCCTCAGATTGACTATCTGTAGGACCCCATCCGCTGCCCGAAACAGCCCCGCCTCCTCAGGCCTGGGGCAGACCTCAATCAACCTCTCCCGTCTCACTGGAGACAGGAGAGGCAACTGAAACTACCGTCGTCGTCGGCTGATCGGTGGCGGTGCGTTAACAACTGCCGCAGCGAACTCCGTGGCGGATACAGCCACAGGGCTAGCTGTCGATGGCAGTGCGAATTGTCCAGTGGGACTCGCGGTCGGCACGCCCCGGCTACCTTCGAAGAGTTGTACCGAGCTTCCTGGTCTAAATGAATAAGCTCCGCCGCCAGACAATACGCGAACGGCGACGCTTGAGCCTCTGGTTTCCACTCTCGCCAGGGAGCGTGGAGACAGGGTAACGCTGCTTCCATCTCTAAACCGCAGCACGGTGGATGCGTTTCCGGCCTGGATTTCGTCGCCCGACATAACGGGGTACGATGGTACGCCAGCGACTGGCGCCATCGATCCCTTGAGCGAGAAATCTTTACCGCTCGATACGGACGCCACGGGACCTGCGGCCCAGGCCGTCAGTCCAGCGGTCGTTAGCAGTACTATACCTGCCATTTTGCGCATCGACACGTCCTCCTTATAGTCAGAATAAACTGCAGTCTCAATCTTACGGTTCGAAGGGCGAAGCTGCAAGATATAAATTGCAGATTCTAAAGACTTTAGTGTCTTTCAAATGTCATACGGTTGGTAACCGGATGGCGTCCTTCCAACCGAATCATGCACTTCGGCGCAAAGGGGGCTACTACCAGAACTGGTACCAGGGTTTGCGCCGTGTCGGCGCAACCATTGGACCGGGATCCAGCGGCCGTCCTTCCACGACACTGCGTGGGTTCATGTCGACCAGAAGATCTGCGTAATCAGGGCCGTAACGCTGTGTGACGTAGTTGCGGGCGAGATCCAGCCGCGGAGGGCGCCGCTTGATATCGTGGCCGTCGCTGGCGATGAAGTGAACGAGGCCGGCGTCCAGTAGACGAATACAACATCGGTGCGCTTCGGGCCCGAACTGCCCCAATATGCTCTGGGCCGTGATCTGGAGAAAACTACCGTTCTCCACCCATTGTGTCAGCCGTTTGATGTTCTTTACCAAGTGTGGGTTGCGTTCTGGATGCGTGACGATTGGCACCAGTCCGGCTGACTGGAGTTCGGAGAAGATCTGCTCAGTGGAACTCATGATCAGGACGTCCGAGAACTCCACCAGCAGGTAACCGCTTCCATTGATGGAGTATTTGTGTGGGGTGTCCAGCGCCAGACGGATGTTCTCGTAGCTGAGGTGGAAATCGCAGCCCCGGTGGATCCGCAGGCTCGGCCCAATCAGCCGCTGAACCTGTTCCAGTCGCTGGTCCACCAGTTTCGCGTCGTAATGATACTGGCTGTCGGCGTGAGGGCTGGCGACAATGTCCGTCGTGCCACAGGCGACGGCCATGTTTGCCATAGCCAAGCTGTCATCCAGGGTGCGTGCCCCGTCATCCATTCCAAACAGGATGTGCGAGTGAATGTCGACCACGACTCCAGTCTAGCCGCCCGACCCAACATGCAGCCATCAAACGCGTACGACATTCGCCCGTCAAAAGGAGGACGGCCGGGCCGCTGCAGATCAATCCGCCGCTGGCACGGCCACTCTACTCCGGCCTCGGACCGGTGGTGATCAACTCCTCATACATTCTCGCGCCGACGATCTGGTGGACTGCTGTCGAGGGATGGCCCGAGTGGTAGAAGTAGTACTTCGACGGCTGATGGCAGGGTGTTGCGTCTTCACGAAAGATGGCGCGCCCCGCACAAGCCGATGTCGTGTCCTCAATTCCGTAGTCCACCGCGTTCCGGATTACGTCATCCATGAACAGGCCCCAATTGCTCATCACAATTTGAACATCTGGAAATTCCGCGCGAATCTCCTGCGGAATACGAGCCAATTCCGGATTTAGTCGCCTGCCGACCCCACTGAAATTGGGAATAGCCATCGGCAGCAGCGCCAGCAGGAACCGGCGTGCCCCAACGGCGTGGAGGATTCTAATCTCCTCCTTCAGATTCTCGACAGTTGTGCCGCTGGCCAGGCGCGAGTCGTTCAGTCCGCCCGCAACGAAAAAGAGGGCCCGTCCGGGGTTGAATTCAATACCGCGCGAGCGGACTTGGGCTGCAAAATCCTCTACCTGATTGCGCATGCCATAGCCGAGTAAGGCCCCTTCCATGCGCCGCCCCGCGCCGCGGTCAGTCCGTGCTCCACTGACAGCGAAGTTCAGGCTGGATTGGGCGTTCTCCGAGGCTGTCGCAGGCACCAGTCGCAGACCCATGTGTTCGGCCAGATAGGCAACGGCCGTGGGCCCATTCCCATCGAGATAGCCGGCGCCGGTGTCCGAGTAGCTGTCGCCAAAGACATACAGGCGGTCGAAACGCGCGCTGGCAGGTGCGGCTCCTACTGGAACGAGCACGGCGAACATCACGACGAGGTTGAGGGGTAGTGGCCGATGATACATGGAGTCAACATCATCTTACACGCCCATGTGGGCCGTTCAGAGAACTCGTCTTGAGTGACGAATGGAACCTCCCGTCGATGGCGATCGAGCATAGGAGTTCCGGCTATGTACTGCATTCCCCGCAGGAGCGGCAGGAGATTCACGAGTGAGCCGGGGCGGCGGGGGATTTGCAGCGCGCCCTTCTGCTCCCCACCCACTCCGGCGCCGGTCCACCCTGACTGCCCTACCAGTCCTTATTCTTTCTGGCGTTTCACGGATCCGGCCTGCTGGCGCTCGCGCAACGGCCTCGGCCTGGCGCCGAAGAAGTCGATGGAGGTGTTCGCGGGAGTCGGCACAGCGGAGGCATTCCGGATGCAGCGGAACGCCACAACAGTGGCGGTATGTGGGCCGGCGCCCTGGTGGGCAACCCGCCCGTCCCCACCACCAGAAGGACGGAAACTACTGCCGGCTGGCTAGTGGGACGACGGACTCCCTTCGGTCCCGCTGCTTCCCGACATGCAACTCCACCAGTGGCCGGCGGCCCCACCTCAAGCCGAGGGACTGGAGCACGCCCACCAGCAAGCTCGCCGCGAAGAACGCCAGGAAGAGTGCCGATCCGACCTTCACTACCGGATGCGCGGCCGCGAACTCCTCGGCCGAGACGTGAAATAGACGGAAGGGGCGGCGAGCAGGCTTGCCCGGCCGGCCACGTGCCACGACCGCCGGACCCGGCGCAGTGCCGCGGGATGCGCGGTCGAATCGCGATTGGAACTCCCGTGCCTCCGCCGCACTGCCCAGCGCACTCGCCTCACGGACGACAAAGTGCTGGAGTGCCCGGTTCCCGCATGTGTTGGCCGAGCAGCCGACGCCGCTGCGCAACACGCCGCGAAGGTATTCCCGCACCAGCACGGCCCGCTGCCCCGCGCTAAAACGGTGGCTGCCCTGACGGTCTACCTCCAGTAGTCGCGCCAGCAGGTATTGCCGTGCATGTGGGTTCTCCTGCGAGAAGAACTCCTTCAGCCCCAGCCCTTGCCGGTCCTCGACATACACCTCGTAGCTTTTTTGCCAGACCGATCCATCCACTTGCTCCGGAGTTGTCGCCTGCCATCCATAGATGTTCTCCAGGTGGTCCGCCATTTCGCGCGCGCCGGCGTAGCCTGAGCGCTGCATCTCCCGGATCCATTTCGTATTCCAAACCCGCCCGTGCAGCTCAACGGAAAGGAACTGGCGGAAGTCGTCCAGCCGCTCGCGCCCGGGGCGCCGCAGGTTGGCCACAAACAGTTGCGGTGCCGCACCGTGGTTCACACGCTTCGTGGCGGCGCTCAGTCCTCCCGCAAAGTCGAAGAAGTCGTCGTTGTCCAACACACCATAGAGGTTCGTGGCGCGCGAGTGGACAATTGCCTGGTTGCCCTGAAGTTGAGTCGCCAGCGCGCGCGGCATCGTCTCGCCCCATCTGTCGGTGGTGTAGGCATGGTTGTTGTGCCGCAGATACGCCTCGGCCACCGCGCCCGGCGCCTGTGCATCCTTGCTCTGCTTTGTCAGGTGGGCCACTCCGCCCCCATAGTCGCCCGGTGCCGGACCGAACACTCGCGCCGCTGCCGCGCGCCTCGCCTCGTCCTCGGTCAATCCCTGCTTCCTCAGCTCGTCCACTGCTCTCTTCGTGTTGCGGCTCAACGGATTGTCGCCAGCCTGTTGCACCAGACGCGATGCCCGGTCGAGTAGCAATGCCTTGTCAGGGAAACCGTCCCGGTAAATGCCCGCGATGGTCACCACCACATCGACTCGCGGTCGCCCCAACTCGCTCTCCGGCACCAACCGGAGATCGTCCACTGCGCCGCGGCTGTTCCAGCGTGGCTCGACGCCCATCAGGTACAGGGCCTGGCACTCCATCGCCCCCTGGTGCCGGATCGTTTCGCCGTACCACAGCACCAGGCTCACCTTGTTCGCGGCTCGTCCCGTCTGCCGCCGGATCCTGTCCATCAGATCGTCACCCAGTTTGCGGCCCAGGGCGCACGCGGCCTTGGTCGGAATCAGCGACGGATCGAAGTCGTGCAGGTTCCGTCCGCTAGGCAGCGAAGCCGGAGAGCGCAACGGATCGCCAGAAGGCCCACTGGCCAAATACTCGCCGCGTAGAACTCTCACCGTCTCATCGAGTTCGCGCGCGGGCGACATCCGCAGGTTCTCCAGCCACGCGCGGCCAGCTTCCCATTGGGTAGCCACCTTGCCGCGTTGGGTCGCAGGCCACGCCGGATCCAAGGCCGGCGATCCGCCGCCTACCAGTGCGGCGGCCCAATTGTGATAGGGGCCTCCTGGTGCCGGCGGACCCTCACTCTGCAGTCCACTCCGTAAGAACTCGGCCAGGGCCTCGATCTGCAGTTCCTCCCTCGGCATGACGCCCAGAGTATGCACGCCAAGGGGGATGGTGGCCGACTCGGCATCTTCCAGGAATGCTTCCACCTTGCCCGCGACCTCACTCCACCGGGCCGTATCGAGATCGAGCCGCAACTGGCGATCCAGATTGTTCTTGCGAATCTCCTCACACGCCGCGGCCTGATACTGCGCCGCGAGCCCCGGGGCTTCCACTCGCGACTTCGAATACCGGTCCAGAGCCTCGCGCAAGGGCCGCATCGCCTCCTGAGCACCTCCGGGCGCCAGCAGCGGCGTGAGGTGGCTAAGGATGGTGGCCGCGCCGCGGCGCCGCGCAGTCATCGACTCGCCACCCCCGTCCAGAATGTAGAAATAAGGAGCGGGGACATCGCCGAGAATCGCCTCGGCTGCATCATCACCCGCCTGGCCGGTGTTCTTGCCGGGCAGAAACTCCAGTGTTCCGTGACGGCCGACATGGGCGATCGCGTCGGCGCGGAACTGCTCCCGCAGCCAGAGATAGGCGGCCACATAGGAGTGCGGCGGCGGCAAAGTCGTGTCGTGCTGGCTCGCGGCCGCCCTCGCAAAGCTAGATCGCAAGGGCTGCGGTCCCAGAAAGATGTTGCCCAAACGGAGGCCGGGCACCACGAAGTAGGGCTTGCCTTGGCGTGTACGTATGGTCATCAGCGTGCTTAGTTCGGGCGGCCCCCAAGCCCGGTCCACCTGCGCGCGGAACCGCTTGGGTAGCTTACCCAGCCACCGCCTGTATTGCGCCATCGAGATCAAAGTGACATGGCCCGACTCCACCATCGACTCCAACTCCCCGGGCGCCCATTGCTCAATATTGCGCCCAGAGCGCTCCAACAACGTCAGTAACTCGCGCTCTTCCGGCACGCGTTGGCCGGTCAGATAGCCTTCGTCGCGCAGACGCCGCAGTAACACCGTCAGCGTGCCTGGCACGTTGAGATAGCTGGCTGAAATGCTGCCCTTGCCCGGGGGGTTGTTGTAGTACAGCAACGCCACACGCTTCGCGGCATTTGGAGTTCGCCGCAGCGCGATCCACCGCCGCGCTCGTTCTACGGCACGCCCAATTCGTTCGTCAATTGGGACGCTCACCACCGTCTTGCCGTCCCTGCTTCGCTCGGTTGCCGCGAAGGTAATGGGTTCAGTCGCACCCGCGCGCTCCGGGGCCGAGACCTGCAGTGCCAGTTGGTCGGTGCGCACCCCCTGGGGCGATTCGAGCCACTCTCGCCGCGTCTGCTTCGTGGTCATGAGGTCGATAACGTGGACATTGAGCCTGACCAGGAATTCGACGTCGTCCGGCTTGGCGAAACCGAGGTTCAAGGCGAACAGCGCATCCACGGCGGAGCCTTCCGGTCCCGTCAGGAACGGCTCACACAGCGCCGGTGGCCAGCCAAAGACAGCCACCGCCGCCAGGCCATGGCGTTCCAGGGCGGCGATCAGCGCATCGATGTGCGCCATATCCCTGTTTTTCAAGTTCGTGTGATAGAACAGGATGCCCACCTTGGGTGCATCCGGCGGCACGAGCCTCTGCGATGCGTACCACCGCGAGTATGCCTCCAGTGAAGCGAAGGGCAGTGGCGCGCGCGGATGATGGATGCCTGTTGTCAACTGCCGCTGCGGTGGCTCTACCTCAATCCCGGGCCGGCCGGCCACGCGAAGGTACAGGAACGCCAGCAATCGCGCCATATTCTCCACCCCGCCGTAGTTCCAGTATTCGACTACCTCCTGCAACCGCGCCGGGTCCTGCTTCAGACCCCAGTGCCGCTCCCCGCCCTCCGGCCAATGTGCCAGCACCTTTATGCCGCGAGCCAATAGCGGCCGGATGCGCGGGGCGAGTGATCGGGCCTCCTCGGAGTGGAGGCCGTATGCCAGGACTACATCGGCCTGATCCAGATCCGCTGGTGGTGCGGTCGCGTCCCCATGAGATAGTACGATGCGCCCCGTGCCCCAATGTTCCTCAAACCGTTTCAGAGCGTCAGGCAGCGACTGGCTCAGCCGCGTCAGAACGACAACACGCAGCGGCGTGGCCGCCTGGGCACAACACGCCGAGAGCCCCAACCCGATCAGGAGCCGGGCCAGCATCTACAGCCGGATCCTCAGCCGCACGGAAACCAGTCGGCCTGGAGAGGGGTAGTAGTTGTAGTAAATGCGATCGAGCAGGTTCTCGGCGCCGCATTCGGCCGATACGTGACGTCCGAATGGCACGGTAAAGCCCGCGTCCAACGTGAAGAACGGATCATACGCGCCGTACACGCCCTTCGTCGTGTCGGTATTGAGATCCGTACTGAACACCCGGCTCACATATCGTCCGGTCACGGAAGCGTTCACGCGCCGCGAGGATGCGAAAAGGCTGCCGCTGGATACGTGTTGCGGAACGAATGGTACAAGCCGCCCCACCGCGCCGGGTACGGCCTGATTCGCCAGGATCGTTGCCCGATTCCAGGTGTAGCTTGATGTCGCATAGAGCCAGGGGCGTAGCGGCAGTCGTGTGCCGGCCTCAAAGCCGTTGGTACGGCCACGGGCCGCGTTGATCACCTGCCGGTAGTTGCCGGTCGAATCCACACTGAGGTCGGTTGTGCGATAGATCAGGTTGGTCGTTCGGTTCTGGAAGAACGCACCGTCGAGTTCCATTTGATTTGCCCAGCGCCGGCTCACACCCGCCTCGAAGCCCAGCAGTCGCTCCGGTTGCAGGTTTGGGTTGGCCGCGTACGTGATCCCCGAGGAGCTACGCCATGTGCGATAAAGGTCGTACACGGATGGGTTCCGGAAGGAGTTACCGACGCTGCCACGCACGGCCAGGCTGGCGGGCCCACGCCACAGCGCCGCAGCCTTGGCCGATCCACTCTGGTTCGACCTCCGCCCAATTTCATTCGTCTGCGTGCCGACCCCATACCCGCCGTCGTAGCTTCGCCAGTAGTCGTAACGGGCTCCACCTGTCAGGCTCAACCGCTCCGCCACCCTCCACTGGTCCTGCACATAGGCGCCTTCATTGAACGCCCGGCCTCTCGAACGGCCGGAGACAATCGGGTCCCGCGACCGCTGCGCCCAATTAGAGACGCTGGTTTCCTCCAACCGGCTTTCATCCTGACGCAGATCGCTGCCCGCCGTGATCAGATGCCGCGACCTCACGCGTTGTGAGTATTGAGCGCTCCCGAACCACGAAGCATAGGGCCGGTCGCTGATCGTCCCTGGTCCTCCGGCGGCCGTTGAACCCGTCCCGGGTGTCGAGTAGTAGTTCAGTGGAGCATTCGTGCGCCCACCCCCGAACTGGAGCCGCGCGCTGTTCCTGAGCTCGTGGTGCAACCGGCCGGACACCAGCCAGAACTCTGCCTGTCCATCGCCCGGCACGAACAGGCTGGGCGTCACGCCGAACCGCCGCGGACCTCCGTTCCACTGCATCGAGGCTGCTCCGGAATCGAAGGGCGAGCCATCGGCCGTGCGCAGGAAGCTCTCATACTGGTCGTAACCATAGCCCGACCACTGCCGCTGAAACTGCGCAAACATCATCGTTCGCCGGTTGAATGCGTAGTCACCCCGCACCCGCACGGCATGCTGATTCCACCAGTTGTTCCCCGCCTTGCCCAGCAGGAAAGTCTGCGTGCCCGATGTTGTCAGCACGGGCAGAGCTCCGGTCACGGCCGTGCCCCCGGCCAATGCCGATCCAGCACCTGATACGAATTGTGAAGGGTAGCCGCCGGACTGCATGCGGTCATAGGCCACGCTTAGGCCCAGCCGATCGTGGAAGCGGTCCGCCACTCGCCCGCCATAGCGCACCGTAGCCTGATTGCCTGCCTGTCCATACACTTCTGCCTGGCGCGCCGTCACCGGCTTGGTCAGGATGTTGATGACGCCTCCCATGGCGTTGCCTCCATAGAGTGCCGAGAAACTGCCGCGCACCACCTCCACTCGCTCGACTTCTTCGATGGGCAGTGTCGCCCAGTTGACCTGACCTGTATAGGAGTCATTGAGGGGTTGGCCGTCCATCAACACGAGGACACGCGCCTGGCCCGATCCGCGCCCGGCGAATCCTCGCAGCCCCACGCCCGCATTGGTGTCCTGTGTACCCTTGCCTCGAAACGCGTACAGACCTGGAACGGTGTTGAGCGCCTGATCGAGCAATTGAACCCGTCGAGCGCCCATCTCCTGGTTTGTGACTGTCGAGATCGATACCGGCGCCTCCTCGGTTTCCATCTGGCCCCGGGTGGCTGTTACCGTAACGCTTTGCTTTAGAAGAAACGGCGAGGACTGCTCAATCCCCGGTTTGGCCGTGTGGCCGCCCGCAGCATCCCCCTCCGGGTTTTGCGCAAGCAGGCGTCCACAGCAGACAAGTACGATGATATGACGCATACGATTGTTAAAGTCGTGCTACCGACTCTTCGCAATCGTATCACATATTGAGATTTCGTGATATTGATATCCGTAGACCTGATGTGAATGGACCGTGCGCGATGCGGCCGAGATCTGGCAAGGCTCAATCGGAGCCGGAATCAGCGAAAGTGCGAGCCGCCATGGCGGCGGGGTGCCTCGTCTACCGGTTTGCCGGGCGGACGCAGCGCGGGCTGGCCGCGCTAACCTCAGTGGTGAGGGGCCGCTGCAGGCGCCTTCCCCTCGGCCTTGTCGGTCTTGGCTGGGGAGCCCGGTTTGGCCGGGCCGGGAATCGGTTCGTTGCCGTTCCCACGCTCCTCCATCTCATCCAGGCCGAGATTGCGGACGATGATCGAGATGCGGCGGTTCGAGGGGTCGGTCGGACGATCCTTCAGCAGCAGACGGCGGGCCGCGAATCCTCGCACTTGGCTGATCCGATCCTCCGGGATGCCGCTGGCTGTGAGAATACGACGTGCCGCATTGGCCCGGTCGGAGGATAGCTCCCAATTAGAGTAGTCGCCCTCGCCATAAGGAGCGGAATCCGAGTGGCCCTCAATGGCTACTTTGTGCGGCAGCTTCTGGAGCTCAGAGGCCAACATCTGGATTAGTTCCATCCCCTCGGCTGTGGGCTTTGGAGATCCGGTGGGAAAGAACACGCCCCGTTGTGTCTCCAGCAGGTCGATCCGGAGTCCCTCCGCGCCCTGGGTAATGCGAACCTGCTTCTCCATCTTCTCGAAGGTCGGAGTCTGTTTCATCGCCTGCTCCAGTTTGTCCTTCAACTGGTGCATGTCGTCGTGATTCAGCTTGGCGATCTCGCCCGCCCCGACGTTCGTCGAGCCCACCTGACGGCCTGTGCCGGTTGGATCCTGGAAGTAGCCGCCCACGGCCTTCTGTACTTTCTCGCTCGAACTCAACAGCCACAGCACGATGAACAGCGCCATCATGGCCGTCACGAAGTCCGCATAGGCCACCTTCCATGCGCCGCCATGCTCCTCGTCATGGTCGACATGCTTATGGATGATGATGATCGGCTGCTCCTTGTGCCGGCCGCTCATGCCGCGACCCCCGCGCCGCGCGCCGCCCGGCATGCCTTATCCATCTCGGCATAGGTAGGACGAACATTGTGCGGGATGGAGCGCCGCGCCGCCTCCAGGGCCAGCGCCGGCGGAATATCCTTCACATAGGCCAATAGACTCATGCGGATACAGAGGAAATACTCGGTCTGGTCGTCCACCTGTTTCTTGATGTTCTGGGAGATGGGGCCGACCAGGCCGTAGCACAGCAGGATGCCCAGGAAGGTTCCAACGAGGGCCGCGGCCACCTTGTGGCCGATCTCCTCGGGCGGTCCACCCAGTGCGCCCATCGTAATCACAACACCCAACACCGCCGCGACGATGCCCAATCCGGGTAGGCTGTCCGCCATCGTGGAGAGTGCCGCCGCAGGCATTTTGCTCCTCTTTTGAAGGACTTCCAGGTCCGCTTCCATGATCGAATCGATATCGTGCGAGGAAATGCCTCCAACCAGTACGCTGCGCATCGTATCGCAGAAGAAGTTGAGGGCCTCCGGGTTCTTCGTCATCGTGGGGTGCTTCTGGAATAGGGCGCTCTTCGCCGGGTCCATCACGTCATCTTCCAGACTCACCAGGCCGCGCCGCGTCGCCGCGTCGAAGAACTCGCTGAGGAACTTCAACGTGTCCAGATAGACCGTCGCTGTGTACCGCGACCCCTTGAAAACCTGTAAACCACTGCTGACCAGCTTCTTAAGGATACTGGGCGGATTCGAGATCAGCACCGAGCCCACCGCCGCGCCGCCGATGATCAGCAACTCGGCCGGCTGCAGCAAGACCATGAAGTTGCCCTTCTCCAGGAAGTAGCCACCGGCAATGCAGCCGAACACAACGAAGATTCCAATGATGGCAAACATAGAGTACCTAGTAGTTCGATCGCCGCTGTAAGGCGCAGCCGCGCCCAGCGTCTCCTCTCCCAATCCCTGCGCTCCGGCATTCCAGGGCTGGAGTTCATCAAATCGGCACTCCAGGTGCTTTCCATTAGGGCAGAGGGCTAAGAGAGTAAGTGCCGCGACACTTAGCAAAGAGTTCCAGAGAGGCTGTAGTCCGCCGGGGCCGTTTTTAGTACCGCTTATAGCCCTATCTTATTCTGATTACTGATTATAAATCTGTGCAAATTAGTACGCTATGAATGTTAGCAAAACTACATTTATCCCACCCGCCCTAATGTGAAATGCGGCCATGGCCGAACTAATATGCATCGGGGTATCTACTTACCCAGTACACCCCGATGACTAGTCCTAGGGGTATGTGGGCCAAGTGAACCGCCCCGCGATCAATAGAGGATAGCTGATGAACATACTGGTGGTCGATGACAGCAAGGCGATGCGCATGATCGTTCGGAGGACCTTGCGCCAGATCGGATACGGCAGCGAGAACGTCCAGGAAGCCTCCAATGGCGATGAGGCTTTGGCCTTGCTGAAAAATGGTGTTCCGGATCTGATGTTGTGCGATTGGAACATGCCGGGCATGTCGGGGCTGGAACTCCTCCGCACGATCCGGGAGAATCAGCAGGGAACCCGGTTCGTCTTCGTTACTACGGAATGCACCGAAGAGATGCGCAACGAGGCGGCTAGCGCGGGAGCCGACTACCTCATCAGTAAGCCCTTCACCGCGGACCACTTCCAGGTCGCGCTCGACAAGGTGCTACGGCCATGAACGCACCACCCAAGCTACCGACGGTGCTTCAAATTGGGACACTTCTATCCGGAATACTTGGCAGGCCGGTAACTGTCGTCAAGTCGACGCCGCTTGACATGACCCCAAAGGTTCCCAAGGTCTATGGGATCTACCGTGAGGCAGCCACGAATCGAGTCTGCATCTGCGTGTTCGACTTGGTTCTCGCCGCCAATGCCGGTGGAGCCATGCTACTCTTCCCGCCCTTTGCAGCCTCCTCGGCCGTCCGCAGTGGAAAACTCGAACCCGACCTCCTGGAAACCATTAGGGAAGTCCTCAACATCTGCTCGCGGTTCTTCCATGAGACGGCTCGTGTGGTGCTGAGCGAGGTGTGTTGCGACCTCAAGGACGTGCCCGCCGACGCTGCCCAGGTGATGAAGACCCCCATGCTGCGCATGGATGTGGACGCGGACATCAAAGGATACGACGAAGGGCGTCTCGCCCTGTTTATAGGGAAGCCAGTAGAAGGACAGGGGTGAAATCATGCTGGAAGACGATGAAGTAATTCGCGAGTTTCTCATTGAGAGCAACGAGAATCTGGCCCGGCTCGACAACGAGATCGTCGAACTGGAACGCCGGCCCAAGGACATTGAGCTGCTAGGCAGCATCTTTCGCACCTTCCACACCATTAAAGGAACATGCGGCTTCCTGGAATACTCCAGACTGGAATCGGTAACCCATGCCGCCGAGAACCTGCTCAGCAAGCTGCGAGCGGGCGAACTCGATGCCGACGGAAAGATCATCTCGCTGATTCTGGAGGTGATTGATGCCGTGAGATCGATCCTCTCGCTGATCGAAACCACGGGAACGGAAGGCGAAGTGACCTACGATGAGCTGTCCGATCGGCTCAAGAAGGCGGCTCTGGCACCCGAAATCGCACCTGAAGTAGCTCCCTCGCCCGCGCCAGTTGCCGCGGCCACGCCGCCACCTGCCGTGCGGGCGGAGGCTCCGACACCGGTCGCCGTAGACCCAACGCCCTCGCAGCCGGACAGCGCTCCGGAGGCAGCTGAGCCGGTCAGTGCAGCCGCCGAGAGCGCTGAGCACTACTCCTCAGTCTCCGACTCCGCCATTCGGGTCGACGTCGTCCTGCTCGACAAACTCATGAACCTGGTGGGCGAGCTCGTTCTGGCTCGTAACCAGGTGTTGCAGTACAACACGCAGATTGATGATGCGTCGCTGAATTCGACCTCTCAGCGCTTGAACCTGATCACCACCGAGTTGCAGGAAGGCGTCATGAAGACGCGCATGCAGCCCATTGGCGTGGTCTGGAACAAGCTCCCGCGTGTGGTGCGCGACATCGCCTATGCCCTCGGCAAGCAGATTCGCCTGGAGATGGATGGCACCTCGACGGAACTCGACAAGACCATCATCGAGGCCATCAAGGACCCGCTCACGCATCTCGTCCGGAACTGCTGCGACCACGGCGTGGAACATCCCACCGTTCGCGTAGCCGCGGGCAAGAAACCGGCTGGCACCATCTTTCTTCGCGCCTATCACGAGGGCGGCCACGTCAACATCGAGATCAGTGACGACGGTGCCGGCATCGATCTGTCCCGGCTGAAGCAGAAGGCGCTGGAACGGGGCATTTTACGGCCCGAGCAGGTGGAGCAGGTCAGCGATCGGGAGGCGATGAATCTCATCTTCCACCCCGGCTTCTCCACAGCGGAGCAGGTGACCAAGGTCTCCGGCCGCGGCGTCGGCATGGACGTGGTGCGGTCCAATATAGAAAAGATCGGCGGCCTGGTCGACGTATCCAGCCGTGTCGGTCTGGGCACCACCGTCCGGCTGAAGATCCCGCTCACTCTGGCGATCATTCCGGGTCTCGTTGTCACCAGCGGCGGCGAACGTTTCGTCATCCCGCAGGTCAATCTGCTGGAGCTCATCCGCCTGGAAGGTGAAGCGGGTGGCAAACAGATTGAGCGCATTCACGGCACTCGTGTCTACCGCCGGCGCGAACAGCTTCTACCTATCGCCTATCTCAACGAAGTGCTGCAGCTGCCCACCCCGGCCGACCAAGAGGCAGTGAACATCGTGGTGCTGCAGGCGGAAGACCGGCAATTCGGTCTCGTCGTGGACGGCATCAGCGATACCCAGGAAATCGTTGTCAAACCGCTGAGCAAGCAACTGAAGGGCCTCACCGCCTATGCCGGCGCCACCATCATGGGTGACGGCCGCGTTGTCCTGATCCTCGATGTTGTCGGCATCGGACAGCGGTCCGGAGTCCTCACGGGTACGGCCGAGCAGAATCGCGGCGAGTCTCGCCAGAAGCAATCTGCAGCGGAGTCACAACTGAAGCGCCTGGTGCTGTTCAGCGCCGGCTCACTTGACCGTCTGGCCGTGCCGCTGGCTCTGGTCGCCAGGCTCGAAGAGTTTCACGCCTCATCCCTCGAGAACGCTGGCGGACATAAGGTCATCCAGTATCGCGATACCATCCTGCCGCTGGTTTCCCTGGCTTCCATTCTGGAACCGGAGCGGATGGACGACTCTTACTCCCGCGATCCCGTCCAAGCCATTGTCTTCAGCGACCGCGATCGCAGTGTCGGCATCGTGGTCGACCAGATCCTGGACATCGTCGAAGACCCGGCCAGCATTCAGCATCGCGGCGGCCGCCGGGGTTTGCTCGGTTCAGCCACCGTCGGTGGCAAGGTGACCGACTTCCTCGATCTCCACGCCGTCCTGCAGGCGGCGCGCATCGACTGGTTTGAGGAAAGCCAGCCCGTCGATAGTGCTGCCACCGTATTACTGGCCGACGGCTCTGCTTTCTCCCGCAGCATTCTGAGGTCCGACCTCGAGACTGCCGGCTATCAGGTAGTGGAAGCCGGAACTGAGCAGGAAGTGCTGCGTACCCTCGAACAGCGGACCGTGAATGTCCTTATCGCATCCATCGATCTGCCACCTTCCGGAGGCCAGTCCTTGCTGCACGCCGTGCGCTCCAAGCCCGGACTAGACACTCTACCGATCTTGGCCTTGACACCTGGTGACCCGGCGGACACTTACAACGCCGATCCGGGCTTCGAAGAGTATCTGCGAAAGTTCGACAGCGAATCGATGGTGCGTTCCGTGGCGAAGCTCGCCGCCGCGCTTTCGGCGCTGGAAACGGCCGGTTCCGCTCCGGCGGGGAGGTAACGCCATGCAACAGACACCAGTCATCGCCGCAATCGACCATCTGTCGAGTACGCAGTTTGCAACGTTCTTTGTCGACGATCTCTTCTTCGGCATTGATGTGTTGAACGTCCAGGAAGTGCTCCGGCACCAGGACCTGACTTCTGTGCCCTTGGCTCCGACAGTCGTCAAGGGGCTCATCAACCTGCGTGGCCAGATCGTCACCGCCGTCGACATGCGCGGTCGCCTCGGTCTGCCCCCACGCGAAGACCAGGAGGCGGCCATGAATATGGTCGTCCGGGTTCAGGAAGGCGCGGTTAGCCTCCTCGTGGACGAGATCGGAGATGTGCTCGAGGTGGCTCAGTCCACCTATGAGAGGCCGCCGGACAACCTGGAAGCAACCGCCCGAGAGCTCATTCAGGGCGTATTCAAACTCAAGGACCGACTGCTGCTGATTCTCGACACGGAGCGCACGGTGGACGTGTCGTCAGGCTTCACGGCAGGCTTGCCTATGCGGAAGCGCGGGGCAGAGGCGTTGGTCTGACCTTTGTATTGTCCCCGCATCAGAACAACTCATGGAGGAGATTGCTATGTCAAACGCTATCGATGAGACCAGCGTCGTTACCGACGCGCAGAAAGCCCTCTTTTTCGACGACTTCCCATTGCCCTTGGTGATGGCCGACGTCGCTCACACAATTAGGGCCATCAATGGACCCGCCGCCCGGTTGGCCGGTCGCTCTGTCCACGAATGTGTGGGCCTGAAGGTCTGGGACCTGTTCGACATGGCCGCCTGCCGGGAAGGCACATGTTCGGCTGAGCGCGCCATCCGCACCAGGCAGTCTTCCACGACTGTGGCGGTCGCGAAGATTCGTGGCAAAGCCGTGCACCTCAAGGTGGCGACGGTGCCCCAGACAAACGCCTCCGGCGAGGTCACCGGCGTTGTCCAGATGCTCGATCCCTCGGCCGAAGAAGATCACATCGTTCACGAGGAGGTGCTCCGCGTGGCCGCGGCGCAGCAGCGTGCCGAGCTCGCTGCCCGCCTGGATCCGAATGTCGACGGAGCCTCCGAGATCGCCCGCGAGCGCATGGATGGCGTGAACGTGATCATTGAGGCCATGGCCCAGCCTCTCCACCGGTTCGTCGCGGAGATGAAACGCATGTCGGAAGAACACATCAAAGGTGACATTGATGTGGTGATCCCCGTCTCGCAGTTTGCCGGTGCCTACCGCGAGATGGCCGAAGGCGTCAACGAAATGGTAAGCGGCCACATCGCCGTCAAGAAGAAGGCCATGGCCTGCATCGCCGAGTTTGGCAAAGGAAACTTCGAGGCCGAACTCGAGCGCTTCCCCGGCAAGAAGGCCTTCATCAACGAGACCATCGAGGGGGTTCGTGCCAACCTCAAGCGGCTCATGGTGGACGTCGACAAACTAGCCGACGCCGGCGCCAATCTCCGTCTCGATGTCCGAGCCGATGCCAACGTCCATCGCGGCGACTTCCGCAAGATCGTGGCCGGCTTCAACGCCACGCTCGATGCCATCGTCACGCCCCTCAATGTCCTCATCGCGGACTCGCTGGCCCTGGCCGATGCCGCCGTCGAGGGACGCCTGAGCCAGCGCGCCGATCTCAACAAGCACAGAGGCGATTTCCTCAAGGTCGCGCAAGGCTTCAACGCCACTCTCGACGCCGTCATTAAGCCTTTGAATGAAGCTTCGGCCGTGCTGGCCCGCATCGCCCAGAACGATCTGACCGCCCGCGTCCAGGGTGACTACCGCGGTGACTACGCCCGCCTCAAGGACGACATCAACCGCATGGCCCAGGATCTGCATGACAGCCTGCGTGGCTTCTCCCAGAGCACGCAGACGGTCGCGTCCTCCGCCGAAGAACTCACAGCCGTCAGCCAGCAGATGGCCGGCAACGCCGAGGAGACGGCCACCCAGGCCGAGGTTGTCGCCGCCGCGAGCGGAGAAGTTTCGACCAGTGTCAACTCGGTAGCCGCCGGCGCCGAGCAGATGCAGGCCTCCATCCGCGAGATCGCCAAGAACGCGAATGAGGCGGCCCGCGTCGCCAAGAACGCCGTCACCGTCGCCCAGTCCACCAACGAGACAGTCAATCGGCTGGGTGGCTCCAGTCTCGAAATCGGCAAGGTGATCAAGGTCATCACGTCGATCGCCCAGCAAACCAATCTCCTTGCGCTCAACGCCACCATCGAAGCGGCGCGCGCTGGGGAGGCCGGCAAGGGCTTCGCCGTCGTTGCCAACGAGGTCAAGGAACTGGCCAAGCAGACCGCCAAAGCCACCGAGGAGATCGGCGGCAAGATCGAAGCTATCCAGGGCAGCACCCGCGAAGCCGTGGAGGCCATCGGAGTGATCAGCGGCATTATCACCCAGATCAACGATATCTCCAACAGCATTGCCTCGGCCGTCGAAGAGCAGACGGTCACAACCAACGAGATTGGCCGTAGCGTCGCCGTCGCCGCCAGCGGAACCGATTCCATCGCCAGCAACATTTCCGGTGTCGCCGAAGCGGCCAAGAGCACCACGAAGGGCGCCACGGAAACCCAGCGCGCTGCCTCCGAGCTCAGCAGCATGGCTGCCAAGCTGCAGGCCATCGTGTCGAAGTACCGGTTCTGAGGTGTATGATGCCGGTCCTGCTAACATCTGGGCGGACGTTTGCGAGCCTTGCGGCGGCTGCGTCCGCTCCGCCACTCGGACGGAGGAGAGCCTGACTATGGCCTTCACCTTCTTCTTCCGGGATCAGCAGGTAATGGAGCAGCTCGTGGAGCAAAGCCTCCCTATTCTGGCTGGCCGCAGCCATCCCCGTGTCTGGGACGCCGGCGCGGCCACTGGTCAGGAGCCATACACGCTGTCCATCCTCTTTGCCGAACGGATGGGGCACTTCGCTTTCAATAATCTACGGATCGACGCCACCGACGTGGAGAGCACCGGACAGTTTGCTCGCACCACGGAGTCGGGTCTATACCCTCAGGCGGACCTCGCGCGTCTGCCCGAGGGCATCCTCCAGAAGTACTTCGAGCCCGCCGGCGAGCCCGGGCAGTTTCGAGCGATCGAGAAGATTCGAAGGCGCATCACCTATCAGCGCCACGATCTGCTGTCGCTCCAGGAGATCGGTCACGGCTACTCCGTGGTCGTTTGCAAGAATGTCCTGCTGCATTTTCAGCCTGCTGAAAGAGCGGCGGTACTTACAATGTTTCACCGGGCACTGGCGCCCGACGGTCTGCTCGCCACCGAGCACACACAGGAAATGCCCGGCGAACTCACGTCGCTGTTCCAGCGCGTCTCGCCAGGCGGCCCTGTTTTTCGAAAACTGACAGGTGGCGAGTGTCAGTGATGAGGTCTCGGCCTGTCCGCACCGGCCGCAAGGCCCATGCGAGGCACAACCGCGCAAGTCTGAATGTCCACGTCGAAAGAGAATTGGCGGGCTAGGGAAGGTGATGTATGAAGTGGTTGAATGATCAAAAAGTTGGCACCAAGCTGCTGGTCAGTTTCGTGCTGGTTGCAGCGATTGCCGGAGTCATCGGCTGGCTGGGCTATTCCGGTTTGAATGATCTGGAGGGTCGCACCCGGACGATGTACGCGGATCGGGTAGTGTCCATCCGCGACCTGGGTTACGCCAACGCCTCGTTCCTGTTGACTCGTACGCAGGTCTGGCAGATGCTCGGAACCAGCGACCGGGCCCAGCGCCGTGAGCACATGAACGCCATCGAGGAGGAAGCGAAGAAGTTCGAGGCGTACATCGATACCTACTCCAAGACTGGTTTCGTCCAAGCCGAGACGGAGAACCTACCTCTTCTCCGTTCTGCTTACAAAGACTATGTGAAGCAGCGCAAGCAGATCATGGACTTCGCCATGAATGGCCAGGATAAGCAGGCCTGGGCCGTCATCTATGGCGAGGCGCTCCCGACCCAGAAGGAAGTCCGCCGGGTGCTCAGCAAGCTCATCGACATCAATGTGCAGGTCGCGGAGCAGGAATACAACGCTGCCCAAGCCGGTGCCGCGGCGGCGACGACGAAGATCGTCATCGGTGTCTGCGTCGGTATGCTTATCGCCATCGGTTTCGGCTTCTTCCTGACACGCATCATTGCCCAACCGCTCAAGACGATGCAGGCTGCGGCTGAACGGCTCGCCCTGGGTGACGTCGACGTGAAGATCGAGCTGGATAGCAAGGATGAGCTGGGTGCCCTCGCCCGCGCCTTTCGCGCGATGTCGGCGGTCATCAGGGACCGCGCGGCCCTGGCCCAGCAGATCGCCGCGGGCGACGTGACCGTTGACGTCCAAGCGAAGTCCGAGCAGGATCTGCTTGGCAAGAGCTTCATCCAGGTCGTCGAAACCCTCCGCCGCCTCATCGGCGAAGCCGACCGGCTCGCCAAGGCCGCCATCGCCGGCAACCTCGCCAGCCGCGGCAATGCCGAGCAGTTCCAGGGCGGTTACCGCCAGATCGTGGGCGGTTTCAACCAGACCCTCGATGCCGTGATCGGCCCCCTGAACATGTCGGCCGAGTACATGGACCGCATCTCCAAGGGCGACATCCCGCCCAAGATCACTGACAGCTACAGCGGCGACTTCAACGAGATCAAGAATAATCTCAACAACTGTATCGACAACATCAAGGCGCTCGTCAGCGACGCCAATATGTTGGTTGGCGCTGCACTGGCTGGTAGACTGGCCACCCGCGCCGACGCCTCGAAGCATCAGGGCGACTACCGGCGGATTATCGATGGCGTCAATCAAACCCTCGACGCGGTTATCGGCCCTCTGAACATGTCGGCCGAGTACATGGACCGCATCTCCAAGGGCGAACTCCCGCCCAAGATCACCGACAGCTATAGCGGCGACTTCAACGAGATCAAGAACAATCTCAACAACTGCATCGGCAACATAGCCGCACTGGTCGCTGACGCCAGCATGCTTGTGAAAGAGGCGGAGGAAGGCCGGTTTGCCACGCGCGCCGATGTCGGCAAGCATCGCGGCGACTACCGCAAGGTCATCGAAGGTGTGAATGCCACACTCGATGTCGTTGTGGACAAGGTCAACTGGTATCAGTCGATCATCGACGCCGTGCCGTTCCCGATCCACGTGATCGACAAGGACATGAAATGGGTGTTCCTCAACAAGGCGTTTGAAGTGCTGATGGTGAAGAACAACATCATCCGCAGTCGGGCAGATGCGCCGGGGATGCCCTGTTCGTCGGCCAGAGCCAACATCTGCAAGACGGACAACTGCGGCCTCGTACAGCTCAGCAAGGGCGTCGGCGAAACATACTTCGATTGGAACGGGCAGAACTGCAAACAGCAATCGTCCAGGCTGAACAACGTCAAGGGCGAGCACATCGGCTTTGTGGAAGTCGTCCAGGACCTTACCGCAATCGTGAAGGTAAAGGACTACACCAACAACGAAGTCGTCCGGGTGGCTTCCAACCTGGCGCAGATTGCCAAGGGTGATCTGGAAGTGGACTTGAAGTTGGCGGGAGCAGACGAGTTTACCGCGGAGGCAAGGGCTCAGTTCGCTAAGATCAACGACAGCCTCACACTGATGGTCGATGCCATCAGGGCGGTGACAGACGACAGCTCCAAGCTTGTGACATCCGCCGTGGCTGGGCAGCTTAGCGTCCGCGCCGACGCGAGCAAGCACCAGGGCGACTACCGCCGCATCATCGAAGGTGTAAACCAAACCCTCGACGCCATCGTCGCCCCCTTGCAGGAGTCCTCTGCCGTGCTGTCCAAGATCGCCCAAAGCGATCTCACCGCTCGCGTTCAGGGCAGCTACCGCGGCGACCATGCCCGGCTCAAGGACGACATCGGCCGCATGGCTACGGACCTGCATGACAGCATCCGCAGCTTCTCGCAGCACACGCAAACCATTGCCTCCTCGGCCGAGCAGCTCACCGCTGTCAGCCAGCAGATGGCCGGCAATGCCGAAGAGACCGCTACGCAGGCCAATGTGGTCGCCGGCGCCAGTGACGAAGTTTCCCGCAACGTCTCGGCCGTCGCTGCCGGGGCCGAGCAGATGCAGGCTTCCATTCGCGAAATCGCCAAGAACGCCAACGAAGCCGCGCGAGTGGCCAGAAACGCCGTCGGCGCCGCCCACTCCACCAATCAGACCGTGAACAAGCTGGGCGAATCCAGCCAGGAAATCGGCAAGGTGATCAAGGTCATCACTTCCATCGCGCAGCAGACCAACCTGCTGGCTCTCAACGCCACCATCGAAGCCGCCCGCGCTGGCGAAGCCGGCAAGGGATTTGCCGTCGTCGCCAATGAGGTGAAGGAGTTGGCCAAGCAAACCGCCAAGGCGACCGAGGAGATTGGGGGCAAGATCGACGCCATCCAGACCGACACCAAGGAAGCCGTCAAGGCGATTGGAGAGATTGGTTCGATCATCAATCAGATCAACGACATCTCCAACAGCATCGCCTCCGCCGTCGAGGAGCAGACGGTCACTACCAACGAGATCGGCCGCAGTGTCAACGAGGCCGCTAAGGGCACCAACGCTATTGCCAGCAATATCTCGGGCGTGGCTGAAGCTGCCAAGAGTACAACCAAGGGTGCGACGGAGACCCAAGGGGCCGCCGCCGAACTCAGCCGCATGGCGGCCCAACTGCAAGCCATTGTCAGCAAGTACAGGTTCTAGAACGCCTGTCGCTGGACCCGGCCGGAACACCCCAGCCGGGTCCAGTCACTCTGCCAGGAAACTGGAAGGAAAGGTCGAAACGTGGGAAAAGCACTGATTGTGGATGACTCCCGGGCAATTCGCATGATTCTCGGGCGCACGCTGGGACAGCTTGGCTACGAGGTCCAGGAGGCCGGCGACGGCGTACAGGCCCTCGATATCCTCGACCGGCAGCCCAGCGACTTCAACCTCGCACTGGTCGATTGGAATATGCCCGGCATGAACGGCATGGACCTTCTGCTACGTCTGCGCGCTGACCGTCGCTACGATGCTCTGCCCATCGTGATGGTCACCACAGAGACCGAGATGGGGCAGGTCGCCGCCGCTGTCGAAGCCGGGGCCAACGAGTACGTCATGAAGCCATTCACCGTGGATGTTCTGCGGGACAAACTGCGGCTGGCTGGCGTTTCGATGTAGGTCAGCATGGCGGCCCTTCTCCGCAGAACTCTGCAGCCCGGCCAACAGATCCGGGTTCTCATCGTCGACGACTCCGTGGTCATCCGGCGCCTGGTCTCCCATGTGCTGGAGGAGGCACCGGATATCCAGGTGGCTGGCGTCGCTTCCAATGGGCTCATCGCCCTGGAAAAGATCAAGGAATGCCAGCCCGATGTCGTCACGCTCGACATAGAGATGCCGGAGATGAACGGGCTGGATGCTCTGCGCATCATCCGCCGTGACTATCCCCGCGTGCGCGTTGTCATGTTCAGCACGCTCA